>NZ_JASGBI010000003.1 GCF_030053425.1 Lysobacter stagni | reverse complement strand
TTCGGCCCTCGCACGGCTCCGGTGCTCGGCTCGCTCCGAAGTCGCAAGATCAACGGCAACGGCAACGGCAACGGCAACGGCAACGGCAACGGCAACCGCAACCGCAACCGCAACCGCAACCGCCGCAGCCGCAGCCGCAGCCGCAGCCGCAGCCGCAACCGCAGCCGCAGCCGCAGCCGCAGCCGCAGCCGCAGCCGCAGCCGCAGCCGCGGTGGTCGGGAACGCCAAAGGCGGTGGGGCGTCATGAGCAGCAGCAACCCTGGGTGCGCTTCGCGTACCCGGGCTATGTTCTTGAAACCGCAGTAGCGTCTGCGCTGGTGCTGCCCGCCAGACGGCGGCCCTTCGGATCAGCCCTGCGGCCGGTCGTGCAACCGCATCGCCATGCGCAGCAACTCGATCGCGTTGCGGCAGCCCAGGGCCGCCATGATGCGCGCGCGGTGGGTTTCCACCGTCTTGACGCTGATGCCCAGGTCCGACGCGATCTGCTTGCTGGTGCGGCCCGCGCCGAGGGCGGCGAGGATCTCGCGCTGGCGCGGTGGCAGGGAATCGATGCCCTCGTCGCTGCGCGGACGGGCGAACAACTGCGGTGCCGAGACCTGCGGGCTCAGGTAGGTGCGGCCGGCGGCGGCGGCGCGGAGGGCGATTTCCAGCTCCGCCGGCGCGGCTTCCTTGACGACGAATCCGCTGGCGCCGCGGGCCAGGGCCTCGCGTACGTGGGTGGGATCGTCGTGCATGGACATCACCACGACCGAGCAGGTGGGGTGGTCGCGGCGCAGTTCGACCAGCGCCTCGAAACCGCTGCGGCCGGGCATCGACAGGTCGAGCAAGACGATGTCGGGCCCATGCTGGCGGGCGCCGACGATGGCCTGGTCGGCATTGGCCGCCTCGGCCACGACTTCGATATCCGCGAACGACTCGAGCAGACGACGCAATCCTGCGCGGACCAGCGTGTGGTCGTCACAGATCAGTACACGCAACAACCCCGACCCCAACTCCGTTTCCCCAATGGCTCGCCGTTCCTGGTGACGTCACCTTAGCGGAGGTGACGTGGAGGGGCCATTCGTTCACGCTCGGATTGTGACGGCAACGACAAATGCGGCACAGTTCGGCGGGGTATCGGCGCCATCGGCGTCAAGAACGGATACGCGGAACTGTGAAGCTGTCCAAGGTTTAGGAGCGGCCGCCGTGTCAGCGGTGGCGGCGGGTCTCGGCGACCTGGCGGCGGTGCAGCCGGAACAGGTGGCGCTCCAGCGCGTCGGCCAGCCCTGCCGGCAGCGGGTCGAACCGCACCCACAGGCGACCGGGTTCGCCGGCCATGACCTGGCCGGGGAGCTCGATGCAGTCCGGCAGCCATTCGGCCGGCTGCAGGCGCAGCAGGCCCGGGGTGCCGTCGGCGACCGGGGCGGTGCGTTCGTCGGTGTTCAGGCGGGCGCCGCGCGTGGACCAGCGCAGGCGGGTCGGGGCGGGCAGGTGGCCGCGTTCGCGCATCAGCACGCCGAACAGCCCCAGCAGCAGGTCCAGCTTGGCTTCCACGCGCTGCACGGCCGAGGCGGTTTCGGCCAGGTCGTCGGCATCGTCGTTGCGCACGCCTTCGCCGTGGGCGAGGGCGGCCAGCAGGCGTTCGGCCTGCATCGCGGCAGCGGCGGCGACGGCGCGGTCGATCGTGCCGGGCAGGAATGCGGCGGCGCGCCGGTCCTCGTGCACCAGCACCTGCTCGAACAGCGCGGTGTCGGCCGCGTAAGGGGTCATCCCGCGCTGGTCCGGTAGGCCAGGGCGCCGCGACGGTCGCGGCCCAGGCGTGCGAGGGTGCGCGCGGTTTCGTCGCGCACCAGGGTCAGGTCGGCCAGCAGGGCGCACTGCCGTTCCAGCAACTCGCGCCACGGCGCGGCGGGCAGGGCGGCCAGCTCCACGCCATCGAGCGCTTCGCGCACGGCGCGATCGTGGTCGGCCAACAGGCCGAACGCGTATTCCCACTGCTCCGCATGCAGCGCGGCGCGGACTTCGGCCTCGGGCAGTGCGGGCACCATGACGGTCACGGCGTGGCGGCCTTGGGCGTGATGGCCAGCCATGCCGATTCGATGTCGCCCAGCAGGCCATCGACTTCGGTCAGCGCGGCGCCGTCGTTGTCGACGTTGGCCGAGAGCAGGCGTTGTTGCGCGTAGTCGTACAGCGACTGCAGGCCGGCGGCGATCTCGCCGCCCGCGTCCAGGTTCAGCGCGCTGTTGAGGCCGCCGATCAGTCCGCTGGCGTCGCTGATGGCCTTGGCCTTGCGCGGGATGTCGCCGCGCTCCAGGCATGCGCCGGCCAGGCGGACGCGGTCGCGTGCGCCGGCCAGCATCAGGGCGACGAGGCGGTGCGGATCGGCTTCGAGCACGGCGGTGCTCACGCCGGTGCTGCGGTACTGGTTGGCGTAGTTGCGGTGGGCGCCGAGCATCTGGGGTCTCCTTGCTTACGACATCGAGGCGAGTTGCTGCGACAGGTAGCCACTGCTGCCCTGCAGCTGCGTGACCATCTGTTCCATCGCGGTGAACTGCGCGGTATAGCGGGCCTGCAGCGATTCCATGCGGCGATCCAGGTCTTCGTACTGCGTGTCGTAGGTCTTCAGACGCGCGTTGAGGCTGGTGGTGCGCGAATCCAGCAGGCCCTCGCTGTCCAGCACGCTGTCGAGCATGCTTTCCAGGTCCGCGCCGTAGCTGTCGTCGCCCGAGAACAGGCGCGAAAGCGCACCCGGGTCTTCGGCCAGGGCCTTGGTGAGATCGCTGTTGGTCAGCGACAGCGTGCCGTCGGTGTTGATCTTCACGCCCAGGTCCTTGAGCGCCACGACCTGTTCGCTGGCGAGATTGCGCAGCTGGCTCTGCAGGCCACGCACCATGCTGTCGCCGGTGAGTGCCGAGGCGGTCTTGGTCTCGGCGTTGTAGGCGGTCAGCGATTTGGTCAGCGAGATCGACGTGTTGTAGGCGCTGATGAACGACTGCAGCGTGGTCTTCAGCGCGGCGTCGTCGGTGGCCACCTTGAAGGTGAAGGTCTCGCCCGGCTTGGCTTCGGTCAGCGTGAGGGTCACGCCCGGCAGCAGGTCGGTGATGCTGTTCTTGCTGGACGTGCGGATGAGGCCGCCGTCGATCTTCACCTGCGCGTCCTTGGCCTGCACGGTTTCGGTCATCGCGGTGGACACGCCGGGGTCGTAGACCAGCGGCGCCAGGCCATCGCCTTCGGCGGTGACGCGCAGCTTGCCGGCGGTGCCGGTGTCGGTCGCGGTGAGCACCAGGTGCTGGCCGTCGTCGGCGTTGACCAGGCTGGCGGACACGCCCTTGCCCGCTGCGGCCGTGTTGATGGCGCTGCGGATGTCGGCCAGCGTGTCGCGGCCTTCCTTGATCTCGACTTCGATCTTCTTGTCGCCGGCCTCGATGACGAGCTTGCCGGGACCAAGCTTGGTATCGGCCGACATGCCGGCCGAGGTGAGTTTGTGTGCGCTGGCGATGTCCAGCACTTCGACCTGGTACTGGCCAACCGCGGCGGTGGTGTCGGCGGTGGCGGTGTAGGGCGCCTTGTCGGGCACCGTGGTGGTGCGGGCGTTGCTGCCGTCTTCCTTGCGAAGCTTGTCCAGCGCGGTCTTCAGGTTGGAGAAGACGCTCTTGAGCGAGCCGATGGCGGACAGCTGGGTCTTGGCGGCGTTTTCGCCGCGTGAGATGCGCGATTCGACCGGCGAACGCTCGGCAGCGACGAGCTGCGAGACGAGCGAAGGGATGTCGATGCCGGAACCGAGGCTGGAGATGGCCATGACCGGTCAGCCTCCCAGTACGACCGTGGTGTGTCGGTAGTGCTGCGGATAGGCGGTGGTCATGACAACTCCTTGAAGAAGAACCGGCGGGGCGCGCTTATGGCGCGCGCCCCGCCGGCAGGGATCAGCCCAGCAGGCTGAGCACGTTCTGCGGAACAGCGTTGGCCTGGGCGAGCATCGCGGTGCCGGCCTGCGACAGGATCTGCGTGCGGGTCAGCTCGGCGGTTTCCTTGGCGTAGTCCGCGTCACGGATGCGGCTGCGCGAGGCGCTCAGGTTCTCGCCGGTCGCCTGCAGGTTGGCGATGGTCGAGGTGAAACGGTTCTGGACAGCACCCATGTCGGCGCGGGCCGAGTTCACGCTGGTCAGCGCCTTGTCGACGATTTCCATCGCCTGCTGCGCACCGGTGAAGCTGGAGATGTTCAGGTCCTTGATGTACTTCGTGCTGCCGGCCGCGGCGGTACCGGCGGCGATGCCGGCCTCGGCCATCGTGATGCCCGCGCCGCCCGACATCGTGCCGGCGGTGAAGGTCAGGTCCTTGCCCGCGTTCAGCGAGGTCAGCGTCAGCTTGTTGCCCGAATCCAGCGAGGCGTAGACGCCGGTCTGGTCCATCTTGTCGTTGATGGCAGCGGCCAGGCGCTTGGACACGTCGGCACCGCTGTCGCCGATGCCGACCTTGACGTCGTCGACGGTCACGCCGTTGATGGACATGCCCGAGTACGTGCCGGTAGCGGTGGCCGTACCGCCCGCGACCGCGGCGGTCGAGGTCGTCGCGGCGGCGAACTGGGCCTTGCCCAGGGCGTTGGCGTTGGCGTCGACGATGCTGTTGACGGCGATGGTCTGGCCCGAGTTGGCGCCGACCTGGAACAGCGCGCCGGCGAACGAACCGTCGAGCAGCTTGGTGCCGTTGAAGTTGGTCTGGTTGGCGACGCGGTCGATTTCCGAGACCAGCTGCGTGACTTCGGCGTTCAGCGCGTCACGGTCGGACTGCGAGTTGGTGGCGTTGGCCGACTGCACCGACAGCTCGCGGATACGCTGCAGGTTGTTGCCGATCTCAACCATCGCGCCTTCGGCCGACTGGGCCAGCGAGATGCCGTCGTTGGCGTTGCGCACGGCGACGTCGAGACCGCGGATCTGGGTGCTGAAGCGCTCCGAGATGGCCAGACCGGCGGCGTCGTCCTTCGCGCTGTTGATGCGCAGACCCGAGGACAGGCGCTGGATCGTGGTGCCCAGGCTCGCGCTGCTGGTGTTCAGGTTGCGCTGCGCGTTGAGCGACATCACGTTGCTGTTGATGACTTGTGCCATGGTGGTTCTCCGTAGGTTTCGGTTAGGGCACCGGCGATGGGTTCGCCGGCCGGCAGTTACCGCAGTGGTTGGTCGGTGATGCCGGCCCTTGCCGCTGCTGACCTAGATATCGGTGCCCCTGGTGAAACCTTTAGCCTCCGGTTGACAAGTCCTGCGATTGCGGGTGCGCGATTGCCGATTCGCGAGAAACATCACGCTTTCCCGCTTGAAGCCGACAGCCCGGGTAAGCCAGGCCGCCCGTCCAGGCCGTCATCCCCGCGAAGGCGGGGATCCAACGGTCCGACGCTTCAAGCTTTCCGGAAGGCGTGATCGTCCGGTGGTTTGGTCCCCCGCCTTCGCGGGGATGACGGCTGGGAAGCCACCGTCTTTCCGAATCCCAAGCCCCGAATCGCAAATCCGGAAACGCAAACATCGAAACGCAGATTCAAAAAAACAGATCCAAACGCAGATCCAGGACGCAGATCAGATCAGATCGAACAACGAACTCGACTGCAGCCGCATGAACGCCTTCTGGGCGGCCTGCAGCGCGGTGCTTTCGAGGGTGAAGCGGCTGATCGCCTCGGCGTAGTCCAGGTCGCGGATACCCGACAACGTGGTCTCCAGCGTCACCGACTGCGCTTCGCGCAGTTCGGCGGCGCTGTCGATGGCGGCCAGCTGGGCGCCGCCGGTGGCGCGCCCGTCGATGAAATGGTCCTGCGCGGTGGCGGCGTTGCGCAGCGATGCCTGCAACGCGTTCTGTTGCGTCGCGCGCTGTTCGGGCGTGTCGTCGGGCAACTCGAGCGCGCCGATCAGGTCGCCGAGCATGCCGAACACGTCCTGCGTGCGCGCAGGTCCGATGCTGAAGCTGTCGCCCGTCGCCGGTGCGCCGTCGATGCGCAGGTTGAGTCCGCCCACGCTGATGCCTTCGCCGCTGGCATACGTGCCGGTGCCCACCACGGCGCCGGTGGAATCGCGCAACTCATAGGCATCGGGCGCGGTGAACACCACTTCGTAGCTCTGGCCGGTCCACGCCGCATTGGCGTCCAGGCCGAATTCCATCAGCACGCCGGTGCCGGTGTTGGTGGCCGTGGCGCTGCCGTCCACACGGCCGTCGCCGCTGCGCACGCGCATGAACAACTCGCTGCCGGGAATCGCATCGGCGACGAAATGATCGGGCGCGATCTCGACCTTGCGCTGCGACTGGTCGCCGGAATAGGTGACGTTGCCACCGTTGACCACGAACGGTGCATGGTCGTCGGCCGTGCCGCCGAACAGATAACGCCCGTTGCCGTCCTGGCTGTTGGCCAGGCTGATGAGTTCGTCGCGGATCACCTTCAGCTCGGCGGTGATCGCCTTCTTGTCGTCGCTGGAAAGGCTGGCGTTGTTGGACTGGATGGTCAGCTCGCGCACGCGCGCCAGCTGTTCGCCGGCCTGCGCGAGCACGCTTTCCTGCAGGTTGAGGCGATTGCCGAGCAGGTTGGCGTTCTCGCCGAAGCGTTCCAGTTCGGCGGAGGCGCGATCGAGCGAGACCGCGGTGCCGGCCGCGACCGGATCGTCCTTGGCCGTGACCAGTCGCTTGCCGCTGGCCAGCTGCTGCTGCGTGTGCGACAGGCCGGCCTGCTTGGACAACATGGTGTTCAGCGACTGCTGGTAGACGCCGCTGGTGGAGATGCGCGAGTTCATCGGCTCACCGCCGCGATCAGGGACTGGAACATGTTGTCGGCGGTGGAGATCACCTGCGCGGCGGCCTGGTAGGCCTGCTGGAACCGGATCATGTTGGCCGCTTCCTCATCGATGTTGACGCCGGAAATCGCGTCGCGCGCGGACTGCGCCTGGTCGTGCAGGATCTCCTGCGCCTGCGCGGCATAGTCGGCCTGGCGCGCGGCCGAGCCGACCATCGTCGTCAATCCACCGATGGCGCCGTTGAGCGAGACCGTGCCGTTGGTGAGCGCCTTGGCGTCGTCCAGGTTGCTCAACACCAATGCGTTGCCGTTGTCGCTGGAGCCGGCACCCGTGGTGCCCACGCGGAACATGTCGCCCGCCGTCGGCACGCCATCCAGCGTGAGGCTCCAGCCGTTGGCGGCGATCGGTTGGCCCGGCGTGTACGTGAAGGGGCCGCTGCCGTTGACGGTGTACTGCGTGCCGTCGATGAACTCGATGTCGGCCGGCGTGAGCAGGTTGGCGTTGGTCGCGTCGGTGACCTTGATGCCGCTGACCTTGCCCGTGCCGACGTTGGCCAGGTCGGTCTGCGCCTTCACCGGAGTCGCAGCCGCTATCCGATTGGGATCGTCGATCGCCACCGAGATGCCGCCCGCCGCGCCCGCAGTGGGCTGCAGCAGGAAGCGGTCGCCGCTGGCGGGTGCGCCGCCGACCACCAGTTCGACGCCGCCCACGAGCAGCGGATCGGCGGCCGTGCCGGTGCCGGTGAGCGGTACGGCGGCGCCGGTGTCGGCGCGCGTCGCGCTCCACGCGGTGCCGTCGAACTTCAGCACCACGTTCTGTGCATCCAGCTTGGACAGATCGCCCATGCTGGCGGTCAGCGTGCCGGTGCCGGTGTTGGCGGCGTGGCTGGTGGCCTTGGGCGCGGGAATCGTGAAGAAGTCCGTGCCCATCCGGCCGTTGAGGTCCATGCCGGCGCGGTGCTGCTGGTTGAACGTGTCCGCCAGGCCCACGGCGATGCGGCCCAGTTCGGACTGCGCCGGATCCAGCACGTCGGTGCGGAAATCCATCAGGCCGCCGATCTTTCCGCCCAGCGAGCTGTCGTTGAGGCGCACCTGCTGGCCGTTGGCGTCCAGCGCCAGCTGCAGCCGCTCCGGGCGGAAAGGGTCGTTGATGGTCGTCAGCTTCGACGACGTGTTGCCCACCACCAGCGCCTGTCCACCCGCGGTGAACACGTTGAGCGAACCATCGCCCTGCGCGACGGCGGTACCGCCGGTGTAACCCACGAGTTCGGAGACGAGCCGGTCGCGCTGGTCGAGCAGGTCGTTGGAAACGTGGTTGGGGTTGGTCGAGACTTCCTCGTTGAGGCGCGCGATCTCCGCGCCGAGCCGGTTGACCTCGTCGGCACTGGCGCGCAGACCGCTGTTGACCTCGTTGCCCAGCGAGTCCAGCTGCGCATTGAGCTGGTTGAAGCGGTTGGTGAGCGCGCGCGCATCCGACAGCACTTCCTGGCGCGATGCGGCCGAGGACGCGTTGCTGGCCAGGCCGGTCGTGGCGTCGAAGAAATTGCTCCACACGCCGGCCAGGCCGGTGGTGGAATCGGACATCGCCGCGTCCACGCGCGAGGACAATGCGGACAGCTGCTGCAGGCGCGCCAGTTCGCCACCGCTGTCGAGCAGGCGCGAGGTCGCCAGCTGGTCGGCAACGCGGCGCACGTCGGCCACCTGCACGCCGTTGCCGACGTAGCCGTAGCCCATGTCGGTGGGTGTACGCGTGGCCAGGTCCACGCGCTGGCGCGAATAGCCTTCGGTGGCCACGTTGGCGACGTTGTGGCTGACCGTCGCCAGTGCGCGCTGGAACGCGATCAGCGCGCCGGCACCGGTGGAAAGAACGTTGGCCATCGTCGTCTGCCTCCTGCGGATCAGCCGCGCGCGGTGCCGCCGTCGAGCGCGGCCAGTGCACGGTTGAGCGTGGCGCCTTCCGCGATCGCGTTGATCTTCGCGGCGTAGGCGGGGTCGGTGGCGTAGCCGGCGCTCTGCAGCGCCTGGGCGAAACGCCGGGTGTCGTGTCCGGCCGCGCGGGCCTGCGCATAGCGCGGGTTGTCGAGCAGGCGCGCGTAGTCGTTGAAGCTTTCGCCGACCGACCCGTAGGCGCGGAAATCGGCGCGCTCGCTGCGGCGCTGACCGTCGACGTATTCGTGCGTGGAGGCGTTCACGCGCTGGCCACCCCAGCGCGAACCGGCCTTGATGCCGAACAGGTTGTGCGACGTCGCCTCACTGCCGTTCTTCGCCAGGCGCCGGCCCCAGCCCGTTTCCAAAGCCGCCTGTGCGACCAGGGCCTTGGGCGAGACGCCCAGTTCCTTCGCGGTGCGCTGCGCGTGCGGCCAAACCGAACGCACGAAGGCCTCCGGGCTGCTGCAATCCAGCGGCGCATTGGGGTCGCATTCGACCTGCGCCGTCGTCGGCGTGGCGGGCGCGGCCGGCAGCGACATCGCCGGCATCGACACGCCGTCGCTGCTGGGCGCGAGCGGCAACGCGCCGGGCGAGCTCGTCGCGTCCAGCGGATAACCGCCCTGCGGCGCGACCGGCAACGTCTGCGCGCCGGAGGTACTGCGTTCGAGCTGGCGCACGATCACCGGCGCCAGGCCCAGGCCGCGACCCTTGGCCAGCTCGCGCGAGAGCTGCTGGTCGTACATGTCGCGGTAGGTGGAGTTGTCGCCCATCAGCGGGTCGCCGAAGCTGGCGCTGCGCATGGACTTCATCAGCATCTGCGCGAACTGCGCTTCCAGCTGTTGCGCCGCGTGCTCCAGGCGCGCGCGGTCGGGACGGGAGGATTCCGTCGTCGAGAGCGGCACAGCGAGGGAGGCGGGCAGGCGCATGGTGAGGTCAAGGCAAGAGGCGTGCCGCGGGAATGACTCCTCCCCCTGCTTGCAGGGGGAGAGGAGGGATGTTTGCGCGCCATGGCGCGCATCCCGACGAACGCCATCGAGCTGTGCTCGATGGCCGTGGGTTGGGAGGGGGTACGAGGCGCGTCAGCGCCGAGCTCGCCGCGGTGCGGCTTCGCGACCCCTCCCCAGCCCTCCCCTGCACGCATAGGAGGGAGCAGAACCCTTGGCGTCGCATCAGATCACCTCCAGCTCCGCCCGCAGCGCGCCGGCGCGCTTGAGCGCTTCCAGGATCGCGACGATGTCGCCCGGTGCCGCGCCCACGGCGTTCACCGCGCGCACGATCTGCTCCAGCGACGTACCGCCCTGGAACAGGAACATGCGGCCGCCGTCCTGCGAGGCTTCCACGCTGGACTGCGGCGTCACCACGGTGTTGCCGCGGCCGAATTCGTTGGGCTGGCTGACCTGCGTGTTCTCGGTGATCGACACCGTCAGCGAACCGTGCGACACGGCGGCCGGCAGCACGCTGACCTGTCCGCCCATCACGACGGTGCCGGTGCGCGAATTGACGATGACCTTGGACGCCGCCGCGCCGGGGCTGACATCCAGCGATTCCAGCTGCGCCAGGAATCCGACGCGGTCGCCGTTGGCCGGCGGCATCACTTCGATGGTCACCGCGTCCACGGCGCGCGCGCGGCCGTTGCCGAACGCGGAGTTGACCGCTTCGACGATGTGCGCGGCGGTGGTGAAGTCGGCCTCGTGCAGGTTCAGCGTGACGTTGCCCGACGGCGGTGCGCCGGCGACCGCGCGTTCGACGGTGGCGCCGTTGGGAATGCGCCCGCCGTTGGGTGCGTTCACCGAGATGCGCGAGCCGTCCTTGCCCGAGGCGCCGAAGCCCGACACCACCAGGCTGCCCTGGGCGATGGCATAGATCTGACCGTCGGCGCCGCGCAGCGGTGCCATCAGCAGGCTGCCGCCGCGCAGCGAACCGGCGTTGCCGATCGAGGACACGGTGACGTCGATCGGCTGTCCCGGCTTGGCGTACGGCGGAAGTTCGGCATGGATCGCGACCGCGGCAACGTTCTTCAGCTGCGGGTTCACGCCCGCCGGAATGCTGACGCCCAGCTGGTCGAGCATCGTCTTCAGGCTCTGCACGGTGAAGGGCGTCTGGCTGGTGCGGTCGCCGCTGCCATCCAGGCCCACGACCAGGCCGTAACCGATCAGCGGATTGCCGCGCACGCCGGCCACCTGGGCCAGGTCCTTGATGCGTTCGGCATGCGCGGGAGGCACGACGCACAGCATCAGCAGCAGGCCCGCGAACGCGCAGGCCATCGCGTAGACGATCAGCGCCGTCCTGCGCCGGAGCGAGGGATGCATCGGAGTGCGTGGATCACGGATGTTCATACGCCCTCCTCAGTACGGATACACAGCGGAATTGAAGAAGCGTCCCAGCCAGCCCATCGCGTTGGAACGCGCCAGCGTCCCGCGACCGCCATAGACGATGCGCGCGTCGCCGACGCGGTCGGACGAAATGCGGTTGTCGGGACCGATATCGGCCGTGCGGACGATTCCTTGAACCTGGATCAGCTCGTCGCCCTGGTTCAGGCGCAGCTGCTTCTCGCCGCGCACCAGCAGGTTGCCGTTGCCCAGGTCCTGCACGACCGTCGCGGTGACCGAGCCGTTGAGGCGGTTGCTCTGCGTGCTGTTGCCCGCGCCCTTGAAGTCGCGCGAGCCTTCGGCCGAGGCTTCCAGGATCGGGTTGCCCTTGTAGGTGATCGGCACGCCGGCGATCGTCGGCGCGGCCATGTCGATGGACGATTCCTTGCTGACCGATGTGTTGGTCTGCGCGCGCGCGCTGGTGTTCTCGACCAGCACGATGGTGACCAGGTCACCGACCGTGCGCGCCTTGTTGTCCTCGAACAGGCGCAGGCTGCGGCTGCCGGGATAGATCGCGCCTTCGCTGGACGGCGCGGGCGGCGGCGCGATGGCCGCCGGTGGGGCGTGCATCGGTTCGAACGGACGCACGTCGCCCACGACCGAGGCGCAACCGGCGAGCACGAGCGCGCCGAGGGTGGCGATGCCGCGCAGGAAGGGGTTCATCGCCGCACTCACAGATTGTTGTTGAGGAAGCCGAGCATCGAGTCGACGGTCGAGATCGCCTTGGCGTTGGTCTCGTACGCGCGCTGCGTCTCGATCATCGACACCAGCTCTTCCACCGTGTTGACGTTGGAACCTTCCAGCTGGCCCTGCGCGAGCTGGCCCACGCCGTTGGTGCCCGGAGCGCCGGTCTGCGCCGGGCCGCTGGCGCCGGTCTCGACGAACAGGTTGCCGCCGATGGCCTGCAGGCCCTGCGGGTTGACGAAGTCGGCCAGCGTCAGCGCGCCGACCTGCACGTCTTCGGCCTGGCCCTGCACCTTCACCGATACGGTGCCGTCGGCGCCGATGGTCACGCTCTGCGTGCCTTCGGGGAACTGGATGCCCGGCTGCACCGGATAGCCGGAGCTGGTCACCAGCTCGCCCTGCGGGCTGCGCTTGAAATTGCCGTCGCGCGTGTAGGCGGTGCTGCCGTCGGGCATCAGCACTTCGAAGAAGCCGCGGCCGTCGATGCCCACGTCCAGCGCGCCGCCGGTGACCGACAGGCTGCCCTGCGAGAACTCCTTCGCCGTCGCCGCCACGCGCACGCCGGTGCCGGTCGACAGACCGGTGGGCAGCTGCGTCTGTTCGGAGGTGGCGCCGCCGGGCTGGCGCAGGGTCTGGTAGAGCAGGTCCTGGAATTCCGCGCGGTCGCGCTTGAAGCCCGTGGTGTTGGTGTTGGCGAGGTTGTTCGAGATCACCGCCATGCGCGTCTGCTGCGCGTCGAGGCCGGTCTTGGCGATCCATAGAGCCTGGGTCATGGCGTGTTTCCTCTTGAACGATGGGTTGTTGCTCCTCCCCCTGCGTGCAGGGGGAGGTTGGGAGGGGGTGTGAAGCGCGCCAGCGCCGAGCTCGCCGCGATGCGGCTTCGCGACCCCTCCCCAACCCTCCCCTGCAAGCAGGGGAGGGAGCCAGGGAACATCAACGCGACGACAACAACGAATTGGCGCTGCGCGCGTTCTCGTCCACGCTCTGCAAGACGCGTACCTGCATCTCGAAAGCGCGCGCGGTCTGGATCATCTGCACCAGCATCGAGGTCGCCTCGACGTTGCTGTTCTCCACCGCGCCGGCAACCAGCGAGCTGCCGGTGGCGGGCGCGGGCGGCTGGCCGTTGGCCGGGCGCATCAGGCCGTCGTCGCCGCGCACCAGGTCGGCGGTGCGTGCCTGCACCACGCCCAGGCGGCCGGCTTCGGCGATGGTGGAGGCCGGCTGGCCCTGCGGCACGATGGAGATCGTGCCGTCCTCGGCGATGTCCATCGACTGGTACGGCGGCACCGTGAGCGGCGCGCCATCGGCACCGAGCACGGGATGCCCATTGCTGGTGAGCAGCCCGTTGGCACTCATCGAAAGATTGCCCGCGCGCGTGTAGGCCACGCCGCCCTGCGGGTCCTGCACCGTCAGCCAACGGTCCTGGTTCAGCGCCACGTCCAGCGTGTTGCCGGTGTTGACGATGCCGCCGTGCATGCCGCTCACGCCATAGGCCTGCGACGCCGCGGCCACGCGCGAGGCGTGGCCCTGGCCGTTGATCGGTGCGGCGGCGGTGCCTTCGAGCGTGGCCTGGAAGCCGACGGTGTCGGCGTTGGCCAGGTTGTGCGAGACCGCGGCCTGCGTGCGCAGTGACGCACTGGCGCCGGTCATGGCGATGTAGAGCGCGCGGTCGGTCATGTCGGCAGTCCGTCAGCCGCGCGTCAGCGGATGTTGATGATGGTCTGGGTGATCTGGTCCTGCGTCGAGATCATCTGCGCGTTCGCCTGGAAGTTGCGCTGCGCGGTGATCATGTTGACCAGCTGTTCGGTGAGATCCACCGTCGACGCTTCCAGCGCGCCGGACTGCAGCACGCCGAAGTCCGCCGTGTCGGGCGCGCCGGTGCGCGGATTGCCCGAGGCGTAGGTCTCGGCCCACACGTTGTTGCCCTGCGACTGCAGGCCCTGCGGGTTGGTGAAGGTGCTCAGTGCGATCTGGCCCAGTGCCACGTCGGCACCGTTGGAGAAGCGCGCGAACACCACGCCGGTGGAGTCGATGTCGATCTCGTTGAGCTTGCCCGCGGCATAGCCGTCGGGGTTGAGCTCGCGCAGCGCGAAGGCCGAACCGTATTGCGCCGAACCCGACAGGTTCAGCGTCATGTTCATGACGCCGGCACCGGTGGTGGGCGTGAACGGCGCCATCGCGATCTGTCCGTTCGCCGGCGAGGTGAGCGCACCGGTCGGCGAGAACTGCAGCGTGGTCGCACCGCCGACAGCGGTGCCGTCGACGTAGTTGTAGACCTGCCATTCGTTGGCGTTGGCGGTCTTCACGAAGTAGGAGGTCTGCACGTGGCCGACGCCGAGCGAGTCGTACACCGTCGCGCCGCCGGTGGAGTGGCTGTAGGTGTTGGTGTCGGTCGGATCGAACGGCGTCACCGTCGGCTGCGTCGCATTGCCGGGCAGGGTGACCTGCATGGCCACGCTGGACGAGGCCTGCGGCGGGCTGGTGGTGGTCTGCAGCTGCAGGTCGGTCAAGCGGCCCACGTCGAAGCCATTGCCGTTGGCGTTGGGCGCGAACACCTGCAGGCGCTTGCCGTCGGGCGTGCCGATGAAGCCGTTGGAATCGGGCTGGAAGTTGCCGGCACGCGTGTACACGCGTGCGCCGTTGTCGTTCAGCACGAAGAAGCCTTCGCCGTCGATCGCCACGTCCAGGCCGCGACCGGTCGGGTCGATGTTGCCCTGCGAGAACTGCTGCGCGACGTTGCTCAGCTTCACGCCGGAGCCGATCGCGTTGCGCGACAGGCCATAGGCGGTGGACGAGAACAGGTCGGCGAACTCGGCGCGCGATTCCTTGAAGCCGGTCGTGTTGACGTTGGCGATGTTGTTGGCCGTGACGTTGAGATCGGCGTTGGCGGCGTTGATGCCGGACAGCGAAGTGTTGAAGCCCATGATTGATTCTCCGGAGAGAGGAAGCCCCTCTCCCCTTGTGGGAGAGGGGTTGGGGAGAGGGGGCGTGTCAGCGGATGCGCAACACGTAGTCCAGCGGCGCGGTGCCCAGGCCCGGCAGGTCGAGGAACACGCCATCGCTGCCGACGGTCACGCTTTGCACGCGTGCTTCGACGTAGGTGCTGAGCGTCTTCTTTTCTTCGCCGCTGCCGTAGGTGGCGGACACGCCGTAGGTGCCGGAGGGCAGGCGGTTTCCGGCCTCGTCCTTGCCGTCCCATTCGAAGGCGGCTTCGCCGGCCTTGTCAGCACTGACGGTGAGCTTGCGCACGCTCTGCCCGTTGGCATCGGTGATGTCGAAGGTGACGGTGCCTGCGTCGGGCGCGGCGACCACGCCACTGATGCTGCCTTCGCTGCCCAGCGACATCTTCGCCGACGGCACCAGCACGTCGCGCCCGACCAGTGCGGCACCGCGCAGCATCTGGTCGGTGGCGAGCGAGGAATTGAAACCGTCCATCGACGTCTGCAGGCCCTGGATGCCCTGCACCGTGGAGAACTGCGCCAGCTGCCCGAGGAACTCGCTGTTCTGCATCGGGTTCAACGGATCCTGGTGCTGCAGCTGTTCGGTCATCAGGCGCAGGAAGTCGGCCTGCCCGAGCGAGTCGGACTTCTTGGTACTCGTGCCGGTGGCCGAGGTGCCCAGGCTGGCGGCGAAGTCGGTGATGGAAGTCATTGGATGGGTCTCGGGATTCCAGCGGGGCGTTGTTGTCTGCTGTCATTCCCGCGAAGGCGGGAATCCAACTCGCAGGCGCATCAAGGCGTCAGGAAGACCGGTCGGTACGGTCGCGGACGCTTGGATCCCCGCCTTCGCGGGGATGACAGCCAACATCGGATGGGTGGACTGGCGCGTCACCATCAGCGGCCCATGTTCAACGTGGCCATCGCCAGTTCCTTGGCGCTGTTGAAGACCTCGACGTTGGCCTGGTAGCTGCGCGAGGCGGAGATCAGGTCGACCATCTGCGCCACCGGATCCACGGCAGGCGCGTACACGTAGCCCTGTGCATCGGCGAGCGGATGGCCGGGTTCGTAGCGCTTCAGTGGTGCGGCATCGCTCTCGCGCACCTCGACCACGTTGACGCCTGAAAGCGACGGATCGCCCGGCACGCCTTCGGCGCGGAACACCGGTTGCTTGGCGCGATACACCGCATCGGGATTGCCGGACACCGAATCGGCGTTGGCGAGGTTGGAGGCGATGGTGCTCAGTCGGACCGACTGCGCGTTCATCGCCGAACCGGCGACGTCGAAGATGGGCAGGTTGCTCATGCGCGTCGCCCTTATTGACCGGTGATCGCGGTGAGCATCGTGCGCACCTTGGATTCGACGAAGTTCAGCGAGGCGCGGTATTCCAGCGCCGCCTGCGCGAACAGCGCGTGCTCGCGTTCGCCATCGACCGTGTTGCCGTCCAAGCTGGGCTGGCTGGACGCACGCGCGTAACGCGCGCCCTGCGCGGCGCCGTCGATGGCGTCACCGACGGCGGCATTGGGCTGCAGCGCGGCCTGCAGGGCCGAGGTGAAGTCCAGGTCCTGCGCCTGGAAACCGGGGGTGTCGGCATTGGCGAGATTGGCCGACAGCAATTGCAGCCGCTGCTCGCGCAGGGCCAGCGCAGTGCCGTGGATGCCAAGGAAGTCGGACATGACGCCTCCGGGGTCGGGTTCACCCGGAGCAGAGGCAAGCGGCGTGCCAGACGGCGTGTGGATGGCTGCCATTCCCGCGAAGGCGGGGTCTTTTGGGCCGCCGAACGGCGGCACTATCCGACCATCCGGAACTCAGCCCTTCCGGAGAGCATGACGCGGCGGACAGTTGGATCCCCGCCTGCGCGGGGATGACAGCAAGGCGGGTGCGCTCGGGCGCCTACGACAGCGCGTTCACCCGCGCCGCCACGCGCTGTGCCAGCTCGTGTTCGGAGTACTTGGGCACGAAGTCGTCCGCGCCCACGCGCTCGACCATCGCCTGGTTGAACACGCCCGACAGCGAGGTGTGCAGCAGCACGAACAGCCCGCGCAGGGCCGGATCGCGTCGGATTTCCGTCGTCAGGGTGTAGCCGTCCATGGCCGGCATCTCGATGTCGGAAATGACCATGGCGTAGCGGTTGCAGGGCGCGTGGCCGTTGTGGACCATCTGTTGCAGGTGTTCCAGCGCCTGGCGGCCGTCGGACAGCAGGGTCGAGCCCAGGCCGAGCTGTTCCAGCACCAGGCGGATCTGGTTGCGCGCCACGCGCGAGTCGTCCACCACCAGCACCTCGCGCGGCGCGGTGGGGCTGGAGGCGGCGAGCGGCGCGATGCGATCGGCGTCGCTGGCGCGCGGGGCCGACTCGGCCAGCACGCTTTCCACGTCGATCAGCTGGATCAACTCGCCGTGGTGGCGGGTGACGCCGGTCAGGTAGTGCTGGTCGGCGCCGTGTTCCGGCGGCGGGTGGATGTCTTCCACGGCGATGTTGACGATGCGCTCCACCGCGGACACCAGGAAGCCCTGCACCGAGCGGTTGAACTCGGTGACCACCAGGTAGCGGGGCTCGGCGGCGTCGGTGTTGCCGTGGCCGATGGCGTGGGCGAGGTCGAGCACCGGAATGCTGCGCCCGCGCACGTCGGCCGCACCGCTGAACGCGGGCGGCAGTTGCGGCAACGTGAACAGCGGCGGCCGCGGCAGGACCTCCTGCACCTTGAACACATTCACGCCAAAAAGCTGACGCGTCCCCAGCCGGAACAGCAGCAGCGCCAGCCGGTTGTGGCCGGCCAGGCGGGTGCGTTGGTCGATGCGATCGAGCAGGTCCTGACTCATGGGCAGGTTGTCGGCCGGGTGGGGCGGGACTTGAGGGGAGGGGGCTGTCTTGCCCCCTTGCTGTTGCCTGGCCGTTGCCGTTGCCGTTGCCGTTGCCTTTGCCTTGCCGTTGATCTTGCGACTTCGGAGCGAGCCGAGCACCGCAGTGGTGCGGGGGCCGAAGAGCCGCCCATGTTTGAGTGCCGCGAAGCGGCGCGAGTTTGGGCGGCGTGCCCCCGCGCCGCGAGGAGCACAGGGGACCGCCGCGCAGCGGCGGATCGCGTAGGGAGCGGATGGTTTTGGTTACTTTTGCCGAAACAAAAGTAAACC
>NZ_JASGBI010000002.1 GCF_030053425.1 Lysobacter stagni | reverse complement strand
GTGGTGCCGGCGTGGCCGGCACCACCGCTCCTTTCGCGGTCCAGCTTTGCAGCGAGATTCCCCCATGAAACTCTTCTATCAGACAACCCTTGCTTTGATGATGACGGCAGTGGGGTGCTTCTCGGCGGCCCACGCGGGCATGCAGCTGGTCGGCACGCGCGTGATCTACCCTGCGAACGAACGGGAAGTCACCGTTCACATGAACAACGTGGGCGATACGCCCCGCATGGTGCAGGCGTGGATCGACGATGGCGATGCGAAAGCCACCGCCGAAACCGCCAAGGCTCCGTTCATCCTGACGCCGCCGCTCTCGCGAGTGGACCCGGGCAAAGGACAGGCGCTGCGCATCCTGTTCACCGGTGGCAACGTGCCGCAAGATCGTGAATCCATCTTCTGGCTCAACGTGCTCGAGATCTCGCCGAAGCCGGGTGAGGACACGAAGAACTATCTGCAGTTTGCAGTTCGTACCCGCGTCAAGATTCTCTACCGTCCGGTCGGGTTGCTGGGTGATCCGGCCAGCTCGATCAAGCAGGTCACCTGGCGCCTGGTGCGCGACAAGGGCGAGCTGTCGATGGAATGCAGCAACAGCACGGCCTACAACGTCAATCTGGCCGAAGTCCGCCTGAAGGACGCAGCGCCCGATACGAGCATCGGCAAGGGCGGCACCTGTCCGGCCAAGGGTCGTGAAGTCTTCCCGCTGAAGGGCGGTAGCGACAACGGCAAGGTCGTGTACAGGGCCATTGACGACTACGGCGCCTACATCGACGGAGAAGCAGCGTACTCACGCTGATCCGTAGCGACTCCGACCGGTAAGCCGGTCACCAGAACCTGATTCCAGTCGCCTCCTCCGGGAGGCCTGGCGAAGCTTTGCCTCGTGAAATGCGCGCCCAGGCGCAGCAGCAGGAGGCGTCCACGGCAAACGGTAACTGCAATGTCCCCTCTCGCTCCGTTCTCGCGGTCCAGCCGACGCTCCAATCGTCGTGCGCTTACGATCTCCATCCTGACGGCACTCGGCACGACCCCAGTGCTTGTCTTCGCGGCGCCCTCGCCGGAACCGTCGCCGGGCCCGCAGTCCGTCGAGTTCAGTTCTGCCTTCCTCAGTGGTTCGACAGGTGCCGACCTGTCCCGCTTCGAGCGCGGCAATCCCATCCTGCCCGGCAACCAGTCCGTCGATGTCTTCGTCAACGACGCGCGCATCTCGCGCCAGGACGTCCTGTTCAGGGCACTGGACGGACGCGACGACATCCAGCCGTGCTTCACCATCGACCTGCTCGATGCCGTGGGTGTCGACACTGCCAAGCTGGAGGGCGAGGGTGTCGCGCTCGACGGCGAGTGCCTCGACCTGCGAGCCCTGATTCCGGACGCGCGAGTCCTGGCCGACGCCGGCGACATGTCGTTGCGCCTCTCGATCCCCCAGATCTATCTGCGCCGCAACGCGCAGGGCTACGTCGATCCCAAGCTGTGGGATCGGGGTGTCACCGCGTTGACCCTGGGATATTCCTTCAACGTCACCAACACCGACAACGATGTGGGCGGAAGCTCCCGGTCGGCGTACCTTGGCCTGAACACCGGTCTGAACGTGGCGGGCTGGCGTATCCGCAACCAGTCGTACTACAGCTGGAACCGCGGCGGTCAGTCCGACTTCACCAGCATCAGCACCTACGCACAGCACGACATCGATCGACTCAGGTCGCAGTTGACCGTGGGCGACACCTTCACGACCGGCCAGATCTTCGACTCGCTCGGCTTCCGTGGCGTCAGCTTGGCCACCGATGACCGCATGCTGCCGGACTCGATGACCGGCTATGCGCCTATCGTGCGTGGTGTCGCCCAGACGAATGCAACGGTGGAAATCCGCCAGGCCGGATACGTCATCTATCGGATCAACGTTGCGCCGGGCCCGTTCGAGATCACGGACCTGCCTCCGGCCGGCTTTGGCGGCGACCTCGAAGTCGTGGTCACCGAGACCGACGGACGCCAGGCCTCGTTCACCGTTCCTTTCGCGGCGGTTCCGCAACTGCTGCGTCCCGGCACGTCGCGCTACTCGGCAGTGGCCGGCGAGGTGCGCAACGACTCGCTCAAGTCCGGCGCGCCCAGCTTCCTCGAGGCCACCTATCAGCGCGGCATCAATAACTGGATGACCGCGTACGGCGGCATCCAGTCCACCGAGCACGACAAATATCGAAGTGCCGTTGTCGGCGCCGCGTTCAACACGCCGGTCGGTGCGGTGTCGTTGGACGTCACCGGCTCGCGCGCGAACTTCAGCGAAGGCCGGGGCAGCCAGAGCGGCTATTCGGCACGCGCTACCTACAGCAAGAACATCCCCTCCACTCAGACCAACTTTGCCCTGGCGGCGTACCGCTATTCCAGCCGCGGCTACCTCACGCTGGACGACGCGGCGCAATGGGACGACCAGATCCGTACGACGGGCCTGAATGGTCTGCCCAGGGATGCCGGCCCGGAGCGGAATCGCTTCTCGGTGACCATGAGCCAGAACCTGGGCAGCATGGGCACGTTGAACGTGAGCGGTTCGCGCTACGACTACTGGTCCGGGCGCGATGTGGACACCAGCTATCAGATCGGCTGGAGCAAGCGGTTCCGCAGCGCGACGTTCGGCGTCAACGCGGCTCGCTCCCGCTATACCGGCCGTGACTACGACAACACCTATTCCCTCGCGCTCACCGTGCCGCTGGGCAGAGATTCGCACAGCGGCCGCGCGCCGATGTTCGATGTCGCCGCGTCGCAAGACCCCTACGGCAACAATGTCCAGGCACGCGTCAATGGCATCGCCGGTGCCCGCAACCAGTACAACTACGGTGTCACCGGCAACTTCGGCGACAGCAACAAGGACAGCGTGGGCGTCCATGGTGGCTGGCGCGGTGCGTACGGTACCGTCAACGGCGCGTACACCTATGGCACCGGCTCGCGCTCTGCCAGCCTCACCGCACAGGGCGGGCTGGTGGTTCACTCCGGTGGCATCACGCTGGCGCCGCAAGTCAACGAGACGATGGCGATCCTGAACGCGGCGGACGCCAAGGGCGCCCGTTTGTCGGACGGTGTCAGCAAGATCGATCGGCGTGGTTACGCGGTGATGAGCAGCCTCACGCCATACCGCCGCAACGAGGTCACGCTCGACCCGCACGGGCTGTCGTTCGACGTCGAACTGGAAGAGGCGCGCGCCCAGGTGGTGCCGAGGTCGGGGGCCATCATTCCCGTCAAGTTCAAGACGGCAAGCGGCAAGGCCGTGTTGCTCCAGCTCAGCCAGGATGACGGCACGGCCGTACCCTTCGGCGCAGAGGTAAAGGAAAGCGCGGGCAAAGTGGTTGGCTACGTCGGGCAGGAAGGCCGCGCGTTCGTCCGCTTGTCCGACGAGAACGGTGGCCAGTTGTCCGTCACCTGGAGCGACAGCGGTCACTGCACGTTCGACGTGCGCAGCGGTGCCGCGACGTCCGGTCCGGCTGGTCTGTCAGCCATCGAGGGTCGGTGCCATGCCAATTGAGGTCCCCCTTCGTCCATCCGCGCATGCGGGTCTGCCTCAAGGTGCAGCCGACCGGCAACGTGCAGTCGCGCTGCGTGCCGAAGTGTCGGCATCGATCACCCAGTCTATTCACTGTGGCCGGACGCGAGAGGCCGCTGTCGGAGATAAATCATGACCAGATACGCTGCTCTACTTCTTTCACTAATTGTCTGGGTTCTGCCTTCGGAAGCATGGGCTGCGTGCACCCAGGTGACCTGGGGCTACGAGCCAGCCCCCGGAAACATACTGATCATCAATGTTCCCGCGTTTAACGCTGCAAACCTTAATGCCAACGCTCCAGTAGGGACGGTTCTCCATCGCGCAGTAGTGCCAACGTATAGCTCCGGTGGGTACTCGAATTGCACGCTGCCGGGAGACATGATTCTCCGTGGTACCACTGGCACGCCGAATGGGAACCTTTATCCCAGCGGGATTGCGGGACTGTCGCTTAGGTTCAAGTACGATGATGAGCCCAGCCTCCCATACTACCCATGGAATATGGGTTACTACGCCGCCGGCACGATCGGCATTGCTACTGCCGAGAGGATGGTATTTGAAGTGGTCAAGACAGGTCCCATTACTGCGGGAGGGGCAATTACGGGGGAGGTCGCAGGATGGTTCGCTGAGAACGGCGTGTCGCAAGTAGTCTCGGTTCGCCTTGATGGACCGATCATAATTCAGCCGAACGTTCCAACCTGTGCTGTGACGACGGCGGATATTTCGGTGCCGATGAGTGCCGTCTCAGCTAGCGGCTTTAGCGGCGTGGGCACTTCGAGTGGGGCCCCGCAGAATTTCAATATTGGTCTGAACTGCGGTGGTGGGAGTCCAGGCACGACTACCAGGATGTACATCACTCTGACGGACCAGACGAACCCAGCCAACCGAACGGACAAGTTGTCCTTGACGCCTTCGTCCACTGCCACCGGAGTGGCAATCCAGATTCTCAACGGCGCCACGCCGGTCAGCTATGGCCCGGATTCCAGCGCGGCAGGCAATCCCAACCAGTGGTTCGTGACGCAGACGGGCAACGGATTGGTGAATATCCCGCTGAGCGCGAGGTATGTGCAGAGCGCGTCAACGATCGGCAGCGGCACAGTGACGGCACTGGCCACGTTCACGATGAGCTATCAGTGAGCATGCGCTATCACTGAGCATGGAAAGCGGCGGAGCTATCCGCCGCTTTTCTTTTGGGCCATCGCCGGATCTGGACTGCGACCACGGAGCCGCGCCTGCATGGCGCGGCGCAGGCGTGCTCAGTGGTCGCGGCTGACCGCGTACCGTGCCAGGCCGCGCAGCGCGGCGGTGTAGTCGTTCTCGTCGAGGCCGTCGAGCGCGCGCTCCGCAGCCTGCGCGTATTCCTGCGCGCGGCGACGGCTGTAGTCGAGACCACCCGTGGCATTGATCGCTGCCAGCACATCGGGCAGCGCATCGGTGTCGCCGTGTTCCACCGCATGGCGCAGGCGTCCGCGCGTTGCCGCATCGCTGTGCAGCATGGCGTGGATCAGCGGCAGCGTCGCCTTGCCTTCGGCCAGGTCGTCGCCGAGGTTCTTGCCCAGCGTGGCCGCGTCGGAGGCATAGTCGAGCACGTCGTCGGCGATCTGGAAGGCGTAACCCAGGTTGAGGCCGTAGTCGTGCAGCGCGTCGCAGGTGGCCTCGTCGGCATCGGCCAGCAGCGCGCCAAGACGCGTGGCGGCGGCGAAGAGCACGGCCGTCTTGCGTTCGATCACGCGCAGGTACGCGGCTTCGTCGGTGTCCGGGTTGCGCACGTGCAGCAGCTGCAGCACCTCGCCCTCGGCGATGCGGTTGGTGGTGTCGGCGAGAATCTGCATCACCGCCATGCGCTCCAGCTCGACCATCAGCTGGAAGCTGCGCGAGTACAGGAAGTCGCCGACCAGCACGCTGGCGGCATTGCCCCACACCGCGTTTGCGGTCTTGCGACCGCGGCGCAGGTCGGATTCATCGACGACATCGTCGTGCAGCAGCGTGGCGGTATGGATGAACTCCACTACCGCGGCCAGCTGGTGCACATCCTCTCCGAGGCCGCGTCCGCCGCCGCCGCCCAGCGCGCCGTTGGCGAGCAGCAGCAGCATCGGCCGCAGCCGCTTGCCGCCGGCTCCGACGATGTACTCGGCGACCTGGTTGATCAGCACCACGTCCGATGCGAGGCGTCGCCGGATCAGCGCGTCCACCGCGGCCATGTCCTGGCGGGCGAGGGCCTGGATGGCGACCAGGTCGGGAACGGCCAGGGTGGCGGGACTGGACTGCATGATCGGACCGCGTCGATGGGGACCCGGATTATACGGGGCCGCGCCGGTGCGCCGGCCTTTTCGGATGGTTCCCATGGTGGCCTTTATCGCCGTGCACGACGCTTGGCGGCCGATGCGCGGGGGCGCATCGATATCCCGTGAGGACGCATGTCGACACACCGCACCGCCGGCGCCATTCCGGCCATCGTCATCCCGCGCTGGCCGGAACCGCGTAGTGCGGACCTGATCGATGCCCGCCTGCGCGGCCTGGACGACGAACAGCGCGACGCGCTGCTCCGGGCCGTGGCCCGGGCGATCGACGAGTACCTGGCCACCGCGCTTGGCGTGGGTCGCAGCCAGCCCACGCTGGAGGCCGCTTTCGAGGAGGTGCTTCGCCAGGCCGCCCCGGCGCTGGTCCACGCCCGCGCCGATGCCAAGGCCTTGCGCATACGGTGGCGGACGCCGTGAGCCTGGCGGCGCTCGGCGTGCCAGTGGGGCGACCTGGCCAGGGGCGCGTGTGAGCAGCGCCGCCTCGCGCCGAACCTGCAACGAACCGCTGCCGGGCGAAGGCACCGGGCAACCCGCGAGGATCGGCCGCGCGGGCCGGCTACGTGCCGGCATCTGCGGTCAGCGTGGGGCCGACCTGCGAACGGGAATGTTCCTGACCCATGGCGCACGCGTCGATTGCTTCCCGACGCGCGAATTGGCGGGGCGGGAGTGGGCGATCTCCTGACGGTGCCGCGCCGCCGGGGCGACCGGACGGGCTGGTATGATCAATTGTTCTTCTGCGGCGCCGGCCCTCGGCCGGGCCGCGGGTCCGTCACAGCGGCAATCCCACCACGAGGGGCAGGCACAACCCATGGCACGCGGCATCAACAAGGTGATTCTGGTCGGCAATCTTGGCGACGATCCCGAAACCAAGTACACCCAGGGCGGTATGGCCGTCACCAAGGCGCGCCTGGCCACCACCAGCGTCCGCAAGGACCGTGACGGCAACACCCAGGAACGCACCGAATGGCACCGGGTGACCTTCTTCGGCAAGCTCGGCGAAATCGCCGGCGAATACCTGCGCAAGGGCAGCCAGGTCTACGTCGAAGGCTCGATCCGCTACGACAAGTACACCGGCCAGGACGGCGTGGAGCGTTACTCCACCGACATCATCGCCGATGAAATGCAGATGCTGGGCGGCCGCCCGGGCGGCGAAGGCGGCGGCAGCCGCAGCGAGTTCCGCGGCAGCGGCGAGCGCAGCGAACGCAGTGCGCGCCCGCCGCAGCGCCAGGAAGCCGCGCCGCGCCGCGAGGCGCCGCCGGCCAAGTCCAGCAATTTCGCCGACGACTTCGCCGACGACGACATCCCGTTCTGATCAGGCCGCGCTGGACGCGGCGCTCCAGACCATCCCCCGCAATTCATGGAGCTTTACCCAGTGCCAACCTGGCTTGTGACCGGCGGAGCCGGATTCATCGGCGGCAATTTCGTGCTCGACGCCCTTCGGCGCGGCGCGAAGGTCGTCAATCTTGATGTCCTGACCTATGCCGGCAATCTCGACACGCTGCGCTCGATCAAGGACGACCCGAACCACGTTTTCGTGCAGGGCGACATCGGCGATGCCGCCCTGGTCGAACGCCTGCTGCGCGAACACCGCCCGGATGCGGTGATCAACTTCGCCGCGGAAAGCCACGTCGATCGTTCCATCGACGGCCCGGCGGCATTCGTGCAGACCAATGTCGTGGGCACGCTGTCCCTGCTGGAGAAGACCCGCGACTACTGGAAGTCGCTCGAGGGCGCGGCACGCGACGCGTTCCGTTTCCTGCACGTCTCGACCGACGAGGTCTACGGCACGCTGGGCGAGACCGGCAAGTTCACCGAAACCACGCCGTACGCGCCCAACTCTCCGTATTCCGCCTCGAAGGCAGCGTCGGACCACCTGGTGCGGGCGTTCCACCACACGTACGGCCTGCCGGTCCTGACCACCAACTGCTCCAACAACTACGGCCCGTACCAGTTTCCGGAAAAGCTCATTCCGTTGATCATCGCGCGGGCGCTCGCAGGCGAAGCGCTGCCGGTGTACGGCGACGGCCGCAACGTGCGCGACTGGCTGTACGTCGGTGATCACTGCGCCGCCATCGCGCGCGTGCTCGAGGCCGGCCGCGTGGGCGAGACCTACAACGTCGGCGGTGATGCCGAGCGAGAGAACATCGTGGTGGTGAAGACCATCTGCGCTCTGCTCGACGAACGCCGGCCGCTGCCTGATGGCCGCGCGCGTGAAAGCCTGATCACGTTCGTCGCCGACCGCCCGGGTCACGATCGTCGTTACGCGATCGATGCCTCCAAGCTGCAGCAGGAGCTGGGGTGGGCGCCGACGGTGACCTTCGAACAGGGCATCGCGCGCACCGTGGACTGGTATCTGGAGCATCAGGACTGGGTTCAGCGCGTGCTCGATGGCAGCTACCGCCTGGAACGCATCGGCCAGGCCGCCTGAGAGGGCGGCGCTGGTTAGCGCGCATATCGCAAGGTGCGGACTTTCCAACAGGGATCCACATGAATCGCAAGGGCATCATCCTCGCCGGTGGTTCGGGTACGCGGCTGTATCCGATCACGAAAGGCGTCAGCAAACAGCTGTTGCCGGTGTACGACAAGCCGATGATCTATTACCCGCTCAGCGTGCTCATGCTGGCGGGCATCCGCGAAGTCCTGATCATCAACACGCCGCATGAGCAGGCGTTGTTCCGCAGCCTGCTGGGCGACGGTTCGCAGTGGGGCATGCGCATCGAATACGCCGTGCAGCCCAGCCCCGACGGGCTCGCGCAGGCCTACCTGATCGGTCGCGAATTCCTGGCGGGGCAGCCCAGCTGCCTGGTGCTGGGTGACAACATCTTCCACGGCCCCGGCCTGACCGCGATGCTCCAACGCGCCCATGAGCGCGACACTGGCGCCACCGTGTTTGGTTACTGGGTGCGCGACCCCGAGCGCTACGGCGTGGCCGAATTCGATGCGGACGGTCGCGTGGTCGGCGTGGAGGAAAAGCCCACCCATCCCCGCTCCAACTACGCAATCACCGGCCTGTATTTCTACGACGGACGTGCCAGCGACTTTGCCGGCGAGCTCAAGCCCTCCGCGCGTGGCGAGCTGGAAATCACCGATCTCAACCGCTGCTATCTCGACGAGGGCTCGCTGCACCTGGAGCAGCTCGGCCGTGGTTACGCGTGGCTGGATACCGGAACGCACCAGTCGCTGCTGGAAGCGTCCAACTACATCGAGACGATCGAAGCACGGCAGGGCCTGCGCGTCTGCTGCCCCGAAGAAATCGCCTGGAACAACGGCTGGATCAGCGACGATCAACTCAACGCGCTGGCGCGGCCGCTGGCGAAGAACGGTTACGGCGAATACCTGCTGAGCCTGGTCGGACGGGGGCGCGTGCCGTGAAGGTCATCGAAACCGACCTTCCGGGGTGCGTGGTGATCGAGCCGCGCGTATTCGGCGACGACCGCGGCTTCTTCTTCGAATCCTTCAATCGCGACAAGCTGGCCGAACACGGTCTCAGCCCGGATTTCGTGCAGGGCAATGTGTCGTCTTCGCGTCGCGGCGTGCTGCGCGGCCTCCACTACCAGTGGCCCAACCCGCAGGGAAAGTACGTCTCGGTCGTCGAAGGCGAGGTGTGGGACGTCGCAGTCGACGTCCGACGCGGCTCGCCGCACTTCGGACGCTGGACTGCCGTGCTGCTGAGCGCGGAGAACAAGCGCCATTTCTGGATTCCGGAGGGCTTCGCGCACGGCTTCGTGACGCTGAGCGAACGCGCGGTGTTCACCTACCTGTGCACCGCCACCTACGACGCCGCTGCCGATGCCGGCATCCGCTGGAACGATGCGCGACTGGCCGTGGATTGGCCGATGACCGACGTGTCGCTGTCCGACAAGGACGCGCGTGCGCCGTTCCTCGATGAGGTTCCCGAAGACCGCCTCCCGGTCTACGTTCCATGAAGCTGCTGGTCGTCGGCGCGAACGGACAGGTCGGCAACGCGCTGTTGCGCGCACTCGCGCCACTGGGCGAAGTGATTGCCACCACGCGGTCGGGCCAGCTCGATGACGGCTCGGCCTGCGAACGCCTGGACCTGGCCGACGTCGAGGCCATCGCTCCGCTGGTTCAGCGTCTGCGTCCCGACGCCGTGGTCAACGCCGCGGCCTACACGGCGGTGGACCGCGCCGAGGACGATCGCGCGGCTGCATTCATCGCCAATGCGGATGCGCCCGCACGTCTGGCGCAGGCCTGCGCGGCGCAGGACATAGCGCTGGTGCATTACTCGACCGACTACGTGTTCGACGGCCGCGGCACGCGACCGTACCGCGAGGAAGATCCAACCGCCCCCCTCGGCGTGTACGGCGAGAGCAAGCTGGCCGGCGAAGCGGGGATCGCCCGCAGCGGCGCACGGCATCTGATCCTGCGCACCGCCTGGGTCTATGGCCTGCATGGCCACAACTTCCTTCGCACCATGCTGCGCGTGGGCGCCGAACGCGAGGAGCTGCGCGTGGTGGCCGACCAGCGCGGCTGCCCGACACCTGCCTGGCTCATTGCCGAAACGACGGCCCGGATCCTGCGCCAGGGCATCGCCGCATCCGGTGTGCGCCACCTGGTCGCTGCGGGCGAGACGACGTGGCACGGTTTCGCCGAGGCCATCTTCGACGAGGCGGTCGCGCAGGGGCTTCTGGCCCGGCGCCCGAAGGTGGTCGCCATCGCCACGTCCGAGTACCCCACGCGCGCCACGCGCCCGGCCTATTCGGTGCTGGACACCGCGCGCCTGCGCGGAGAATACGGGCTGGCGTTACCCGACTGGCGCGACGCCCTGCATCGCACCTTGTCCGATCGCGCCAACTGAAATCAGGCGACGCCGGTCCCTGATCGGCTAGGCTTGGCGAACCTCGGGCCGCGCTCATCGCGGGGTGCCGACGGGATGCCAAGGACGTCTTTCGGGGGGAAACATGAAAGCAATTGCAGTGCTGGCGACGCTACTCGCGTTCGCGCCGGCGGGGAATGTCGTGGCGGGCGATGTGAACGTCGCCGCGTACACGAAGCGGGACCAGTTCACCGACCTCAAGATCTCGCCGAACGGGGATTACCTCGCGGCGACGGTGCCGATGGAGGACCGCACGGTCCTGGTCGTGATCGACAAGGCCACGGACAAGATCATCGGCAACTTCGCGCCGCCGCAGAACAATCACGTCGACGACTTCCGCTGGGTCAACCCCCAGCGTCTGCTGATCGGCCTGGCGCGCAAGTACGGCTCGCTCGAGAACCCGATGCCGACCGGTGAGCTGTTCGCGATGAACGCCGACGGCAGCGCCAAGGAACTGCTGCTCGGCCAGCGCATCGATGACGGCGGCCTGGGCACGCACATCAAGCCGAAGAAGGACAACGAGAAGATCTGGGGTTTCCCGGTCGACGTGCCCGGCGTGGGCGACCGGACGACGTTGATCTCGGCGCAGAAGTACGCGTCTGACGATCCGTATTCGTCCGTCGAACGCCTGGATCTCTACAGCGGTCGCATGCTGCGCATCGCCAGCGCGCCCATCCGCAATGCCCGCTTCGCCACCGACAACCAGGGGCGGGTGCGTTTCGCCTGGGGGTCGGGCACGGACAACGTGCGTCACCTGTTCTACCGCGCGGACGACGATGCCGCGTGGGAAACCCTGCGCGTGGAGCAGAAGGACGGCCTGTTCGAGTATCCCGTCGGCTTCTCCGCCGACGATGCGACCGTGTACCTGCGTGTCGAGCAGCCCAACGGACCGGATGCCATCGTTACGATGGACCTGGCGACCCGCAAGCGCACCGAAGTGTTGCGCGACGACGACGTGGACCCGGCCGATATCCTCTACCGCAACGGCACGCGCATTCCCGTGGGCGTGCGCTTCATCGACGGTCGCCCGCGCACCGCCTTCTTCGACCCCGCCTCGCAGGAAGCGCGCCTGCAGCGCAGCCTGGAAGGCGCGTTCCAGGGCGACGCGGTGGAGATCACCTCGCAGACCAGCGACGGCAGCAAGGCACTGGTGCAGGTCTACAGCGACCGCAATCCCGGCGATTTCTACCTGTTCGACGTGAAGAGCCTGAAGGCCGCGCACGTGCTGTCGCGTCGCCAATGGTTCGATCCCGAGCAGCAGGCGACGATGAAGCCGGTGACGGTGCGCGCGCGCGACGGCCTGATGCTGCACGGCTACGTGACCACGCCCAAGGGCAGCGACGGCAAGACCCTGCCGATGGTGGTGCTGCCGCACGGCGGGCCGTTCGGCGTGCAGGACGCGTGGGGCTTCGATACGGAAGCGCAGATGTTGGCCGCCGCCGGCTACGCAGTGCTGCAGCTCAACTACCGCGGCTCCGGTGGTTACGGCCAGCCGTTCCAGCAGGCCGGTGGCCGCGAGTGGGGCGGCAAGATGCAGGACGACCTGACCGACGCCACGCATTGGGCCATCGCCGAAGGCATCGCCGATGCCAAGCGCGTCTGCCTGTACGGCGGCAGCTACGGCGGTTACGCGTCGCTGATGGGCGTGGCGAAGGAGCCGGACCTGTACCGCTGCGCCGTGGGCTATGTCGGTGTGTACGACCTGCCGAAGATGCAGGCCGACGACAAGCGCACGCTGGTGCGCTGGGGCAACTGGTCGCAGGAATGGGTAGGCCGGTCCGAGGACCTGGGCGCGGTGTCGCCCAATCGCCTGGCGCAACGCATCAAGGTGCCGGTGTTCCTGGCCGCGGGTGGCGAGGACGAGCGCGCGCCGATCGAGCACAGCCGCATGATGGAACGCGCGCTGCGCAGCGCCAATGTGCCGGTGGAAACGCTCTACTACCCCAACGAAGGCCACGGCTTCTTCATCGAGGAGCATCGCCGCGAGTTCTACACGCGCCTGCTTGCGTTCCTGTCGAAGAACCTCGGTGGCGGCGTTGCCGCGACGGGCGGCGGCACGGCGGAGAAGGGCGCGAAGTAGATCAGGCTGTCATGCAACAGAAGAAACGGCGCCTTCGGGCGCCGTTTCTGTATGGCATCGATCAAACGGCACCAGCGTCTATTTCACGCCGTGCATCATCCGTCGCAGCAGCGGCGAGGCGATGAAGGCCAGCACCGCCCAACCGATGCCGATCCACATCATCAGCCAGAACAGGTCGGCGTACTTGGCGCCGGCGACCGCGAAATCGAGTGCCGCGCCCTCGGGCGTGTCCAGCGCCGCCAGCTTGCCGAACAGCGCCGCCAGCGTTTCGGAGAACGCCGTGGCCAGGAACCACGTGCCCATCATCAGGCTGACCACGTTGCGCACCGACAGCTGTGTCACCGCTGCCAGGCCGACCGGCGCCAGGCACATCTCACCTATCTCCAGCACCAGGTAGGCCAGCACCAGCCACCACACGCTCGCCAGGGTTCCTGTCTCGCCCGCATGCTGCGCGGCCCACGCCAACGGCACGAAACTCAAGCCGGCGAACAGAAGGCCCAGTGCGGATTTCGCCGGCTTGGACGGGTCCAGATTGCGACGGTCCAGCGTGTCCCACAGCCGCGCGAACATCGGCGCCAGCAGCACCAGGAACAGCGCGCCCAGGTAGGTCAGCGAGCCCGCCGTCTGCGGCAGCACCACGCAGTCGCGCAGCAGGAACACCAGCATCGTCACGATCGCGCCGGCGAACAGCACCTTCGGCATCGGTGAGTCCGGACGTCGGTCCGACAACGCCGCAGAGACGACGAACGCCAGCGGCGCCAGCAGCAGCGAGATCGTCGACCACGGCCACGGCGTGCCCTCGCGGATCACCAGCGAGGGGAACACGTCCTTGGTCAGCATGCGGTCGGTGAAGGTGACCCAGGAACCGTAGGTCTGCTCGTACAGCGTGAAGAACACCAGCGCCATGAAGATCAGTGCCAGCAGCGAGATCATCTGGTGCCGCTGCACCGGCGTGCAGTGCGTCGTCACGAACCAGCCGAACCAGCCCAGCACCACCAGCATCACGAGGATCATCAGCGCCAGCGCGAGCGAGACTTCGCCACCGAGCGCGAAGCGGCCGTTGGCCACCGCCCACATCAGGCCGGCCACCGGCGCCAGTCCCATCAATGCGCCCAGGTAGATCGCCCATTCGCGCGGCAGGCCGAACACCCGTTCGCGCAGGCGCGCTGGATCCGGCGGCTCGGCGTGGCCGTGCAGGTATTTCTGCCCCCACAGGAACTGCGCCAACCCCAGCAGCATGCCGATGCCCGCCGCGCCGAAGCCCCATCGCCAGCCCAGCGTCTCGCCCAGATAGCCGCACACCAGCGAGGCGAACAGCGCGCCCAGGTTGATGCCCGCATAGAACAGCGAGAAACCCGAATCGCGACGCGGGTCGTTCTGCGGATACAGGCGGCCGACGATGGTGGAGATGTTGGGCTTCAGGAAGCCCACGCCGAGGATGATCAGCGCCAGCGACAGATAGAACACACGCAGCGCACCTTCATCGCGCACCACGGTGCCACCGGTGACGGAGGCCGCATGGCCTTCCACCGCCATGCCCAGGTGCCCGGCTACCAGCAGCAGCCCGCCGAACACCACCGCCTTGCGCATGCCCAGGTAACGATCGGCCAGCAGGCCGCCGATGACGGGCAGGCAATAGACCAGCCCGCCGTACGCGCCCAGCACGTCCAGGCCGGAGCGGTCGCCGAAGCGGTGGTGCTGCAGCAGGTAGAGCAGCAGCAGCGCCTTCATTCCATAGAAGGAGAAGCGCTCCCACATCTCGGTGAAGAAGCAGACGTAGACGCCCTTGGGGTGGCCGAATAGTTCGTCGCGCGGGTCGCGGACGAGAGGTAGGTCGGTGGTGGCCACATCGGGCTCCGCAGGGTGACGGGCGAGTATAGGAGGGTCGCCGTGGGCTTCACTCTCTCCGCGGTGGCGCCCCGTTCCGACACGCTGCCTGCGACACGAAGACTTTCCTCCTCCCCTCGTGGGAGAAGGTGCCCGAAGGTCGGAAGGGGTGGCGGCGTAGCCGACGGCCTTCGCGCTGTCGCGCGCTCCCCTCTCCCGACGCGCTTCGCGCGTCGACCTCTCCCACAAGGGGAGAGGTGAAAGCATTGGTCGCACTTTCCTTCTCCCCTCGCGGGAGAAGGTGCCCGAAGGGCGGAAGAGGGGGCGCGGCGTAGCCGCCATGGACGCATCGATACCCCCACGTATCGCTGCACCGCCGCAACAATTGCGCGTTCTGGCCAGTTTTGCCGAGGTTTTTACAGTTGCGCCCGGCGGATGCGATGATCCGGGACCGCTCGACCGACCGAGTTCTCCTGGAGCCGCCGATGGCCTCACCCGCAGCGCCACAATTGACCCTCCGTGCTGTCCTGCTGGCCGTCGTGCTGGCGGTCATCCTCTCCGCCGCCAATGCCTACCTGGGTCTGTTCGCGGGCCTGACCATCGCCACCGCCATCCCGGCAGCCGTCGTTTCCATGGGCGTGCTGCGCCTGCTGGGCGGCGGCACCATCCTGGAAAACAACATCGTCCAGACCGGCGCATCGGCGGGCTCGTCCATCGCCGCGGGCGTGATCTTCACGATTCCGGCGCTGGTGATCATGGGCTTCTGGCCCGATTTCAAATACTGGTGGGTGCTGGGCATCGCGGGCCTGGGCGGCCTGCTGGGCGTGCTGTTCTCCGTGCCGCTGCGCCGCTCGATGATCGTCGAGGAGCCGTTGCCGTTCCCCGAGGGCAAGGCCGCGGCCGAAGTCCTCAAGGCCGGTGAGAACCCGGGCCCGGGCCTCAAGATCCTCGGCGTCGCCGCCTCGCTCGGCGCGCTGGTGAAGCTGGCCGCCGAAAGCGGCCTGCGCCTGATCCCCGACAACGCGGTCGCTTCGGGCTGGATCGGCAAGTACCTGGGCTACATGGGCACCAACCTGTCGCCGGCGTTGCTGGGCGTGGGCTATATCGTCGGCCTGAACATCGGCATCGTGGTGGTGTCGGGTTCGATCCTGTCGTGGCAGTTCGCCATTCCGATCTACCACGCGTTCTTCCTCGATTCCGACCCGGCGCTGGCCGCGCAGATCGCCGGTGCGTCGGCCGCCGACATCGGTGGCGCGATCTGGTCCGCCAAGGTGCGTTACCTCGGTGTGGGCGCGATGCTGATCGGCGGCATGTGGACGCTGTTCTCGCTGCGCAACTCGCTGGCCTCGGGCATCAAGTCCGGCCTGGCTGCGGCGCGCAAGGGCGGTGGCCTGGCGGTGGCCGAAACCGAACGCGACCTGCCGATGAAGTGGATGCTGATCGCGCTGGTGATCTTCGTGATCCCGCTGTGGGCGCTCTACCACGCCATCGTCGGCACCTGGGGCGTCAGCCTCACGATGACCGTCATCATGATCGTCGCGGGCTTCCTGTTCGTGTCGGTCTCGGCCTACCTGGCCGGTCTGGTCGGTTCGTCCAACAACCCGGTCTCGGGCATCACCATCGCCACCATCCTGTTCGCCTCGCTGGTGCTGATGGTGCTGCTGGGCCGCGATTCGCCCATTGGCCCGGTGGCCGCGATCATGATCGGCGCGGTGGTCTGCTGCGCGGCGGCCGTGGGCGGCGACAACCTGCAGGATCTCAAGGCCGGTTACATCGTCGGCGCGACGCCGTGGAAGCAGCAGCTGATGCTGGGCATCGGCGCCTTCTCGTGTGCGCTGATCATGGCGCCGGTGCTGAACCTGCTGGCACAGGCTTACGGCATCGGTCCGCCGACGGCGCAGCATCCGAACTCGCTGGCGGCACCGCAGGCCACGCTGATGGCTTCCGTCGCCAAGGGTCTGTTCGGCGGCCACCTGCCGTGGGGGATGATCGGCATTGGCGCGGTGATCGGTGCGCTCACCATCGCCTTCGACGAATGGCTGAAGTCGCGCCGCTCGCATTTCCGCGTGCCGGTGCTGGCCGCGGCCATCGGTATCTACCTGCCGCTGGAGTTGATGGTGCCGATTTTCCTCGGCGGTCTGCTGGCCTACATCGTCGAGCGTCGCCATGGACTGTCCATCGACAGCCCCGAAGCCGATCGCGACCGCGCGCATCGTCCGGGCACGCTGTTCGCCGCGGGCCTGATTACCGGTGAAGCGCTGACCGGCATCTTCATCGCGATCCCGATCGTCGTTTCCGGTCGCGCCGACGTGCTGTCGCTGGGCGTGCACCTGGGCCCGTGGGTGGGCCTGGCCATCCTCGCGTTCGTGGGGTGGCTGCTGTACCGCACGAGTGTGCGCAACGGCGGTGCGGAAACCGCGAAGCCGGGCGCCTGATGCATTCATGAAGTCGTCGTTCCCGCGAAGGCGGGAACCCATGGACGTTGTGCCTCTTTCCGAAGCAACGTCCATGGATCCCCGTCTTCGCGGGGATGACGGGCACACACAACGTTGTCGAATACCGAGAGAAACCATGACACCTCGCCACGCCATACTCCCGCTCGCCCTGATGCTGGCCTGCGGTTCCACCTCCGCACTTGCCTCACAGCGCGGATTCGACGTGCGCGACATGGTCGCCCTCGATCGTGTGTCCTCGCCGACGCTGTCGCCGGACGGCCGCCGCGTGGTGTTCGCCAAGCGAGTGCTCGACGTTGCCGCCAACAAGGCGGCCACCGCGCTGTGGATCGAAGACCTGATGGCGCGCGATGCCGCGCCGCCGAAGCGCCTCACGCCGGAAGGCTGGAACGTCAACTCGCCGGCGTTCTCGCCCGATGGCAAGGCCGTGTACTTCCTCAGCGCGAAGTCGGGCAGCTCGCAGCTGTATTCGATTCCCGCCGGCGGCGGTACGCCGAAGCAGCTCACCGCGTTCAGTGCGGACGTGGGTGGCTTCCGCCTTTCGCCCGATGGCAAGCGCGTGGCGATCAACCTGGAAACCTTCGCCGAGTGCAAGGCCGACCTGGCCTGCTCGCAGAAGAAGCTGGACGAGCGTGGCAAGCAGAAGAACAGCGGCATGGTGTTCGACCGCATCTTCATCCGTCATTGGGACGCATGGAACGACGGCCGCCTGAACCGTCTGTTCGTGACCACGCTCGGCGACAAGCCGGCGACGACGGCCACGCTGGTCAGCGGCGACGTGCACGGCGACGTGCCCTCGCGTCCGTTCGGCGACAGCAGCGAGTACACCTGGGCGCCCGATGGCCAGTCGCTGGTCTTCAGCGCTCGCATCGCCGATGCGAAGGAACCCACCTCGACCAACTTCGACCTGTACCGCGTGAATGCCGACGGCACCGGCGCGGCGAAGAACCTCACCGCCGCCAATCCGGCGTGGGACACGGGCGCCACCTTCAGCGCCGACGGCAAGACGCTGTACTACCGCGCGATGAAGCGCCCGGGTTTCGAAGCCGACCGCTTCGGCCTGATGGAACTGGACCTGGCCAGCGGCAAGCTGCGCGAGATCGCACCGAAGTGGGACCGCTCGGCCGACGACATCACGCTGGCCAATGAAGGCAAGACCATCTACACCACCGCGACCGACATGGGCGAGCACCCGCTGTTCGCGGTGGACATCGCCACGGGCGAAGCGAAGCGGCTGGTCGGCGACGGCAGCATTTCCGCCATCGATCTCGCCGGCCCGACGCTGGCGCTGACGCGCAACTCGCTCAAGACCGGCGACGTGCTCTACACCACCAGCGCCGATGCCACCGCACCGCTGCGCGCGATCACGCAGACCACCAGCGAGCGACTGCCCGACGTCAGCTTCGGCAACTTCGAGCAGTTCAGCTTCAAGGGCTGGAACGGCGACACCGTGCATGGCTTCGTCGTGAAGCCGTGGAATTTCGTCGAAGGCCAGACGTACCCGGTTGCGTTCCTGATCCACGGCGGCCCGCAGGGCAGCTTCGGCAACGGCTGGAGCTACCGCTGGAATCCGCAGACCTACGCGGGCCAGGGCTACGCGGTGGTGATGATCGACTTCCACGGTTCCACCGGTTACGGCCAGGCCTTCACTGACGCCATCAGCCAGCATTGGGGCGACCGCCCGCTGGAAGACCTGCAGAAGGGCTGGGCCGCGGCGCTGCAGAAGTTCTCCTTCCTGGACGGCGACCGTGCCTGCGCACTGGGCGCCAGCTACGGCGGCTTCATGGTCAACTGGATCGCCGGCAACTGGAACGAGCCGTGGAAGTGCCTGGTCAGCCACGACGGCGTGTTCGACCAGCGCATGATGGGCTTCGCCACCGAGGAACTGTGGTTCACCGAGTGGGAGCAGGGCGGCACGGCGATCGACAAGGCGTCGAACTACGAGAAGTTCAACCCGGTCAATCACGTCGCCGACTGGCGCGTGCCGATGCTGGTCGTGCACGGCCAGCAGGACTTCCGCATTCCGGTGGAGCAGGGCATCGGCGCGTTCACCGCGCTGCAGCGCCAGGGCATCGAGTCGCAGTTCCTGTACTTCCCCGACGAGAACCACTGGGTGCTCAAGCCGGCCAACAGCGTGCAGTGGCACGACACGGTCAACGCCTGGCTGAAGAAGCACATCGGCCAGTAAGCGACGCACGACACGCCCGCCACCTTACGGAACGAGCCCATGCCCGACGCACCCGGTACCGCGCTGATCACCAACGACATCGTGGTACTGGGGCTGATCGCCGCGACGCTGGGTGCGGTGTTCTGGACCTCGTCGCTGCATGCGTTCCGCAAGTTCTACGCGATCGTGCCGGCCCTGCTGCTGTGCTACCTGATCCCGGGGTTGTTCAACACCTTCGGGATCATCGACGGCGAGAACAGCAAGCTCTACAACCCCGTCGCCAGCCGCGTGCTGCTGCCGGCGGCGCTGGTGCTGTTGACGTTGTCGATCGACCTGAAGGCCGTGCTGCGCCTGGGCCCGAAACTGGTGGCGATGTACGCCACCGCGTCGATCAGCGTGGTGGTGGGCGGCATCCTCGCGTTCCTGCTGTTCAAGGCCGTGCATCCGGAAACGGTGGCCGGCGACACCTGGGCGGGCATGACGGCGCTGGCCGGCAGCTGGACCGGCGGCGGCGCGAACATGCTGGCGATGAAGGAGATCTTCCAGGTCGACGCCACCACGTTCGGCCAATTCGCCGTGGTCGACGTGGGCGTGGGCTACGTGTGGATGGCCGTGCTGATCTTCCTCGCCGGTCGCGCCGCGTCCATCGACGCGCGCAGCGGTGCGGACACGCGCGCCATCGACGACCTGAAGGAGCGGCTGGCCGCGTTCAAGGCGCAGCACAGCCGCGTGCCGACGCTGACGGACTTCATGGTCATCGTCGGCATCGCATTCGGCACGGTCGGTCTGGCGCATGCATTGGCCTCGCCGTTGTCGGCGTGGTTCGGCGCGAACGTGAGCTGGGCGCGTGCCGTGAGCCTGCACGAGCCGTTCGTGTGGGTGGTGCTGATCTCCACCTTCGTCGGCCTGGGCCTGAGCTTCACCCGCGCGCGCACGCTGGAAGGTGCGGGCGCGTCCAACATCGGCACGCTGCTGCTCTACTTCCTCATTGCCAGCATCGGCATGCAGATGGACATCATCGCGCTGTTCGACCGCCCGTGGCTGTACCTGCTGGGCCTGGTGTGGCTGGCGATCCACATCCTGCTGCTGTGGCTGGTCGGCCGCCTGCTGAAGGTGCCGTTCTTCTATTTCGCGATCGGCTCGCAGAGCAACATCGGCGGGCCGGCGTCGGCGCCGGTCGTTGCCTCCGCGTTCCATCCCGCGCTCGCGCCGGTGGGCGCATTGCTCGGCACGCTGGGTTACGCGACGGGTACGGGGTTGGCGTACGTGCTGGGGTTGATTCTGCGGTCGCTGGCGGATTGAGGGTCCCGGTGCTGGGTTTTCCTTCTCCCCTTGCGGGAGAAGGTGCCCGAAGGGCGGAAGAGGGGGCACGCGCAGCGTGTTCCGATGATGCGCCGGCATCCCGCTTCGCGCCCCCCCTCATCCGGCGCTTCGCGCCACCTTCTCCGCAAGGGGAGAAGGAAGTTGGGCGAGACCGCAACTCGCGGCAAAAAAAGAGGGCGCCTCGCGGCGCCCATGCTTTTATTGTCGATATCGCTCAACAACAGCGACTGCGCCCCTTCCCGTACCGCGCATCCATCCGCTCACGGAAGAACTCGTCGCGGGTCATCGGTTCGCGGTCGGGGTGGTTGCGCCGCACATGGGCGGCGTACACGTCGTAGTCGGGAATGCCGATCGCGAGCCGCGCGGTCTGGCAGCTCGCACGCCACCAGCGTGCGAGCAGGTCCAGGGCCACGCGGCCGGCGTCAGCGGGCGATGGCATCGAGCGCGACATAGTCGGACTCCTTCGCGGTCGGCACGTTGGTGCGACGCGCCTTGAGCGCAGCGCTCACGCCAAAGATCACCGTCGCCACCACCACCGCGACGAACAGCGCGCACAGGCCTGCGTCGAGGTAGTTGTTGAAGATCACGCGCGACATGTCGTCCATCGACTTGGCCGGCGCCAGCACCTCGCCACGCGCGGCGGCGTCGGCGAACTTGCGGGCGTTGGCGATGAAGCCGATCTTCGGATCCGGGTGGAACAGCTTCTGCCAGCCCGCGGTCAGCGTGCAGATCAGCAGCCACGCGGTCGGGACCAGCGGAATCCACAGGAACTTCTCGCGCTTCATCTTCACCATCACCACGCTGCAGAACACCAGCGCGATGCCTGCCAGCATCTGGTTGGCGATGCCGAACAGCGGCCACAGCGTGTTGATGCCGCCCAGCGGATCGACCACGCCCTGGTAGAGGAAATAGCCCCACAGCGAGACGGCGATCAGCGTGCAGGCCACGTTGCTCACCCAGCTTTCGGTGTGTTTCATCGGCTCGTACACCAGGCCGACCAGCTCCTGGATCATGAAACGCGCCACGCGCGTGCCGGCATCGACCGTGGTCAGGATGAAGAGCGCTTCGAACAGGATGGCGTAGTGGTACCAGAAGGCCATCATCCCTTCGCCCGGGATCAACCCGTGCAGGATCTGCGCCATGCCCACCGCAAGCGTGGGCGCGCCGCCGGTGCGCGAGAGGATGGTCTGCTCGCCGATCTCCTTCGCGGTGGCGGTCAGCACGTCGGGCGTGAGCACAAAGCCCCAGCTGGAGATGGCCGCGGCGGCGGATTCCGGCGTGGTGCCGATGAGCGCGGCGGGCGAGTTCATCGCGAAGTACACGCCCGGCTGCAGCACGCACGCGGCGATCAGCGCCATGATGGCCACGAAGGCCTCCATGAGCATGCCGCCGTAGCCGACCATCGGGATGTCGCGTTCGTTGGAGATCATCTTCGGCGTGGTGCCGGAGCTGATCAGCGAGTGGAAGCCCGACACCGCGCCGCAGGCGATGGTGATGAACAGGAACGGGAACAACTTGCCCGAGAACACCGGGCCGGTGCCGTCGACGAACTTGGTCATCGAAGGCATCTGCAGGTCGGGCATCGCGAAGACGATGGCGATGGCCAGCACGAGCACGGTGCCGATCTTCAGGAACGTGGAGAGGTAATCGCGCGGTGCCAGCAGGAACCACACCGGCAGCACCGAGGCGATGAAGCCGTAGCCGATCATCAGCCACGCCAGCGTGGTGCCCTTGAGGTGGAACACCGAGCCCCAGCTCGGGTGCGCGGCGACCAGGCCGCCGCCCCAGATCGCCAGCATCAGCAGCACGAAGCCGATGATCGACACTTCCAGGATGCGGCCCGGGCGGAAATAGCGCAGGTACAGGCCCATCAGGATCGCGATGGGAATGGTCATGGCCACCGTGAAGGTGCCCCACGGGCTTTCGGCCAGCGCCTTGACCACCACCAGCGCCAGCACCGCCAGCAGGATCACCATGATCATCAGGATGCCGACCATCGAGATCACGCCCGCGGCGGGCCCCATCTCGGCACGGATCATCTCGCCCAGCGAGCGTCCGTCGCGACGCGTGGAGAAGAACAGCACCAGCATGTCCTGCACCGCGCCGGCGATGACCACGCCGAACAGGATCCACAACGTGCCGGGCAGGTAGCCCATCTGTGCGGCCAGCACGGGCCCGACCAACGGACCGGCGCCGGCGATCGCCGCGAAGTGGTGACCGAAGACGATGCTCTTGGCGGTCGGCACGTAGTCCAGGCCGTCGTTGCGGCGCCAGGCAGGCGTTGCGCGCGTCGGGTCGATGCCCAGCGCGTTGCGCGCGATGTACAGACCGTAGAACCGGAATGCGATGGTGAACGTGGACACCGCGGCAACGACCAGCCACATCGCGCTGATGGTCTCGCCGCGGTGCAGGGCGATGGTGCCGATACAGAACGCCGCCAGTACCGCCAGGGCGGCCCAGCCGAGCCAGGACAGACCTTTCATGACATCCCCTCCGGAAGGATCACCGAAGGGTCGCGCCGGCGCGGTCGCCGGGTCAATGCGCAATGCGTCAACTCACCTGAGACTTTGGTCTAAACGGGCTCCCGATCCCCAGGGATTACAGCGACTTGCGCCGATCCGCGAACGGCATCACAGCCACTTGGCCCGGCGCAGCAAGGCGTACAGCCCCAGGCACGCCACCACCACGACCCCGATCAGGATCCAGTAGCTGTAGCGTCCCTCCAGTTCCGGCATGTGCGTGAAGTTCATGCCGTACCAGCTGGTGATGAGGGTGGGTGCGGCCAGCAGAGCCGCCCAGCCGGCCAGTCGCTTGACGATCTCGCCCTGGTGGATCGTCACCAGCGACAGGTTGACGCTCATCGCGGCCGTCAGCATCTCGCGCAGGGTGTCAGTCGTCTCGTTCAGGCGCACGGCGTGATCGAGCACATCGCGGAAGTAGAGCTGGCTTTCCTCGGAAATGAGGTTCGTGCGTGCGCGAGCGAGCTGGCCGAGGATGTCCTGCAACGGCGACACCGCCATGCGTAGGCGTGTGAGCTCGCGTTTGAGGTCGTAAAGGTGCTTCACCGTGTCGCTGCGGAATTCCTCGGCGAAGATGTCCTGCTCCAGTTCGTTCAGGTCCTGGCTGAACTCCTGCACGATCGGCTCGAAGTTGTCGACGATCAGGTCCAGCACCGTGTACAACGCCGCGCCCGGGCCGCGGGCGAGGTCGTCGGCATCGCGCTCGTAGCGCGCGCGGGCCGGCGCATAGCTGGCGGACGCACCATGGCGCACCGTCACGAGGTAGCGCGGGCCGACGAAGATATGCGTCTCGCCGAAGCGGATGTGGGTGTCTATGCTCTGCGCGGTGTGCACGACGATGAAGAGCGAGTTGCCGTAGGTCTCGATCTTCGGTCGCTGGTGTGCGTTGCGGGCGTCCTCGACGGCGAGGTCGTGCAGGCAGAATTCTTCCTGCAGCTTGTCGAGGATCTCCTCGGCCGGTTCGTACAGGCCGACCCAGATGAAGTTGTCGTCGTCCTTGGCCAGGACTTCGCTGATCTCGTCCAGCCCGATTTCGCGCCGCTGGCCGCCGCGCTCGTAGACGGCGCAATTGACCACGCAGGAGGGCAGGTTGTGGCGGTGGGCCTCGGCGGCGGGCAGGGATTCGGCAGGCGTGCTCATGCGCGAATCCTGCGCCCGCGATGCCTACGCGGCAAGACTCAGCGTCGCGCGCGGAAGGCCTGCAGCAGGCCCAGGTGGATCGGCAGCAGCAGCGCGATCCAGTGCGCGTTGCGTTGCGGCTGCACGGGCAGCCAGTACGCGAACAGCGCCAGCACGGCGCCGGCAGCGATCAGGGCGAGCGTGCCGCGGAACCACGTGCCGGCATCACGCCCGCGCAGTACACGCCACGCACCCGGCAGCAGCAGCCAGCACAGTGGGCTCATCAACAGCAGGTTGGCGTTGGCCCAGCCGTAGGTGTGGCCGGTGCCGAACCAGATGAACAGCATCACCACGGCCAGTACGCCGGACAGCACCCAGAACGGCAGTGCGGCCGCGGCGACCACGCGCGGATACCTGCGTCCCGCCCACGCCGCGGCGATACCCAGCGCGATGCCGACCAGCGCCCACGGCCACCAGCGCGACGGCCCGCCTTGCGGTTCGGGCGGCAGGCGATGCGGCAGCACTTCCTGCTCCTCCAGGACCAGCGGGCGGCCTTCGCTGTTCTTCACCTCGCGCAGTGCCGCCGCCAGGCGCATCGGCACATACGACTCGCCCCATACCGGCAGTGGCTGATCCGATGACGGCCCCAGGCCGATGTCGAAACCCAGCCACATCCACCAGGCCGGCGACGCCAGGCGCACCGCTTCGCTGCGCGCGGTGTTGCCGTGCGATCGGCCTTCGATCTGCCGGCGCAGGCCGCCACCGAGCACGCGGTCGAGTGCGTCGCGCACGCGCGTGGAGCAGTTGTCGTCGAAATACTGGTAGCGGTAGTACGCGTTCTCGGGCTTGGCGTTCTCGGCCAGTGCATCGGCCAGTTCCCGCGCCTGTTCCGGGGTGATGTCGAGCCATTGCACGCTGACACCGCGGCCTTCCTCGCGGTATTGCAGCAGGTCCTGCTCGAACGGCAGCGCCGCCAGGCGGTAGCGCATGTCGTTGCGGACGAAACGCGAGATGAAGTCCGGCTCGGTCGGATCGAAGTAGCCGAAGTTGTACGAGGTCGCCTCGCCGGTGTCGGGCTCGACGACGACGATGGCGTTGTGGCCGAAGCGTTCGAAGAAGATCTCGCCGGGCTGCATCGTCACCACACCGACGCGCGGTGTGGTGGCGGCGAATGCCGGCAGTGCGGCGAACAGCGCGAGCAGGGCCAGGAGTGCGGGAAGGATGAAGCGGGAACGCACGCCGACGGCCTTTCCTTTCACAGTCCCTATTTCCCGGTTTCCCTGTCCCGTCACGTCACGCGTCACCCAGCACCCCGACATGGAAGGCGTGGACGCGGCGTGCGTCGGCGCCGGAGACGCGGAAGACGAAGCGGCCCAGCGTGAGTTCCTCGCCGGCTTCGGGCAGGTGGCCGATCGCGGCGGTGACCAGACCGCCGATGGTGTCGTATTCGTCGTCATCGAAATCGGCACCGAAGCGCTCGTTGAAATCCGCGATGGGCGTGAGCGCGTCCACCACGAACTGGCCGTCGGCCTGTGCGGCGATCAGCGCATTGGGGTCTTCGGCGTCGTCGTGCTCGTCGTCGATCTCGCCGACGATCTGCTCCAGCACGTCCTCGATGGTGACCAGGCCGGCGACGCCGCCGTGCTCGTCGATCACGATGGCCATGTGGTTGCGCGACTGGCGGAATTCACGCAGCAGCACGTTCAGACGCTTGGATTCGGGAATCAGCACCGCCGGGCGCAGCAGCTCGTGGATGGTGCCGGGGCCGTTGTCGGCCACCACGCCGCGCAGCAGGTCCTTGGCCAGCAGTACGCCGAGGATCTCGTCGCGGTGTTCGCCGTGCACGGGGAAGCGGGAATGGCCGGATTCGACCACCTGGCGCATGAGCTCCAGGAACTTGGCGTCGGCCGGCAACGAGACCATCTGCGAGCGCGGGATCATCACGTCGCCGACAGTGAGGTCGGACACGGCGATCGCGCCTTCCATCATGCGCAGCGTGTCGGCAGCGATCAGCCCGTCGGCCTGCGCGTCGCGCAGCAGCTCGACCAGGTCCTCGCGGGTGGAAGGTTCGCCGGACAGGACCGAACTGATGCGTTCGAGCCAGGAGCGCGGTTTCTCGTGGTGCCGCCGCTCGTTGCGCTTCTCGTGAAGCTCGGGCGAATGCTGGAAGCTACTACTGTCGTCCTCGGACATTGGGTTCTTGAAGGCGCCCGGGGGGAAGGGGGCGTGCATTCCAGTCTAGCGCGGTTAGGCGGGGCCCGCTCGGCGGCCTGGGCCCGTCCGTCAGTCCTGGTAGGGGTCGGCGATGCCCAGCGCGGCCAGGATCTCGCGCTCCAGCTGTTCCATGCAGATGGCCTCCTTTTCGTCCTCGTGGTCCCAGCCCAGCAGATGGAGCACGCCGTGCACGGTGAGGTGGGCGTAGTGGGCAGCCAGCGGTTTCTTCTGTTCCTTCGCCTCACGCGCGACGACCGGTGCGCAGATCACCAGATCGCCCAGCAGCGGCATCTTCACGCCCTTGGGCAGGCCTTCCGGCAATTCGGCCGGGAAGCTGAGCACGTTGGTCGCGTAGTCCTTGCCGCGGTAGTGGCTGTTGAGCGCGCGGCCTTCCTTGGTGCCGACGATGCGGATGGCCAGGTCGGCCTCGCGGATGCGGGCCTCCAGCGCTGCAGCCACCCATTTGCGGAAGCTGACTGCCGAAGGGATGCCGGTGCGGGGCACCGCGTAGTTGATGGCGACGTCGAGTCGGATGGGGCCGCGGGTCATGGAGTGGGTTGCTCGCAGGGATCAGGCGGACGGGCCGGTGGCCGCGTCCTGCGCGTCGCGCGCGTCGTAGGCATTGACGATGCGGGCCACCAGTGGATGACGCACGACGTCGCGCGATTCGAAGAAAGTGAAGCTGATGCCGTTGACGTTGCGCAGTACGTCCAGTGCGTCCTTCAGGCCGGACTTCTGGTGCTTGGGCAGGTCGATCTGGGTCAGGTCGCCGGTGACGACGGCGGTGGAGCCGTAGCCGATGCGGGTCAGGAACATCTTCATCTGCTCGATCGTGGTGTTCTGCGCCTCGTCGAGGATCACATACGCATCGTTAAGCGTGCGTCCGCGCATGTACGCCAGCGGTGCGATCTCGATGACGTTCTTCTCCAGCAGCTTGACCACCTTCTCCACGCCGAGCATTTCGTACAGCGCGTCGTACAGCGGGCGCAGGTAAGGGTCGACCTTCTGGGTGAGATCGCCCGGAAGGAAGCCGAGTTTCTCGCCGGCTTCCACCGCCGGGCGCACCAGCACCAGGCGTTGCACGCGCGCTTCGTTCAACGCTTCCACCGCACTGGCGACGGCGAGGAAGGTCTTGCCGGTGCCCGCCGGACCAATGCCGAAGTTGATGTCGTGCGTGGCGATGGCATGCAGGTACTTGGCCTGGTTGAGGCCGCGACCGCGGATGGTGCCGCGCTTGACGCGGATGGCGACCTCCTGCGGTTCGACATCGTCGTTGGCGACCTGGTCCGCGTCGATCTCGGTCAGGCGCAGGTGGATGGCCGGTTCGGTCAGCGCCTCTTCGGCGGCGTCGCGCCAGAGGTCGCGCAGCAGTCGCTCGGCCTTGTTCACCGCGTCCTGCGGGCCGACGATGCGGAAGATGTTGCCGCGATTGGCGATCTCCACGCCCAGGCGCAGTTCGATCATGCGCAGGTGGCCGTCGAAGGGACCGCTGAGGTTCGCCAGGCGCTCGGTTTCGGCCGGTTCCAGGACGAATTCGGACGTGGTTCGTGAAGCCATCGTTAGGGTCTGGGGGAGGGTGCAGGCTGGGAAGCTTGCGCCCATGCCGGCGTTTTCGCAAAACCCGAGGCGACGCGTCAGGCATGCATTCGTGCTGCGTCCGCCGGCGATGACGCTGAGCGCATCGATGCGATCGCGATCGTCCGCGCATGCCGGTCGATAACGTGGGCAATCGCGTTGATGGTCGACAGTGGTGTGACGAGCGGTGGAAAGGAAGAGGCATTGCCGGATGCGTCCGTGTGGCCCGCAATTCCCGCGTGCCGTGCGCGGCGTATCGTGCCGCTACGGTTGCTGCCTTCTGTGTGTTGCGAACGCGCGTGCCGTCCACCCGATCCCGACCGCGATCAGTGTCAGCGAACCCCACCACCACACCTGCATGACGACGTCGGTCGCGGCCTCCGCATCACGCGCATGGCGCATCCACCAGCGCAGCAGGCCCAGCGCGCCCAATCCCAGGAACCAGAGCCCAAGGGCGCAGCGCTGGAGCAGGGTGGGTGGGGCAGGTGGCATGGCGGAGGAAGGCATCGCGGGCGGAAACCAACGATAGAGCAGGGCCGTGCCGGGGTTGAACATTCGCGGGCGATGCGACCGCTCGTCGGAACGGGCTTGCGATCTAATTAATCAACCAATTAAATAACGTCCATGCGCGACAAACCACTCTCCGAGGCGCCTTCCGCGTCCCGTAAGCGGGGTCGGGTCGATTCGGGACGACGTTCCCCCGGGCGTCCCGGCGCCGATGGCCCCGATCTGCGCGAACGACTGCTCGACGCCGCCGTCGCCTGTTTCGTCCGCCAGGGCATCGCGGCCACGCCCGTGCGCGCGATCGCCGCTGAGGCCGGCGTCACGCCGGCGCTGCTCCACTACTACTTCGGCGACAAGGCGCAACTGCAGGAAGCGGTGATCGCCGAACGGGTGCTGCCGGCATTCGATCGGTTGCGGGAGGCGGTGATGAATGCCGGCGACGACGTGGCGGCGCTGATCGCCGCCTTCGTGCAGGGCATCGGTCGCGTGGTGACCGAGCACCCGTGGTTGCCGCCGTTGTGGGTGCGCGAAGTGCTGTGCGAGGGTGGTGCGCTGCGCGATGTTCTGTTCGATCGCATCGGTCCGCAGCTGCCGCGGATGATGGCCGAGCGGTTCGCGCAGGCGCAGTCGCGCGGCGAGCTCAACGAAGACCTCGACCCCCGCCTGCTGATGGTGTCGCTGGTCGGCCTCACGTTGTTCCCCGCAGCGGGCGCGCCGATCTGGCGTCGCATGCTGCAGGCGGACGATCTCGATTTCGAAGCGCTGCGACGGCACACGCTTGCCCTGCTGGATCGCGGCCTGGGCATGGACTGAACCATGAAGAACAACGCCATCCGACTGCGCGAACCCGGGATGCTGCTGGCCATCGCCGCAACGATGCTGCTGGCGGCGTGCGGCCGCGACGCGCCCCAGGCGCTGGGCACGCTGGAGTGGGACCGCATCGCGCTGCCCGCACCGGCGGCGGAGAAGATCGTGCGAATCGATGTGCGCGAGGGGCAGCGCGTGAACGCCGGCGCGCGGCTGGTGCAACTGGAACTGGCGCGCACGCAGTCGCAACTGGCCGCGCTGCAGGCGCAGGCGCAACAGGCCGGCGAAGTGCTCACGGAACTCGAAGCCGGGCCGCGTGCCGAGGAGATCTCCCAGGCAAAGGCCCGTCTTGCCGCGGCGCGTGCGCAGGCGGCTGATGCGCGGGCATTCTCCAATCGGTTGCTGCCGCTGGGCCGGCAGCAACTGGTCGCGGCGTCCGATGTCGACCGCGCACGCGCGTCCGCCGACTCCGCCGAGGCCGCGGTGCGAGCCGCGCAGCAGGAACTGCTGGAACTGGAACGCGGCACGCGCATCGAGCAGATCGCACAGGGCCGTTCCGCCGTTGCCGCCGCGCAGGCGCAGGCTGCCACGCAGGCGGTGACACTGGAGAAACTCGACCTGGTCGCGCCGCGTGCCGGCGTCGTCGACAGCCTGCCGTACCGGCTGGGCGACCAGGCGCCCGTGGGGGCGCCGCTGGCCATCCTGCTGGTCGGCGACGCACCGCATGCTCGCGTCTACGTGCCCGAGCCGATCCGCCCGGATGTGCAGGTCGGGCAATCGGCGCGTGTGTTCGTGGGTGGTCGCGACGAGGCCCTGCCGGGCCGCGTGCGCATGATCCGCAGCGAGCCCACGTTCACGCCGTACTACGCACTGATCGGCGACGACGCCTCGCGCCTGAGCTATCTGGCCGAAGTGGAGATCACCGGCGGTAACCGCGCAACGCTGCCAGCCGGCGTGCCGGTGCGTGTGGAGTTCGCGACCGGTGGCCATGAGTGAGGCGACGTCCCGCGACGACCTCGCGATCCGCGCGCGCGGATTGACCAAGCGCTTCGGCCAACTGGTCGCGGTCGACCACGTAGACCTGAGCGTACCGCGCGCGCATGTGTACGGGTTCCTCGGACCCAATGGCTCGGGCAAGACGACCACCATCCGCATGCTGTGCGGCCTGCTCACCCCTACCGAAGGCGAAGTGGAAGTGCTGGGCCTGCGTATTCCCGAGCAGGCCGAGGAACTGCGTCGACGCATCGGTTACATGACGCAGAAGTTCTCGTTGTTCGAGGACCTGAGCGTGCGCGAGAACCTGGAATTCCTCGCCGCGGTGCAGGACATCCCGCGTGCGCAGGCAGCGCAGCGCATCGACGAACTCGTCGAGCACTACCACTTCGCCGACCGTCAGAAACAACTCGCCGGCACCCTGAGCGGCGGCCAGAAGCAGCGCCTGGCGCTGGCCGGCGCGGTGATACAGAAGCCCGAACTGTTGTTCCTCGACGAACCCACCAGCGCGGTCGATCCCGAATCGCGGCGGGATTTCTGGGAAAAGCTGTTCGACCTGGCCGACGCGGGCACCACGATCCTGGTGTCCACGCACTACATGGACGAGGCCGAGCGTTGCCATCGCATCGCCATCCTCGACCGCGGCGCGCTCGTCGCGGACGGCACGCCGGACGATCTCACGCGCGAACTCGCCGGCCGCACGCTCGAGGTGAAGGCCGCGCAGCCGCGTCGCGCGCAGCAGGTGCTGGTCGCCGTGCCGGGCGTGCTGAGCGTGGCCCAGATAGGCAATTCGCTGCGCGTGCTCAATGCGCCCGATGGCGATGCTGCGGAGCGCGTGCGCAGGGCGTTGTCCGATGCGGGCCTGGACGCCGACGTCGTTCCGTCGCAGCCCAATCTGGAGGACGTGTTCGTCTCGGCCACGCGTGGTCGCAACACCGAAGCGCAGGAGCGTGCCGCATGAGCCTGCGCCGCCTGTTCGCGATCGTGCAGAAGGAACTGCGACAGATGCGCCGCGACCGCATCACGCTGGCGATGATCGTCGGCATCCCGGTCATGCAGCTGGTTCTGTTCGGCTATGCGATCAACCTCAACCTGCGCGGCTTGTCCACGGGCATCGCCGACCAGGCCAACACAGCAGGCTCGCGCGCGCTGGTGATGGACATGGTGGCCACCGGCGTCATCACGCCGACCGTCAGTGCGACCGCACCACAGGAGCTGATGGAGCGGCTGCGCCGCGGCGAGATCAGCGTGGGCGTGGTGGTCCCGCCCGATTTCGAGCGCCGCCGCTTCGAAGGCCGCGAAGCCGTGCAGGTGATGGTGGATGGCAGCGACACCGTGGTGCAGAGCGCGGCGGTGCAGCTGGCGCAGCTGCCGTTGGCCACGGCGCCGGTCGACAACACGCGGCCGCTGCGCGAAGGCGCGGGGCAGGTGGCGCGCGGACAGATCAGCGTGGTGGCTTTCTACAACCCGGAGCGGCGATCGGCCGTCAACATCGTGCCCGGGCTGATCGGCGTCATCCTCACCATGACCATGGTGCTGTTCACCGGTGTGGCCATCGTGCGCGAGCGCGAGCGCGGCAACATGGAACTGCTGATCGCCACGCCGCTCTCGCGTTCGGAGTTGATGATCGGCAAGGTGCTGCCGTACGCGGCGATCGGGCTGATACAGACCTCCGTGATCCTGGTGCTGGGCGTGTGGTTGTTCCAGGTGCCCATCCGCGGCAGCCTGCTCGATGTCTACCTCGCCGCGGTGCTGCTGATCTTCGCCAACCTGACGCTGGGCCTGTTGATCTCGACCAAGGCGCGCTCGCAGTTCCAGGCGATGCAGATGACGTTCTTCGTGTTCCTGCCGTCGATCCTGCTGTCGGGTTTCATGTTTCCCTTTGCCGGCATGCCGCGCGTGGTGCAGTGGCTGGCCGAGGCGCTGCCGCTGACACATTTCCTGCGCCTGATCCGCGGCATCGTGCTGCGCGGCGCGAGCCTGTGGGAGCTGTGGCACGACGTGCTGGCCCTGCTGGCCTTCACCGCCGTGATGATGACCGCGGCCATCGCGCGCTTCCGGAAGCGGCTGGACTGAGGGCGCCTTCGCGCCCGTCGCACTTGCCACGGGCGTCCGGTTTGCGCACAGTCCGGACACTTTCGGACATTGGGGAATGGGGATGCGCAAGCTCGTTTGGGCCGTGTCGGCGGCGCTGGCGGTGATGTCGGGAACGGCGTTGGGGGCCAAGGTGACAGTGCTCACCGCGGCGAAGATCCACACGCTGGAGACCGCGCATCCCACGGCGCAGGCGATGGCCTTCGACGACACCGGTCGCATCCTTGCGCTGGGCGACGCGGCGACGCTGGGCAAGCGTTACCCGAAGGCGACGCGCCTGGATGTCGGCAACGCGACGGTCATCCCCGGTCTCATCGATGCGCACGCGCACGTGTCCGGCCTGGGCATGACCATGCTCAGCGCGGATCTGGTGGGTGCGGACGACAAGCAGGACGTGCTGCAGCGCCTGCAGGCCTTCGCGAAGCAACTGCCGGCCGGCGCCTGGCTGATCGGTCGCGGCTGGGACCAGAACGACTGGCCGGAGAAGCGCTTCCCCACGGCGGCCGACCTGGATGCCGCGTTCCCGGACCGTCCGGTCTGGCTGGAGCGCATCGACGGCCACGCGGGCTGGGCCAACACCGCGGCGATGCGTGCGGTGAAGCGCGATCTCTCCGGCGACTGGCAGCCCGACGGCGGCCGGATCGAACGCGCCGGTGGCAAGGCCACGGGCATCTTCGTCGACGGTGCGATGTCGCTGGTTGATCAGGCGCGGCCGCCGCTGGACGAAGCCACCGCCGAGCGCGCGCTGTCGCTGGGCATGCAGTCGGCGGTCGAGCACGGCCTGACCGGCGTGCACGACGCGGGCGTCAGCCTTGCCGAACTCAAGCGTTACCAGCGCCTGGCCGACCGCGGTGCGATGCCGTTGCGCATCACCGCGATGGCCGACGGCAACAACGAAGCCCTCGAATCGCTGTGCGCGAACGGTCTGTATGCGCACCCATCGGGCCGGTTGAAGATGCGCACGTTGAAGCTGTACGCCGATGGTGCGCTTGGCAGCCGCGGCGCGGCGATGCTGCAGGAGTACAGCGACGACCACGGCAACCTCGGCCTGATGGTGACGTCGCCGGAGCAGATCGCCGTTGCCGTCGAGAAGGCCAAGCGCTGTGGCGTGCAGGTGGCCACGCACGCCATCGGCGACCGTGGCAACCATGTCGTGCTGGAGGCGTACGCGAAGGCACTGGGCAACGACGCCACCACCACCGACCACCGCTGGCGCATCGAACATGCGCAGGTGCTGTCGAAGCAGGACCTGCCGCGCCTGGCGCAGCTGCACGTGATCGCCTCGATGCAGCCCACGCACGCGACCAGCGACATGCCGTGGGCCCAGGATCGCGTGGGCGCCGAACGCATCATCGGCGCGTATGCGTGGCGCCAGTTGCGCGACAGTGGGGCCCGTCTGGCGTTGGGATCGGATTTCCCGGTGGAATCGGTCGATCCGCGTTTCGGCCTGTATGCCGCGGCCACGCGCGCCGATGCACAGGGCCTGCCGGCGGGCGGCTGGTTCCCGCAGGAGAAGCTCACTGCCTTCGAGGCGCTGCGCGGCTTCACGCTGGACGCGGCCTACGCCGGCTTCGCCGAGAACGAAGTGGGCAGCCTGGAGGTCGGCAAGCGAGCGGACTTCGTCGTGCTGACCGAAGACCCGCTGGCGATCGCGCCGTCGGGTCTGCGCAATCTCAGCGTGCAGGCGACCTACGTGGACGGCGAGGCGGTGTATCGCGCGAAGTAAGCGCGAGCGTCATCCCGGCGTGTGGTGCGGGCGCAATGCGTAGACATGCGCCTGCACCGTCGTGCCGTCGTCCAGACGCGCGCGCGTGATGACGCGTTCGTAGCCGCTGCCTTCGAACGCGTCCAGACGATCCCAGTGTTCGCGCAACTGCGTGGACGAGAAGACGAGGCCGCGCACGTCCGCACCGCACTCGTCCAGCACCAGGCCCGGATAACCCAGCGCCGCGCCCCAGCCTTCCTGGCGTAGCGTTCCGGTGACCGTCCCCGGTGTCCAGTCGCCCGGAACCTCCGCCAGTACGTGCGCGTTGGACTGTCCCGGCGCGAGGCTGCCGTACACGAACAGATGCTCGATCCGCATCCCGGTCGCTCCTGAAGGTCGATTGGGCGACAATGTCACAACACGTGCACCTGCGCCGTCCTCGCGATGGAACGCTATCGTCTCGCGGATGACGCTCCGGAACGGAGAGACGATCGTGCAGCGAATCCTGTATTCAGGCACTCGCAACGCCTCCAGCTGGGCCTTCCGCGCCTGGCTGGCGCTGCGCGAGGCGGAGGTGGATTTCGAGGAACGCATCGTCGATATCCGCATGCCGCAACGCCTCGACAACCTCGCGCGCATCCGGCGTTTCTCGCCGCCCGGCTCGGTTCCGGTGCTGGTGGAAGGCGAGACGGTGATCTTCGACTCACTCGCCATCATGGAATACGCCAGCGACCTGGCCGGCGGCCGCCTGTGGCCGGCCGATCCGATGGCGCGCGCCACTGCGCGCTCGCTGTTCGCCTGGCAGCATGCGGGTCTGTCCGGCCTCTGCGCGCGGTTGTCGTTCGAAAGTGCGTTCTACGCGGACCGTCGCGTGATGACAGCGAGCGAGCGGGAAGAGGCGTCACGGTTCTTCGAGATCTGCGAACAGACGCTGCTGCGCAGCGGCGGTCCGTGGCTGGCCGGCGAACTGTCGCTGGCGGACCTCGCGCTGGTTCCGACAGTGGCTCGCCTGATGGCGCATTCGCCGGACCTCGAAGCGGCACCCGAAGGTGCCGCGTGGGCGCAGCGACTGATGGCGCGGCCGGCGGTGGAGGAGTGGATGGCCGAAGCGCGCGGCCTGCCGCCGGTGTGGCTCGACGACTACTGAAGCGGCCGCTTACGCGACGTCCGCCACCGCGACGCGTCCGCGCAACGAGTTGCTCATCGCCTCGGTGATGACGACATCGACGAACTGGCCGATCAGGCGCGCGTGGCCGGGGAAGTTCACCGAGCGCATGTTCTCGGTCTTGCCGGTCAGCTCGTTCGGGTTCTTCTTCGACGGGCCTTCGACCAGCACGGTCTGCGTGCTGCCCACCATCGCGTCCGAGATCGAACGCGCGTGCGCGTTGATGTGCGCCTGCAGGCGCGACAGGCGCGCATGCTTCTCCTCGCTGGAGACGTTGTCTTCCAGGTCGGCGGCTGGCGTACCGGGTCGGCGCGAGTAGATGAACGAGAACGACTGGTCGAAGCCGACGTCCTCGATCAGCTTCATGGTCTTCTCGAAATCCGCATCGGTCTCGCCCGGGAAGCCGACGATGAAGTCGGAGCTGATCGAGATGTCCGGGCGTACCGCGCGCAGCTTGCGGATCTTCTGCTTGAACTCCAGCGCCGTGTAGCCGCGCTTCATCGCCGCCAGGATGCGGTCGCTGCCGGCCTGCACGGGCAGGTGCAGGTAGTTGGCCAGCTTGGGCACGTCGCGATAGGCCTCGACCAGCGAGTCCGAGAACTCCAGCGGGTGCGAGGTGGTGAAGCGGATGCGGCCGACGCCTTCGATTTCGGCGATGGCGCGGATGAGCAGGCCGAGGTCGGCGACTTCGCCATCACCGCCGTCTTCGGCTGGCGCGATCGGGCCGCGATACGCGTTGACGTTCTGGCCGAGCAGGTTGATCTCGCGCACGCCCTGCGAGGCAAGGTCGGCCACTTCCACCAGCACGTCCTCGAAGGGACGGCTGATCTCCTCGCCGCGCGTGTATGGCACCACGCAGAACGAGCAGTACTTGCTGCAGCCTTCCATGATCGAGACGAACGCGCTGGGGCCTTCGGCGCGCGGTTCGGGCAGGCGGTCGAACTTCTCGATCTCCGGGAAGGAGATGTCGACCTGCGGCAGGCCGGTCTCGCGCCGCGCCTGGATGAGTTCGGGCAGGCGGTGCAGCGTCTGCGGGCCGAAGACCAGGTCCACGAACGGCGCGCGCTTCACGATCGCCTCGCCTTCCTGCGAGGCCACGCAGCCACCGACGCCGATGACGACCGGCTTGTCGCCCTGCTTGAGCGACTTCCAGCGGCCGAGCTGGCTGAAGACCTTCTCCTGGGCCTTCTCGCGGATCGAGCAGGTGTTGATCAGGATGACGTCGGCTTCCTCGACGTTCTGCGTCAGCTCCAGACCGTCGCTGGCGGCGAGCACGTCGGCCATCTTGGCCGAGTCGTACTCGTTCATCTGGCAACCGTGGGTCTGGATGTAGAGCTTCTTCGTCGCGGGCGCGGCGGTGTCGTGCTCGGCGGCGGCCGTGGGCGCGTTGGAGGGGCTGGTCTGGCTCATCTGGCTCGATCCGGGAGGGGCGGCGGTTATTCCGCGCCGGAGGGGGCGCCATTCTACAGGCTGGGACCGGCAGGCCGGGAACGGGCCAGGATCGCGTTTACCTGATACGAGGGCAGTTGGAGGGCGCGGGGTCGCGCCGGCAGGGGCCCGGATGTCCGTGAAGGCACGCTTGGCATTGCTGGGGCTGGCGGGGCTGTTGGCGGCCGCGCCTACGTTCGCCCAGCAGAATCCGACCACCGCGACGCTGGGACAGCCCAGTCGACCGACCGCGCCCGCGCGCGTACTGGGTTTCACCCACGCGCCGACCGCAGCGGACGATTCGTTGCCGCCCGCGGAGGCGGGGACCATCGAACTGCCCGCCGCCATGCGGGTGACCCAGGGCGAGGTCTACCGCTACCTCGACAACGGCGAGGTCCTCTACAGCAGCGTCCGTCCGGCACCGCGGGCAGGGTTGGGCCGGGTGAGCCGGGAGACCTACACCTACATGGAAAGCTGCTTCGCCTGCGCGCTGCAGCCGGGACTGGACTTCGCCACCATCCGCCTGAACACCGACGCCTACCGCAAGGAGATCGCCGCCGCAGCGCGCGATTTCGGCGTGGACGAGGCGGTGGTGCGGGCGATCATCCACGCCGAGTCGGCCTACGACCCCAACGCGATATCGCGCGTGGGCGCGCAGGGACTGATGCAGCTGATGCCCGCCACGGCGCGGCGGTTTGGCGTGGCCAATGTGTTCGACATCCGCCAGAACATCCGCGGCGGCGTGCAGTACCTGGCGTGGCTGCTGCACCGCTTCAACGGCAATCTCACCCTCGCCGCCGCCGGCTACAACGCAGGCGAGGGCGCGGTCGACCGGTACCAGGGCGTGCCGCCCTACAGCGAGACCCAGCGCTACGTGCAACGGGTCGCGGTGCTCGCCGAGCGCTACCGCACGGCGGTGGTGCGCTGAGGACAGGACAGGGGCACGGCGCGGGCGAAGCCGGTACGCCGGCTTCGCCCAGCGACGGGACGGGATGCGGGGGCGGTCACGTTTCCTGTGGCCCAGCGCAATCAAGGACTTGTGAAGGCCGGGGAGACAGGACACACTCGCGGACATGAGGGGGGGCGCGCTGCTGTTGGGGATGGCATGCCTGCTGGCTGCGGCGCCGACCGTGGCCGGCACCCTGTACCGTTGCGACGCGCCCGATGGCAGCCGCAGCTACGTCAACAAGCGCACGCCCGGCGCCCGCTGCACGGTCATCAGCGGGGGGGCGTCGGCTTCCCGCCCGTCGACTACGGTGTCGTCCACGCCCCCGAAGGTGGCGATGGGCGGCGTGACATCCACCAGCGCCGTGAGCGGGTCACCCGCCGTCGCGCACGCCGATGCACCCAGGGCCGCGGCCGTGCCGGCCGTCCCGTCTCCAGCGCCCGCCAGCTACAGCGCGAATGCGCCGCGCGTGGTGCAGGGGCAGGTGTACTCGTACATCCAGGACGGCGTCCGCCACTACACCAGCCGCAAGCCGCAGGTGGCCAATGCCTCGGCGGTGCGCACCATCCGCTACAGCTACATCGAGACGTGCTACGCCTGTGCGGCGCGTCCCGGCGTCAATTTCGGCACGGTGCGCCTCAACACCAATGCCTACCGCGACGAAATCTCCATCGCCTCGCGACAGCACGGCGTGGACGAGGCGATCGTGCGCGCGATCATCCATGCCGAGTCGGCCTACAACCCCAACGCGCTCTCGCGTGCCGGCGCCCAGGGGCTGATGCAGCTGATGCCGGCGACGGCGCGACGGTTCGGCGTGAGCAATCCCTTCGATGCCGGCCAGAACATCCAGGGCGGCGTGCAGTACCTGGCGTGGCTGCTCAAGCGCTTCAACAACAACCTGACCCTCGCCGCGGCCGGCTACAACGCCGGTGAAGGCGCGGTAGACAAGTACAAGGGCGTGCCGCCCTACAGCGAGACCCAGCGATACGTGCAGCGGGTGGCCGTCCTGGCCGACCGCTACCGGGGAACGGCGGGCGTGATGCGCTGACCGGCCCCGGGGGGCGCCGCCGGGGCCGCTCCGGCCCCGATGCGCAACATCGGCGGATTGATGGGCCATTCACCGTTCCGTTACACTTCCCCGTCTTTTGTGCCGCGAGCCGTCGCCAGTGGCGTTGGCGGTGCGGTGTTACTTCGATCCAGCTTTGCGGAGTGCCGGATGGCCAACCAAGGGGTCAACGATCCTGTCAACCAGGGCCGCCGTCGGTTCCTGACCGCGACCACTGCAGTGGTCGGTGCGGTCGGTGCCGGTTTTGTGGCGGTACCGTTCATCAAGTCCTGGAACCCGAGCGCACGGGCCAAGCTCGCCGGCGCGCCGGTGACCGCGGACATCAGCGCCCTGGCGGAAGGGCAGCGTCTGATCATGGAGTGGCGCGGTCAGCCGATCTGGATCGTCAAGCGTTCCAAGGCGATCCTGGACGCGCTGCCGACCCTCGACGGGCACCTGCGCGATCCCAAGTCCGAGAACAAGGACCAGCAGCCGGCGTACATCACCGGTGAGGGGCGCTCGATCAAGCCGGAGATCTCCGTGCTGGTCGGCCTGTGCACCCACCTGGGCTGCTCGCCGGAAATGAAGGCCGAGATCCGTCCGGAACCGTTCGATCCCGAGTGGAAGGGCGGTTATTTCTGCCCCTGCCACAAGTCGCGCTTCGACATGGCCGGCCGCGTGTTCCAGGGCGTCCCGGCGCCGACCAACCTGGTCGTGCCGCCGCACCACTACGAGAACGACAACACGATCATCATCGGTGTCGATCCGTCGTCCAGCAGCAAGGGAGCGGCGTAAGCCATGGCGAACATCTTCACCCGTGCCGCCGATGGCGTGATGGATTGGGTCAACGCGCGCGCGCCCGGCATGATGCCGGCGTACCGCAAGCACATGACCGAGTACTACGCGCCGAAGAACTTCAACCTCTGGTACTACTTCGGCTCGCTGGCGATGCTGGTGCTGGTCAACCAGATCGTCACCGGCATCTTCCTGACGATGCACTTCAAGCCGTCCGCGGCCGAAGCGTTCTCGTCGGTCGAGTACATCATGCGTGACGTGGAGTGGGGCTGGCTGATCCGCTACATGCACTCCACCGGCGCGTCGATGTTCTTCATCGTCGTGTACCTGCACATGTTCCGCGGCCTGATGTACGGCTCGTACCAGAAGCCGCGCGAACTGGTGTGGATCCTGGGCATGCTGATCTACCTGGTCCTGATGGCCGAAGCCTTCATGGGCTACGTGCTGCCGTGGGGCCAGATGTCGTTCTGGGGCGCCAAGGTGATCATCTCGCTGTTCGGCGCGATCCCGGTCATCGGCAACGGCCTGACCGAATGGATCATGGGCGACTACCTGCCGGGCGACGCCACGCTGAACCGCTTCTTCGCGCTGCACGTCATCGCGCTGCCGCTGGTGCTGCTGCTGCTGGTCGTGCTGCACCTGGGCGCGCTGCACGAAGTGGGTTCGAACAACCCGGACGGCGTCGACATCAAGAAGGGCCCGAAGGGCAACCGCTGGGATCCGAACAAGCCGGCCGACGGCATTCCGTTCCACCCGTACTACACGGTGAAGGACCTGTTCGGCGTCGGCTTCTTCCTGATCCTGTGCGCGTTCGTCATCTTCTTCGCGCCGGCCTTCGGTGGCTGGTTCCTGGAGCATGACAACTTCACCGAGGCCAACCGCCTGGTGACGCCGGAACACATCAAGCCGGTGTGGTACTACACCCCGTACTACGCGATGCTGCGCGTCATCCCGCACAAGCTCAGCGGCGTGATCGTGATGTTCGCGGCGATCGCGGTGCTGTTCCTGGTGCCGTGGCTCGACCGCTCGCCGGTGAAGTCGCACCGCTACCGCGGCTGGATGACCAAGGTCATGCTGGGCGTGCTGGCGATCTGCTTCCTGTGGCTGGGCAAGATCGGCGCCGGTCCGGGTACCGACCCGGTCGAGACCATCATCGGTCGCGTGCTGACCTTCCTGTACTTCGTCTTCTTCATCACCATGCCGCTTTGGACCAAGTTCGACAAAACCAAGCCGGTGCCGGAACGGGTGACGATGCATGACTGACCTGATCGCTCACGCCAGCCAACGACCCGTCCAGAAGAAGCGCATCGTGAAGAAGCTCGCCACCTTCGCCGCAGGCCTCCTGATCTCCTTCGGCGCATTCGCGTCCGAAGGCGGGCACCTGCAGCAGTCGGGCACCGACCTGGGCGACCGCGCGTCGCTGCAGCGTGGTGCCAAGCTGTACATGAACTACTGCTCGGGCTGCCATTCGCTCAAGTACCTGCGCTACTCGCGCATGGCCGAGGACCTGGGCCTGACCGAAGACGAGGTGATGAACAACCTCAACTTCACCGGTGCCAAGTTCGGCGAGCAGATCCAGGTCAACCTGACCCCGGAACATGCCAACCAGTGGTTCGGCAAGATGCCGCCGGACCTCAGCCTGATCGCGCGCGTGCGCGGCACGGACTGGGTCTACACCTACCTGAAGTCCTTCTACCTGGACGAGGCGCGTCCGCTGGGCTGGAACAACCAGCTCTTCCCGAACGCCTCCATGCCGAACGTCCTGTGGGAGCTGCAGGGCCTGCAGCACGCCGAGTTCGGCGAGGCAGACAAGAAGACGGGCGATCGCCCGGTCCTCGGTCTGAAGGTGACCCAGCCGGGCGAGCTCAACGCCGACGAGTTCAGTCAGGCCGTGCGCGACATCACTACATTCCTCGAGTACGCCGGCGAGCCGGCTGCCCTCAAGCGCCAGAACATCGGCGTGTGGGCCATCCTGTTCCTGGCGATGTTCACCCTGCTGGCCTACCTGCTCAAGCACGAGTACTGGCGGGACGTGGACAAGCACTGACCGCTTGCTGTATCCCTTGGAGCCCGTACAGAGATGTGCGGGCTCCTTGGTTTGGGCAGGCGGGCTGCCAATCGAGGCCGTGACGACCGTCCACACGGGGTGGATGGCGTCTTCCCATCGGCGGATTCCGGTGGCTGGAGAGGTCGATGATGGCGGCGAGTCCACGTATGCGTAATGCCCTGACGCTGTTCTCTTCCACCGATTGCGTGCTGTGTCACCGCGTGCGCCTGGTGCTGGCGGCCAAAGGCGTGACCTACGATCTGGTGCCGGTCGATCCGCAGAATCCCCCCGAAGATCTCGTCGACCTCAACCCGTACCATTCGGTCCCGACCCTGGTCGAGCGCGACCTGGTCCTCTATGCGGCCAGTGTCGTCAGCGAATACCTCGACGAACGCTACCCGCATCCGCCGCTGATGCCTGTGGACCCGCTGTCCCGGGCGCGGCTGCGCCTGGCGATGCTGCGCCTGGAACACGATTGGGTGCCGCAGGTGCAGGCCATCCAGCTGGGCAACAAGGCCCAGGCCGAAGCAGGCCGCAAGCGCCTGAAGGAACTGCTTACCGCGTCCGTACCGCTGTTCAAGGCGAGCAAGTTCTTCCTCAACCCGGAAATGAGCCTGGCCGACTGCGCGATGGCGCCGATCATCTGGCGCCTGGACGCCCTGGGCGTTCCGCTGCCCAAGGATGGCAAGGCCATCGAGGACTATGGCAACCGCATCTTCCGCAACCCTGGCTTCACCCGCAGCCTGACGGAGCAGGAGCGCAAGCTGCGCGATCTGCCGTCCTGACGGCCGCACCTGCGGATGCGACGAACGGGCCTGTGGGCCCGTTTTCGTTTCCGGGAACGCGTGCGGCGACCTGTCCGGCTGCACACGCTTCGGCCGTGTGTATGTGTCAGCGACCGTGCGGCGCTAAACTCGGGCCATGAGTCAGGAAAGCAATTCTTCGATGACCAGCCATCGGCCGTATCTGCTGCGGGCGCTGTACGAGTGGATCGCCGACAACGGCATGACCCCGCACCTGCTGGTCGATGCAGCGCGCCCCGGCGTGCAGGTGCCCGTGCATGCGGTCAAGGACGGCAAGATCGTGCTCAACATCGCCGAGCGCGCGGTGTCGCGCCTGGAGATGGGCAACGACGCCATCCGCTTCAGCGCCCGCTTCGGCGGCGTGAGCTATCCAGTCGCCGTGCCGGTGCACGCCGTGCTGGCCATCTATGCGCGCGAAACCGGGCAGGGCATGGCGCTCCCCGACGACATCCACACCGCCGGTGAAGAAGGTGACGTCGAGGTCGAGCTGGCCGACGAAAGTTCGGTCACTCCGCTCAGCGCGGTGCCGGACGAGCCTTCGCCCGACGGGGACGACCAGGGCCCGCAGACGCCGACACCGCGACGCGGGGCGCATCTGCGCATCGTGAAGTAGGGTTCGCCGGAACGTCGGCTCGCAGGTGTAACGGCGCGGCTTCAGTGCAGCGTTGTCGGCGCCGGTGCCACCGGTCCGCTGAAGGACACCAGCCGCTCGCCGCGCAGGACCAGCCGGCCGACCTGACGGTCGTGTCCGTTGACGGAATAGTCGAAGCGGAACGTGCGTTCCCAGCCAAGCCTGCCGTTGTCGTTGCGGCACAGGCGGATACCGATCGCGTGCACGCTCTGGTCCAGCCATTGCACCCCTGCGGCCTGGCAGGCATTGCGCCCGACTTCCTCGGCGCGCTCGGCCGCCGCGCGTCCGGCGCTCCAGAATGCGAACGCCATCGCAGCTACAATCATCAGGATCAGTAAAGTCGGCATCCAGTTAATGTGGCGGCGCATCGTGTCCGCTGCAAGTGGTGTCAGGACTTCGGCAGGGGGCCGGTCCAATCATGAAACTCGTCTTCCCGGGTGGCGAGCACCCTCAGGTTCTGCTCGGCCACGGCGTCAATCGCGTGGGCTCGGATCCGCAATCCACCATCGTCATCGATCGGCCCGGCGTGCTGCCACAGCACTGCCAACTGCACGTCACCGCGCAGGGCGTGATGCTCGACGTGCCCAGCGGCACTACGGTCAGCGTCAACGGCCGGCAGGTACAGGGGCTGATCGCGCTGCGCCCCGGCGATACGGTCGCCTTCGACCAGGTGCAGGCCAAGCTGGCCGCGCTGGGGCCGCCACCGGTCGTTGCGCGCCAGCCGAACGCCGGGCCGGAGCTGCCCTCGGCCAACGACGACCCCGGCGTGACCGCCGTCCGGCCGGTACTGCCCCGGTTCTTCCTGCGCGGCGTGTCGCCGGAAGTGATTGGTCGCAGCGAGGCGATGGTCGGCGTGGTGACCGTCGGCCGCGCCAGCGAATGCAACCTGCGTTTCGATTCTCCCGGCCTGTCGCGCACGCACGCGCGGCTGATGCCCACCGAGAATGGTGTGCAGGTCGAGGACCTGGGGTCCAGTAACGGCAGCTACATCAACGGCAAGCGGGTGCTGCGCGGCGAGGCCCACGTCGGCGACGAGCTGATGTTCGACACGGTGCGCTTCCGCCTGGCCGCATCCAGCGTGCAGGAGCCGCCGGTGCAGGTCGTGGCCACGTCGCGTCGCAAGACGAAGCAGGCCAAGGGCGGATCGATCGTTCCCTGGCTGATCGTGGCGATGCTGCTGCTCGGCGGCGGCGCGGCGGCCGCGATGCTGCTCCAGGTCTGACGAACGTCCGCGGCTCAGGCCGCGGGCGGTGGCCCGAGCTTCAGCGAAAGATCGATCGCGCGGACGTGCTTGGTCAGTCCGCCGATCGAGATGCAATCCACGCCGTCCTGCGCGATGGCGCGCAGCGTGGTCATGTCCACGCCGCCGGACACTTCCAGCGGAATGCGCCGATCGGCCGGCACCGCGTGAGCGATGCGTACCGCCTCGCGCCGCATCGCAGCGTCGAAGTCGTCGATGAGGATGCGGTCGCATCCTTCGTGCAGCGCTTCTTCCAGCTGCGCGATCGTTTCCACCTCCACGATCAGCGGCAGCGCCGGGTGCATGGCGCGCGCGGCCTGGATGGCGGCCGTGAGCGAGCCGGCCGCGCGAACGTGGTTCTCCTTGAGCATCACCGTGTCGTACAGGCCGATGCGATGGTTCACGCCGCCGCCGCAGCGCACGGCGTACTTCTGCGCCAGGCGCAGGCCGGGGATGGTCTTGCGCGTGTCCAGGATCTTCGCGCCGGTACCGCGCACGGCATCGACATACGCCGCGGTCGTGGTCGCAGTACCGGACAGCGTCTGCAGGAAGTTCAGCGATGCGCGTTCGGCGCTGACGAGTGCGCGTGCGCGGCCCTGCAGCGTGGCCAGCACCGTGCCCGCGGCGACGCGTTCGCCTTCCCGCACGCGCCAGTCGATGCGCACGTGCGGATCGAGCGCGCGATGGCAGGCGTCGAACCACGGCCGTCCGCACACCACGGCGTCTTCCTTGCACAGCAGGTAGGCGCTGTCGGCGACGTCGGGGAGCAGCGCTGCAGTGACGTCGCCGGACCCCAGGTCCTCGGCGAGCGCGCGCGCCACGTCCTCGGCGACGATCGCCGCGGGCGGTGGGACGAGTGCGGCGCTCATGCGCCCGGGAAGGACGGAACCTGCGCGGTGGCGATCGCCTCTTCGGCCAGCAGCACCGGAATGCCGTCGTCGATGCGGTAGATAGTCCTGCGGTCGCGCGTGACGAGCGCCTCGCGCAACGCCTCACCCTGGGCCGTGCCGTCGCCGCGGATCACGCTGCCGGCCTGGATCGCGGCATTGAGGGCCTGCAGGCCCTGGCCGTCCAGGAGTTGCAGCGGCTGGCGCGAAGACGGGCAGACGAGCAGATCGAGCAATTTGCGGTCCATGGGATGTGGTGCCGGGGGAACGGGACAGGGCGTTAGAATACGTCTTTGCCCAAGGGCAGGACCAATGTCAGCTCAGGAAACCGCCGCGCCGCTGGTCGGCATCGTGATGGGCTCGCGCTCCGACTGGGAGACGATGCAGCACGCCGCCGCCCGCCTGGAGGCTCTCGGAGTCCCGCACGAAGTGCGCGTGGTGTCGGCCCATCGCACGCCGGACGTGCTGTTCGAGTACGCCGCCACCGCGAATGCGCGCGGCCTGCGCGCGATCATTGCCGGCGCCGGTGGCGCCGCGCATCTTCCGGGCATGCTGGCCGCCAAGACGGCGGTGCCGGTGCTGGGTGTGCCCGTGCAGAGCAAAGCCCTGAACGGCATGGATTCGCTGCTCTCGATCGTGCAGATGCCGGCCGGCATTCCGGTGGGCACGTTCGCCATCGGCAACGCCGGTGCCGCCAATGCCGCGCTGTTCGCCGCGGCGATGCTCGCCCACGACCACCCCGCCATCGGCCAGGCTCTCGAAGCCTTCCGCACGCGCCAGACCGACGACGTGCTGGCGAACGACGACCCACGCAAATGACGACTGTTGGCATTCTCGGTGGCGGGCAGCTGGCCCGCATGCTCGCGCTTTCGGGCGCACCGCTGGGTCTGCGCTTCCTGGTGATGGACAACGTCGCCGATGCCTGCGCGGGCCAGTTCGCGCCGATGGTGGTGGGCGATTACCGCGACGAGTCGGCGCTGGCGGAGTTCGCCTCGCGCGTGGACGTGGCGACGTTCGATTTCGAGAACGTGCCGGCCGAGTCGGCGCAATGGCTGAGCGACCGCGTTCCCGTGTTTCCGAATCCGGGCGCGTTGGCGACCGCGCAGGACCGCCTGGCCGAGAAGACCTTGTTCCGCGAACTGGGCATTCCCGTGCCGCCGTTCGCCGCCATCGAAACGCGCGCCGACCTCGACGCCGCGCTGGCGCAGATCGGCACGCCGAGCATCCTGAAGACGCGCCGCCTGGGGTACGACGGCAAGGGCCAGTTCCGCATCAAGACGCCGGCCGATGCCGATGCCGCGTGGGATGCACTTGGCGCGCAGGCTTCGAAGGTCGGGCTCATCCTCGAAGGGTTCGTGCATTTCCAGCGTGAGCTCTCGGTGGTCGCCGTGCGCGGCCGCGATGGCGAGTTCCGCGCCTGGCCGCTCACCGAGAACTGGCATGTCGACGGCGTGCTTTCGGCCAGCCTCGCGCCGGCGCGCGTGGACAGCGCGCTGCAGGAAATCGCCTATGACTACGCGCGCCGACTGGGCGAGGCGATGGACTACGTCGGCGTGTTCGCGCTGGAGTTGTTCTGCCGCGACGGCGAACTGCTCGCCAACGAGTTGGCGCCGCGCGTGCACAACTCCGGCCACTGGACCATCGAAGGCAGCGAGACCAGCCAGTTCCAGAACCACCTGCGCGCCGTGCTCGGTCTTCCGCTCGGCGACACGCGCATGGTCGGACTGGCATGCATGCTCAACTGGATCGGCGAAATGCCCGACGCGCTGCCGATGCTGCGCGAGCCCGGTGGCCACTGGCACGACTACGGCAAGCTGCCGCGCGACGGCCGCAAGGTCGGCCATGCCACGCTGCGCGCCGACAATGCGGACGCACTGGCCGCCGCGCTTGCGCGTGTCGGCGAAGCGCTCGGGCGCCAGGCGCAGGTGACGCCGGTGGTCGCGCGCTTGCGCGGATAGGAGCGCGCCACCCGTCGCGTTGCGGCTTGTCAGCACGGGCTCCGTCGGCTCAACTGGCCGGACACACCGTACCGGATGCCCGCGATGGAACGCATGGAGCCCGACGAACCTCGTCCGGAACAGGATTTCGCCGCTTACGGCCCGGACTTCTCGCCTTTGCAGTTGGCCGTTTCGGGCGTGCTGCTGGTAGGCGGTGGAGTCGTGGCCGACCGCACCAGCAGCGAAGGCGTTGCCGCGGTAGCCGGAATACTGGCCTGCGTGGCCTACATCGCGTTCGCGCTTTCGGCCGCCGATGGATTGAACCTCATGCTGGCCAACCGCGGCCGCAAACCACGACGCTTCATGTTCCTGCACGTCATGGTCATGTCGTTCTGGCTGTTCGCGGCGTACCGGATGATCGCGGAGCGCAAGTTCGAGCCCCTCATGGCGCTGGGCCTGGTGCTCAACGCCGCGATCTTCTACGTGGCCTTCTTCGCGGCCGGTGCGGTGTTCATGGTCCTGCACTTTCCACGCGTCGCGCTGGAATGGGTGGTGTGGGCCGGGGCGCGCATGTTCGGCAGGAAGTCCTGACGGGCATGCAACGAAAAACGGCCGGGTTGCCCCGGCCGTTTCGCTGTGTGGCTTCGTCGCGGCTTACTTCAGGTTCGAAGCAACGAAATCCCAGTTGACCAGGTTCCAGAACGCCTCGACGTACTTCGGACGGGCGTTGCGGTAGTCGATGTAGTAGGCGTGTTCCCACACGTCGCAGGTCAGCAGCGCGGTGTCCTCGCCGGTGAGCGGCGTGGCGGCGTTGGAGGTGCTCACCAGGCCCAGCGAACCGTCCGGACGCTGGACCAGCCAGCCCCAGCCCGAACCGAAGGTGCCGACGGTGACCTTGGTGAACTCTTCCTTGAACTTGGCGAAGTCGCCGAAGGCCTTGTTGATCAGCTCGGCCAGCTTGCCGGTCGGCTCACCGCCGCCGTTGGGCGACAGGCAGTTCCAGTAGAAGGTGTGGTTCCAGATCTGCGCGGCGTTGTTGAACATGCCGCCCTGCGACTTGCGGATGATCTCTTCCAGCGACAGCGAGGCGAACTCGGTGCCCTCGATCATCTTGTTGAGGTTGTCCACGTAGGTCTTGTGGTGCTTGCCGTAGTGGAAGTCCAGCGTTTCGCCGGAGATGTGCGGTTCCAGCGCGGTGCGGTCGTAGGGCAGGGGAGGCAGTTCGATGGCCATTGCGGGCTCCTGAGGGCTGGCTAAGGGGATGCCGGGGGCGGGACGGATCGGCGCGTCCGCGGCTCGGGAAGGCTTACAATTGCCATTCTATCCCCACGATTCGTTGCCGTGCCGTCAATCGCGGGGCAACGCACCATTGCAGGAGTTGCAGCCATGTCCGTGATCGAACGGATCCAGGCCGAAGTCGAAAGCCATCCCGTCGTGCTCTTCATGAAGGGCACCGCGCAGTTCCCGATGTGCGGTTTCTCCAGTCGCGCGGTGCAGGCCCTCAAGGCGGCCGGCGCCTCGGAGCTGCACACCGTCAACGTGCTGGAGGATCCGGAAATCCGCGCCAACCTGCCGCGCTATTCCAACTGGCCCACGTTCCCGCAGCTTTTCATCCACGGTGAACTGATCGGCGGTTGCGACATCACGCTGGAACTGTTCGAGTCGGGCGAGCTGGCGCGCATGATCAGCGAGACGCAGCACCAGTGATTCCGAACGAAGGCAAGGGCTCGCTCGACGGCCGTGTCGTACTGGTGACCGGCGCGTACGGCGGGCTGGGCAGTGCGGCCGCGCTGGCCTGCGCACGTGCGGGCGCCACGGTCGTGCTGCTGGGCCGCAAGGTGGCCAAGTTGAATCGCGTGTACGACGCCGTGACCCAGGTGGGGCCCGAGCCGCTGCTGTATCCGCTCGACCTGGAAGGCGCCGCGCCCGACGACTACGCCGAGATGGCACAACGCATCGAATCGGAAATCGGTCGCCTCGATGGCGTGCTGCACTGCGCCGCCGATTTCCCCGGCCTGACGCCGCTGCTGCAGACCGATCCGGCCGCATTTGCGCGCGCGCTGCATGTCAACCTCACCGCGCCGTGGTGGCTCACGCAGGCGTGCCTGCCGTTGCTGGCGAAGTCGGAAGATGCCGCCGTCGTGTTCGTGACCGACGACCTGACGCGCGTGTCCGGTGCGTACTGGGGCGGCTACGGACTGGCGAAGCAGGGGCTGGCCGGACTGGTCCACATGCTGCACGCGGAGCTGGCCAACTCGACGGTGCGTGTCGCCGGCCTGCAGGCCGGACCGATGCGCACGCCGGTGCGTGCCAAGGCCTATGTCGAGGAAAGCGATATCGCCGCGGTCGATCCCATCGCCTACGCCGGCGCGTGCGTGACCCTGCTGTCTGCGGCCGGTGCCGCGCACCGCGGCCAGGTCTGGGCGCCGGCGCCCGCCGCCCTTAATCTGACGCTGACCCAGCTGCAGTGACCGCCACGCCATGACCATCGCCTCGGCGGCCCTGCTGCTGTTCCTGATCCTCGACCCCCTCGGCAACGTGCCGGTATTCCTCAGCCTGCTGCGCGGCCTGCCGCCGCAGCGGCAGCGCATCGTGCTCGCGCGCGAACTGCTGATCGCCCTGGGCGTGCTGATGCTGTTCCTGTGGGGCGGCAAGTACGCGCTGGAACTGATGCACCTGCGCCAGGAGTCGGTCGCGATCGCCGGCGGCATCGTGCTGTTCCTGATCGGCATCCGCATGATCTTCCCGCCGCCGGAAGGCCTGATGGGCGAAATCCCCGATGGCGAGCCCTTCATCGTGCCGATGGCCATCCCGCTGGTGGCCGGCCCGTCCGGTATGGCCGCGGTGATGCTGATGGGCAGCAACGAGCCCGCGCGGCTGGGCGACTGGAGTCTGGCCCTGCTGATCGCCTGGGGTGCCACCTCCGCGATCCTGTTCTCGGCCACGCTTCTCTACAAGCTGTTGGGCTCGCGGGCCCTGACCGCCATCGAGCGCCTGATGGGCATGCTGCTGGTCGCCATCTCGGTGCAGATGCTCCTGGACGGCCTGGGGACCTACCTCCAGATCTCGCCGCCGTAACGGCCCCGACAAATATTTCGGCCCCGGCACCCTGCGACCCCCGGTTTGACAGGGTGTGGCGGTTTTTGACGGTCGTCACGTCTCTGTCACACCGCGCACCTAGCCTGTTAAACTGCTGTTAACCGGCGGGCTCCGGCCCGGCGCCCCAGGGGGCGGTATTCAGAACTTCTCGCGGAAGGTGCGACCGGGGTCGCGCCTCGCATCCGACTTTTGAACCCATGCATCGAGGCCATTCAATGACCCATCACAATCGCGTCCGGATGTCCAAGCTCACGCTTGGTCTGCTTGCCGCCCTTGCCACCGCGCCGGTATTCGCGCAGGCCACGTCCGCCGGCGTCGGCGGCCTGGTGACCCGCACCGACGGCCAGCCCGTCGTCGGCGCCGAAGTGACGATCACCCACGTCGAGTCGGGCACGGTCAGCCGCGCCACCACCGACGCCAGCGGCCGTTACGCCGCGCGCGGTCTGCGCGTCGGCGGTCCCTACACGGTGACCATCAACAAGCCGGGCGAAGGCACCAAGACCGAAGACAACGTCTTCCTCGACCTGAACAAGGTCAACACCATCAATGCCGCCCTGACCGGCGACCTGACCACGCTGGAGACCGTCACGGCGGTCGCCGCCGGCGGCTCGGATGTCTTCAGCGCGACCAAGATGGGCGCGGGCACGAGCATCAGCCGCCAGGTCATCGAGGCGCTGCCCTCGGTCAACGGCAACATCCAGGACTACATGCGCCTCGACCCGCGCCTGACGGTCACCGACCGTGCGTCGGGCTCGATCTCGGCCGGCGGCCAGAACCCGCGCTTCAACAAGATCACCATCGACGGCGTCTCGGCCAGCGACACCTTCGGCCTGGAAGGCAACAACATGCCGACCCAGCGCCAGCCGGTGTCGATGGACGCGATCGAAGCCATCGACGTCAACGTGGCCAACTACGACGTGTCGTTCTCCGGTGCCGCCGGCGCCAACGTCAACGCCGTCACCAAGTCCGGTACCAACGAGTTCCACGGCTCGATCTACGGCAGCTACCGCGACGGCGACTGGTTCGGCGACTACCCGGCCCGCGTGGCGGGCAGCACGCTGGACGTCACCGGCCTGCCGTTCGACGAGTTCACCGACGAGACCACCTACGGCATGACCTTCGGTGGCCCGGTGATCAAGGACAAGCTGTTCTTCTTCGCCAACTACGAGAAGTTCAAGCAGACCGACATCGGCCCGGCCGGCAAGAGCCAGGGCACCAACCCGCTGGCCACCGTGGGCTCCGACTTCAACGCCGCCGACGTGGCCGCCGTGCAGGACATCGCGCGCGACGTGTGGGGCTTCGACCCGGGTTCGACGACCGGCACCGGCGACACCGAGCTGGAAGAGTACGCAGTCAAGTTCGACTGGAACATCAACGACGCCCACCGCGCCAACTTCCGCTACAGCAAGCTGGAGCAGAACCGCGTCCGTCCGGAAGCCTCGACCGCCAGCGTGCTGGCCCTGAGCTCCAACTGGTACAACCACGTCAAGACCGTCGAAAGCTACGTCGGCCAGCTCTTCAGCGACTGGACCGACACCTTCTCGACCGAGTTCAAGGTGTCGTACCGCGACTACTCGGCGATCCGCGTCAGCCCGACCACCGCGCCGAGCATCTCGGTGTTCTTCGACGACGGCAACGCCTCCACCGCCATCAACACCGGCGACGCCATCCGCCTGGGCACCGAGCGCAGCTCGCCGGGCAACACGCTGCTGACCGAGACCTGGAACTACTTCCTGGCCGGCACCTGGTCGCTGGGCGACCACGACATCAAGGCCGGTGGCGAGTACAGCGAGAACGAGATCTACAACTTCTTCCTGCAGGATTCGTGGGGCAACTACAGCTTCTACGTTCCGAAGGTCGGCGGTGTCTCGGACTACGGCAACCTGATCCGCAAGCAGTACTTCGACTACGATCTGCAGACCAACCCGACCGATCCGGACGCGATCGCGGCCCGCTACAAGGACAAGCGCCTGGGCCTGTTCGTGCAGGACACCTGGTACGCCACGCAGAACCTGACGCTGAACTTCGGCATCCGTGCCGACCGCGCGGAAGCCACGCCGACCCCGCCGTTCAACGCCTGCTTCGCCTCGCCGCGCGTGGGTAACAACACCGGCCCGACCAGCTGCCCGAACGGTGGTTTCGGTCTGGACAACACCACCACCTACACCGACGACTTCCTGATCCAGCCGCGCTTCGGCTTCAACTACAGCTTCGACTGGGAGCGTCCGGCCCAGCTGCGCGGTGGCATCGGTCTGTTCCAGGGTGACGCGCCGAACGTGTGGGTGGGCAACGCCTACAGCAGCACCGGCATGAACTACATCGCCTACGGTACGCCGGGCACCTGGTCGGCCACCAACACGCAGGTCATCAACTGCACGGGCCCCGCCACCAACCCGACCACCGGCTTCAACCCGGCCACCGGGCTGTGCAACAACGGCGTGCAGTTCAGCGGCGACGGCTTCAACCAGCCGATCCCGGCAACGGGCGCGGGCGTGCGCAACGTCAACCTGATCTCCGAAGACTTCGAGCTGCCGTCGGTGTGGAAGGCCAACGTTGCCCTCGACGTCGAGACCCCGTGGAACGGCATCGTCGCGTCGGCCGAACTGCTGCTGACCGACGTCAAGAACGGCCTGTTCTACCGCAGCCTCAACGTCGGCCCGGGCTTCCTGGGTCCGGACGGCCGCGTGCTGTACTGGAACCCGAACTCGGTCAACCGCAACGCGACCGCGCGCTTCGGCAACAACAGCTACTTCGGCGACGTCTACGCGCTGGAGAACACCGGCAAGGGCAAGGGCCAGCAGTTCACGGTGTCGCTGACCCAGCCGTTCGTGGAAGGCAGCGACTGGTCGTGGAGCCTGGCGTACACCTACACCAACGCCGAGGAAGTGTCCGCGCTGACCAGCTCGACGGCGGGTTCGGGCTACGGCTCGCAGCTGGGCTTCAACATCAACGAGCCGACCAGCTCGACGGCCCGCTACGAGATCCGCGACCGCATCACCGGTGCGCTGAACTGGGACCACAAGTTCTTCGGTGACTACGCCACGCACGTGGGCCTGTTCTACGAAGGCCGCAGCGGCCGTCCGTACAGCTACATCTTCAGCGGCGATTCCAACGGCGACGGTCGTACCTTCAACGACCTGTTCTACGTGCCGGCGGGCCCGGGCGACGTGCTGTTCGGCACGCTCAACGCCACGACGGGTGCGTTCACCGCCAACGCGCAGATGGAGCAGGACTTCTGGAAGTGGATGGGCACGCAGACTGACCTGCAGGCCTACCGTGGTCAGGTCGCTCCGGAGAACGGCTTCCGCGCCGGCTGGGTCAACACGTTCGACGTGCGCATCAGCCAGGAACTGCCGGGCTTCTTCGAAGGCCACAAGTCGCAGATCTGGTTCGACATCCAGAACATCGGCAACCTGCTGAACAAGGACTGGGGCCACGTGATCGACTACGGCTTCAACGCCAACAACGCGGTCGCCCAGGTGGTCGGTATCGATCGCGCCACCGGCAAGTACGTGTACACGTACCGCAGTGGCACCGAGTTCGGCCAGGCCACCGCGCTGGGCCTGCCGACCAATGCCGACGGCCAGACCAACGGCATCTCGCAGTGGTCGCTCTCGGTGGGTCTGCGTTACGAGTTCTGATCCATCGATCCACGCGATACAGGAGAACGGCCGGGGAAACCCGGCCGTTTTCTTTTTGTGGGGGAGGGGGCTAGAGTCGCATTGCCAAACAACGACGAAGACAGAAAGAGAGCTGGATGAGCAACGAAACCACCCTTCCCACCGTCAACGCCCGCATCTATCCCAAGGGCGGACTGGACGTGTTGTCGCACAACGAGGTCGCGCGCCTGCGCGACGTCTCCACCGGCATGCACGACCTGCTGCGGCGCTGCGCTCTGGCGGTGCTGACCAGTGGCAGCGCGTCGGACGACCCGCGCGCCGCGCGCGAGCTGTACCCCGACTTCGACATCGAAGTGCACCAGCAGGATCGCGGCATGCGCATCGACCTGCAGAACGCGCCGGCGATGGCGTTCGTCGATGGCGAAATCATCCGCGGCGTCGCCGAACTGCTGTTCGCCGTGGTGCGCGACCTTGCGTACACCGCGATGGACCTGGGTCCCGATACAGGCCGCGACCTGCAAAGCACCGACGGCATCACCGACGCGGTGTTCGGTCTGCTGCGCAACGCGCGCATCCTGCACCCGGCCGAGCCCAACCTGGTCGTGTGCTGGGGTGGCCACTCCATCTCGCGCGACGAATACGTCTACACCAAGCAGGTCGGATACGAACTGGGCCTGCGCGGGCTCGACATCTGCACCGGCTGCGGCCCGGGCGCGATGAAGGGACCGATGAAGGGCGCGACGATCGCGCATGCCAAGCAGCGCCGCTTCAAGACGCGCTACATCGGCATCACCGAGCCGGGCATCATCGCGGCCGAATCGCCGAACCCGATCGTCAACCACCTGGTGATCATGCCGGACATCGAAAAGCGCCTGGAGGCCTTCGTGCGTCTGGGTCACGGCATCATCGTGTTCCCGGGCGGCGTGGGTACGGCGGAGGAGATCCTCTATCTGCTGGGCATCCTGCTGCGCGAGGAGAACGCGCATCTGCCGTTCCCGCTGATCCTCACCGGCCCGACCGGTGCGGCGCCGTACTTCGAGCAGATCGACAAGTTCATCCGCCTCACGCTCGGCGAAGCGGCGACGCAGCGTTACGAGATCATCATCGGCGACCCGGACCAGGTGGCCAAGCGCATGTCCGTGGGCATCCGCAAGGTGCGCGAGCACCGCATCGCGCAGAAGGATTCGTTCTTCTTCAACTGGTCGGTGGACATCCCGCTGGCGTTCCAGCGTCCGTTCGTGCCCACGCACGAAGCGATGGCCGCGCTGGACCTGCACCACGGCCGCAAGCCGCATGAGCTGGCCGCGGACCTGCGCCGTGCGTTCTCGGGCATCGTCGCCGGCAACGTGAAGGAGGACGGCATGCGTCGCATCGAGGCGCACGGCCCGTTCGAGATCCACGGCGATCCGGACATGATGCAGTCGCTCGATGCGCTGTTGCGGGCGTTCGTGCGGCAGCGCCGCATGAAGATCGCGGGCGAGTACAAGCCCTGCTATCGCGTCGTGGCGTAACGCGTCCGGTTGCGTGCGGTGACGGCGGCAGGTCGCTGCCGTCCTGGCGGTGCCGCGAAAGCGGCCCGCCTCACCCGACGGGCAGGCGCACCGTGGCGATGAAACGCTTGCCTTCCTGCTGCGTCAGCACGCTGCCGCGCCCACCCGTCAGCGCTTCGATGCGCACCTGCGAAGCGTTCAGTCCGACCTGATGCCCCGGCCGGTTCTCGCCGCCGGAGGGCAGCGGATTGGTGATGCGCACGATCACCGTGTCGGCCGTGGTCGTCACGGCGATCTCGACATCGCCGCCTTCCGGCCGACGTTCGATGCCGTGGCGGATCGCGTTCTCCACCAGTGGCTGGATGGACAGCGCGGGCACGGTGACCGCGGGCAGTTGTCGTGGCAGCTTCCAGTCCACCGTCAGGCGGTCGCCGAAGCGCAGCGATTCGATTTCCAGATAGCGGCGGGCGAGGGCGAGCTCGTCTTCCAGCGAGATGTCGCGCGGTCCGGCCAGTGCGGCGCGGAACAGGTCCGCCAGATCGAGCAGCAGGCGTTCGACTTCTTCCGGCCGGCGATGCACCAGCGCCGCACCGGTGTTGAGTGTGTTGAACAGGAAATGCGGCCGGATGCGTGCCTGCAGCGCCAGCAGTTCGGACTGCTTGGCACGCACCGCGTGCAGGCGACCACGCCAGGCGTTCTCGAATGCCGCCAGCCCCAGCAGGCCCACCGACAGGACGATGCCTGTCAGTTGCAGGATCAGCGCCGGCCAACCATCCCGCGCCAACGCCCAGTCCGGGCCGAAGACCCACCACGCCATGCCTGTCACCAGCCACGTATTGAGCAGCAGCAGCACGAGCGCGACCCAGGCCAGCTGCTGCGGGCGAAGGTTCGACAGCCAGCGTCGCAGGGCGAACAGCAAACCCAGCGAAAGCAGTGACACCCACTGGATCACCAGCGAGGCCAGGCCGAAGTAGATCAGTCGACTGCCGCTCGCGCCGGGTGCCAGCGCCAGCACCACCGCGAGGCATTCGCCGGCCAGCACCACCCACACGATCGTGGGGGCCTGCCAGAGCGTATCCAGCGGCTGAGGTGCGTCGATCGCGCGCAAGGCGGAAGGTGTCGTCATGTGCGTAATGATGCCTGTCCCAGAACGGGTAGGGGCGGGACCGTTCATGCATTGATCCCGCCCACCCATCGGTCCCGGGTGGCGTCGACCCGGACCAACCCCTACCGTATCGCTGGGGACACTCTGGGGCGGGGACGCATGCTGCGCCTGCATGAATGCAACAAACAGGCCGCCAATCGCGGCTTTTCACTGGTCGAGCTGCTGGTCGTGCTGGTCGTGCTGGGCATTGTCATGGCCATCGCGGTGCCCAGCTTCACCAGCATGATCAACCGCAACAAGCTGAGCGCTTCCGCCAACGAGCTGGTGGCGGGCATGCAGATCGCGAAATCCGAGGCCGTGCGCCGGAACGGTCGCGTGGTCGTCTGCCCGAGTACGGACAACGCTTCGTGCTCCGGTAGCAACTGGGCGAACCTGATCATCTTCGCCGACAACGACGCCGACGGCTCGGTGGACAGTGGCGAGGAGCTGATCCGCGCCATCCAGGTCACGACCGGCGAGCTCACGGTCACCAGCAGCACCAACGTCGCCACCAACAACCGCATCGCGTTCAGCGCCGACGGCTTCGCCCGGGTGGGCAATGCCGGCGCGCGCACGGGCGCGATCGGTCTGTGCTCGACCAAGGTGCCGGCTGCCGAGAACACCCGCGACGTATCGGTGTCCGTGGGCCGTATCGGCGTGGCGTCGCGCAACGGCACCGCTTCGTGCACCGCGCCGGCGAACTGACATGAGGAAGCCCATGCACATCCAGCGCGTTCCGCGTTCCCCCGCCCGCCAGAAAGGCTCGAGCCTGCTCGAGGTCCTGATCGCGGTGCTGGTCATGGCCATCGGCATGCTGGGCATCGCGGCCCTGCAGGCGATCACGCTGAAGAACAGCAACAGCTCCGCCGGCCGCTCGCAGGCGGTGATCCACATCTACAGCGCCTACGACACGCTCCGCCTGGACCGCGCCAACGCGCTTGCCGGCAGGTACGACGTGCCGGGCTTCGTCTGCGCCGCACAGACCGCGGCGGAAGGCGACACCAACGACTACTCCGTCTTCAACGGCTGGCTGGCCGGCCTGCAGGGCGCGATGGGCGGCGACGCCTGCGGCCGCATCGACTGCGACCAGTCCACCAGCTCGTGCGTGGTGGGCGTCCAGTGGAACGACAGCCGCGCGGCCGGCGGTTCGGCCGAAGAGAAGTTCGAAATCAACAGCAGGCTCTGAGACATGACCTCCATGCGACGCAACAAGGCCATCCGGGGAGTCGTGGGCGCACGTGGCGCGCGCGGTTTCTCGCTCATCGAACTGATGATCTCGCTGATCCTCGGTCTGCTGGTGGTGGCGGCCGCGGGTGGACTGTTCCTGTCCAACCAGCGCATCTACGCCTCCACCGAAACGCTCAACCGCATCCAGGAAAACAGCCGCGTCTCGTTCGAGATCATGAGCCGCGACCTGCGTGAGGCCGGCGGCATTCCGTGCGGCGCCAGCGCCACCATCGTCAACCTGCTCACCAGCCGCAACACCGCGTGGTGGACGCAGTTCGACAACGGCATGCTGGGCTACGAAGGCAACGTGGCCGCACCCGGCACGACGACGGGCACCGCCGCCGCGCAGCGCGTGACAGGCACCGATGCCGTCGACGTCCAGCTGGCCAACGAGAACCAGGCCTCGGTCACGCAGCAGCTGTTGCCGGTCAATGCCATCACGATGGGCAGCGTCACGGGCTTCGCCGCCAACGACATCGTCGTGGCGTGCAACACCTCGCGCGCCTACATCTTCCAGATCAGCGGCATCAGCGGTAACGACCTGCAGCACGCGACCGGCGGAAGCGCGCCCGGCAACTGCGTGAGCTGGCTGGTGCCGGACGAACCGGCTGGCTGCACGACCACGCCCACCACCGGCAGCTGCCTGCTGGTGCCCACCGGCACGGCGCCCGACGTGAAGTGCGTGCCGTCCAGCGACGCGCCCGCACTGGTGGCGAAGGTGGTGACGGTGCGCTGGTACGTCGGCAACAACGCCCGCGGTGGTCGCTCGCTGTACCGCGTGCGGCTCACCAGCACCGACGCAACCGGTACTCCCTCGCAGCTCGAACAGCCGGTCGAAGTCGCCGAAGGCGTCAACAACATGCAGCTGCAGTACCGCTCCAATGGTTCGACAGCCTACGTCGACGCCGGCACCGGCGTGGCCAACTGGCGTCAGGTCAATGCGGTCCGGCTCACCCTGACCGTCGACGGCACCGCCGGCGGAATGACCGGCCGCAACATCCAGGGCACCGACGGCAACGTGCTGACGCGCCAGTTGACCCATGTCGTGGCCGTGCGCAACCGGGAGGGCGTGCTGTGAGGAACGCAGTCATGAGGAACATCCAGCCGCCCCGTCCCGCGCAGCAGCGCGGCGCCGCCCTGGTGGTGGTGCTGCTGCTCCTGCTGATCGTCACCCTGCTGGGCCTGGCGTCGATGCGCGGCACGATCCTGCAGGAACGCATGGCGGCCAACACCGTTACGCGCGCAATGGCCTTCCAGGCCGCCGAAGCCGGCCTGCGCGAAGCCGAGGGCGTCGCGTCGGGCAAGCCGGGGTTGCCGTCATCGGGCTGCTCCAATGGCGCCTGCGCACGCGCGGCCTCGGGCCAGGCCGCGGCCTGGGAAGCCGACGATTTCTGGGACACCGCCGGCGGCTGGCGTCTGGCCGCGGCGGCCACCAACGACATCCGCCCGCAGTTCGTCGTCGAAGACTTCGGCCGCGGCGTGTCGAGTTCCTGCACCAACAACCTGGACATGTCCGCTGACGAGTGCACCTCGCAGATGCAGGTCTACCGGATCACCGTGCACAGCCGCGCGTCCAACGGCGCCGAAGTGCTGTTGCAGTCACTGTACGAAGTTCAATAAGGAACGCGCAGATGACCCTCCACAAATCCATTCCGAACCGGATGGCCCCGCTGCGCGCGGCGCTGCTGGCATGCCTGGCGACGACGCTGGCCCTTCCGGTCCACGCCACGACCAGCTTCCCCGACTTCCCGCTGCAGACCGGCAGCGGCTCGGCGCCACCGAACATCCTGTTCATCCTCGACGACTCCGGCTCGATGGCATGGGACTTCATGCCCGGCGCGGTCGCTGCCGATGCGAACACGATCGCCGCCAAGACCAGTCCCGACCAGATCGGTCTGAAGACCTACATCCACAACTCGCTGTATTACGACCCGCGCACGGAGTACAAGCCGTGGATGCAGGCCGATGGCACGCGCTTCACCGCCGGTACCAGCCTGACCAGCGCGTACGCCAGCACCTCGCTGATCGACGCCCTCAGCGACGTCAGCAACGACGTGCACGAGTTCTACGTGCCCAAGGCGAACGTCACCGATTACACCAACTCGGCCAACTTCGACCGTTACACGATCGGCAAAATCAACGGCGTCCTGCACGTGTACAAGGGTGCCAGCACGCGCATCCTCAACGACAACAACCGCGACATCAGCGCCGGCAATAACCGCGATTTCTCCCTCAGCCTCGGCTCCGGCGTGCGCCAGCTGCAGGTCAACACGTCGGGCGGCAGCGGCAACGTCACGCTGTCCATCCTCAACAGCAGCGGCGTCACGCTGTGCACAAGCAACAGCTCCAACGGCAACACCGAGTCCTGCACGATCCTGGATCCGGCCCAGGGCAATTACACCGCGCGCCTGACCGCGCCCAGCGGCAGGAACAACGACGTCGGCAGAGTCGACACGGTGGCCTACACGGTGACCGGCGAGGACGCCACGCCGACGGGGCGCAGCCAGGCCGACGAACTCACCAACTACGCGATCTGGTATTCGTACCACCGCACCCGCTCCAAGACGGCCAAGGCCGGCGCGAGCGAGGCCTTCGCTTCGCTGGGTACGAAGTTCCGCGTGGGTTTCGACTCCATCTGGAACCGCAATGGCAGCACCTCGGTGTCCGGCGACCTGCCGGCCTATCAGATCCCGGTCGGCACGGATAACGGCCTGTTCAAGGGCGCCAACAAGTCCGACTGGTTCGGCTACCTGCAGCGCGCCAACGCCAATAGCGGCACGCCGCTGCACGGCGCGCTCAAGCGCGCGGGCGACTACTACGAGACCCAGACCGGTGCGTCCGGTCCGTGGGGTCCGGAAAGCACCGCCGCCAGCCAGCTCAGCTGCCGCCAGAGCTACGCCATCCTGACCACCGACGGCTACTGGAACGACGACGACGGCGGCTTCAGCAACGCGCCGGGCTCGACCGTGATCGGCAACACCGACAACACGGCGGGAACGAGGATCGTGGCAGCCAACGGCACGGACTCGTACACCTACGCCGCGACCACCCGTTTCAAGGACTCCGCGACCGACACGCTCGCCGACGTCGCGATGAATTACTGGAAGCGCGATCTGCGTACGGACCTGGCCAACAACGTGCCCACGTCCGACCAGAACCCGGGCTTCTGGCAGCACATGTCCACCTTCGGCATTTCCATCGGCCTGCAGGGCACCTTGAACCCGGCCAGCGACCTGCCGTTGATCGAGGCGGGCTCCAAGGCCTGGCCGAATCCCTGGAAAACCGCTACCAACACCAACAATTCCTGGGATAACGAGTCCAACCGCCGCATCGACGACCTGTGGCACGCAGCGGTCAACGGCCACGGCAGCTTCGTTGCGGCAACGAACCCGAAGGCGTTCTCCGACGCGCTGACGGCCACGCTGGCCTCGATCCAGCGCCGCCAGTCTTCGGGTTCGAACGTGTCCACCAACGGTGCCACGCTCAACGCCGGTTCCAAGCTGTTCCAGGCGACGTACTTCTCCGGTGAGTGGTCGGGCGACGTGCAGGCCTTCAGCCTGGTCGGCGGCACGATCGCATCGACCGAATCCTGGAGCGTCAAGACCTACGCGGCCGCCAATGCGACGGCGTTCACCAACCGCGGCGTCTACACCTTTGACGGTACCGCCGGCGCGACCTTCCCGACGTCCGACGCATCGTTGCCGCAGACGCAGGTGTCGCTGCTGGGACGCTCGACCGGTCTCGCACAGGTATCGGCTGCCAACAACGCCAGTTACATCAAGGGCAGCGCGGCACTCGAGAAGAGCAACGGCGGCAAGCTGCGCAACCGCGCCTCGCGCATCGGTGACATCGTCAACTCCTCGCCGTTCTACGTGAAGGCCACCGATACGCTGTTCATCGGCGCCAACGACGGCATGCTCCACAGCATCAACGCCGGCACCGGCGCGGTGCGGTTCTCGTACGTTCCGGCGGGCATCGACTTCGCGGCCCTGGCGAGCCTGAGCGATCCGGACTACTCCCACAAGTTCTTCGTGGACGGCGGCATCGACGTCACCACGCCGGAGCAGGGCAAGAACAAGAACATCCTGGCCGCTTCGCTGGGTCGCGGTGGACGCGGCGTGTTCGCCCTCGACGTCACCACCCCGGGCTCCTTCAGCGCGACCGACGTGCTGTGGGACAAGACCTTCTCCAGCTCCACCGCCACGGTGGCGGACGCGGACATGGGCTACGTGCTGGGTGCGCCGCTGGTGCGCCAGGGCAACAACAACAAGACGCTGGTCATCGTCGGTAACGGCGTCGACAGCGACAACGCCAGCTCGGTGCTCTTCATCTACGTGCTCAACGACAACGGCACGCTGAACAGCACCATCAAGATCAACACCGGGGCCACGGGCAGCAACGGCATGGCCGAAGCCCGCGCGGCCGACGTGAACAACGATGGCAAGGCCGACTACGTGTATGCCGGCGACCTGCAGGGCAACCTGTGGAAGTTCGATCTGAGCAGCACGGTCGCCAGCAACTGGGCGGTCGCCAACAGCGGCGTCCCAATGTTCGTGGCGAAGGACGCGTCAGACGTGCGCCAGCCGATCACCTCGGCGGTGGCACTGGCCCGTAACCCGCAGACCACGCAGATCTACGTGTCCTTCGGCACGGGCAAGTACATCACCAACGACGACGTGACCAACGCGACGCCGCAGACCCAGACGATGTACTCGATCATCGACAACAGCACGGTCGTGTCCGGTCGTTCGGACTTGGAGAAGCGCACGATCCCGTACACCGGCACGGATTCGAAGGGCCGCACGGCGCGTTCGTGGGAGGAGTTCTCGGAGCTGTCGACGGGCAAGAAGGGCTGGTACCTCGACCTGGGCCTGCCGACGCCTTACGCGAAGGGCGAACGCGTGGTGAGCGCGCCGTTCCTGCGCTCGCGCGCGCTGTGGTTCTCCACCATCATTCCGACGGCGGGCGAAGCCTGCGACATGGGCGGCAAGGGTTTCCTCAACGCCATCGACATGTTCACCGGCACCAATCCGCAGGCCAACGGAACGACGACCGGCTTCATCGACGTCAATGCCAACGGCCAGGGCGACGACAAGCTGGGCAATCCGACCCAGACCGACAACACCAACACGCACACCGGCGGCAATAACCAGTTCGTGGGCGGCGTCGACATCGGTGTCGGCATGGTCGGCCAGGGCGATGGCGTGGGCAGCAACGTCTACGCATGCGGCTCCAACGCCACCTGCGGCAAGGAAGCCGAGGTACCGACGCCAGGCGCGGCCAAACGCCTGAACTGGCGTGAACTCTTCAACCGGGATTGAGGACCAGACACATGTACGTGGCAAAGACGCGCGGCTTCACCCTGATCGAACTGCTGATCGTGATCATGATCATCGGTGTGCTGGCAGCGATCGCCTATCCCAGTTACCAGGGACACGTGATCAAGACCCGGCGCGCGGCGGCGGCCGCCTGCGCGCTGGAGGTGTCGCAGTTCATGGAGCGGTTCTACACGACGAACCTGCGTTACGTGGACGGCTCCGGCAATGCGCCGGCGCTGCCCAGCCTGCAGTGCAGGACGGACGTCGCGCAGTTCTATACGTTCCAGCTTTCGGGCACGACGGCCACCGCCTACACCGTGCAGGCGGTGCCGCAGGGCCAGCAGGCCGCACGCGACACCAAGTGCGCGACGATCTCGATCGACCAGGCGGGCGTGAAGAAGAGCAGCAACACCGGCACCAGCGTGGCGGAATGCTGGTAAACCCCCGCGCGTCCCGCGGGTGAGGTATCGACAAAGGCCGCGGTTATCCGCGGCCTTTGTCTTTCAGGAAATCGCAAGGATGAGATGGTGCTCGCCGGCGATGATGAGCCCCGTTTGCCCGGTGCGCGATCGCAAAAGAAAAAGGGCTGCGATCGCTCGCAGCCCTTTCAAATTCTGGCGCCCGAAGTTGGACTCGAACCAACGACCCCCTGATTAACAGTCAAGTGCTCTAACCGGCTGAGCTATTCGGGCGGGGACCGGCATTGTAATGCCTCCGGCGACAGGGTCAAGCGTGCCGGCGCGCTCAGGGCGTGTAGGGGCATGGCTCGGTGCGCGCCGTGCGCCGCGAGCGCGCGCGGCCGCCGTTGTTCACGACGACTTCGCCCAGCAGCAGCGCCGGATCGCGCGAGCACACGCGCAGCGTGAAGTTCGTGCCGTAGCTGAATCCGTCGGGGCGGAAGCGCACGTAATGGCGCCCCACGGTGCTGCGGGCGGCCAGCCCGTGCAGGTCCGGCGAAAATACGTCCAGGACGTCGCCTGGCGCCTGTGGCGCGCCCTTGCGGGCGCGGTCCAGAAAGACGATCCAGCCATCCTCCCACGCCAGATCCCGCCGGCACTGGCGGCCGTCCCGGCTGGGGCAGACCGCCACGGGGACCTGGCGGATCACCGACGTCAGCCGGGCGGTCGCCAGCGATGCGGTGGTGGCATGGAACACGGTGTCCAATCGCGCCGATTCCAACAGCCGGCTGAATGAGGGCATCGCCATCAGCGCAAGCACGGCGATGATCGCCAGCCCGACGCACAGTTCGACCAGGGTGAATCCGCTGCCGGGCGTTCGCATGGGGCCGCATCCGCGAAAGGGAGCGGCGAGTCTCGACCGATGCATCGCACCGTCCCATCGGCATGAGGCGGCGAGGCAGGGTAGGGAAATGCCGTCCGCGCCCCCATCTTCTGGGCGGTCTACACTGAAGGTTTACCCGGAGCCGTGCCGATGAACGACAGCGTCCATCCCGCTGGATTCCAGCTCGTCGCCCCCTACGAACCCGCCGGCGATCAGCCGCAGGCCATCGTGCGCCTGGTAGACGGCTTCGAGAGCGGGCTCGCATCGCAGACGGTGCTGGGCGTGACCGGTTCGGGCAAGACCTTCACCGTCGCCAACGTCGTCCAGCAGGTGCAGAAGCCGACGATCGTCATGGCGCCGAACAAGACGCTGGCCGCGCAGCTGTACGGCGAGTTCAAGGCGTTCTTCCCGCACAACGCGGTGGAGTACTTCGTCAGCTACTACGACTACTACCAGCCGGAAGCCTACGTTCCGTCGTCCGATACCTTCATCGAGAAGGACAGCTCGGTGAACGAGCACATCGAGCAGATGCGGCTGTCGGCGACCAAGGCGCTGCTGGAGCGTCGCGACGCGCTGATCGTCTGCACGGTGTCGGCCATCTACGGCCTGGGCGATCCGAACGAATACTTCCGCATGGTGCTGCACATGGTGCGCGGCGAACGCATCGACCAGCGCGAACTGATCCGCCGCCTCACCGAAATGCAGTACGACCGCAACGACACCGAACTGCGCCGCGCCACCTACCGTGTTCGCGGCGAGGTGGTGGACGTGCACCCGGCCGAAAGCGACGCCGAGGCGCTGCGCATCGAGCTGTTCGATGGCGAGATCGAGCGGCTCACGATCTTCGACCCGCTGACCGGTGAAACCCTGCGTCAGGTGCCGCGCTACACGATCTACCCGGGCTCGCATTACGTCACCACCCGCCGCACGGTGCTGGACGCCATCGAAACCATCAAGGAAGAGCTGCGCGAACGACTGGAACAGCTGTACGCGCAGAACAAGCTGGTGGAGGCGCAGCGCCTGGCGCAGCGCACCCAGTTCGACCTGGAGATGCTGGCCGAGGTCGGCTACTGCAACGGCATCGAAAATTACTCGCGCCACCTCACCGGTCACATGCCGGGCGAGCCGCCGCCGTGCCTGTTCGACTACCTGCCGCCGGACGCGCTGCTGGTCGTCGACGAATCGCACGTCACCGTTCCGCAGATCGGTGCGATGTACAAGGGCGACCGCTCGCGCAAGGAAACGCTGGTGGAGTTCGGCTTCCGCCTGCCGTCCGCGCTCGACAACCGTCCGCTGCGCTTCGAGGAATGGGAGGGGCGTTCGCCGCGCGCGATCTACGTCTCCGCGACACCGGGCCCGTACGAGCTGCGCAAGTCGGAAGACAACATCGTCGAACTGGTCGTGCGTCCGACCGGCCTGATCGATCCGGAGGTCGAGATCCGCCCCGTCGGCACCCAGGTCGACGACGTGCTGGGCGAGATCACCAAACGCGTCGCGATGGGCGATCGCGTGCTCATCACCACGCTCACCAAGCGCATGGCGGAGAACCTCACCGAATACCTCGGCGAGCATGGCGTGCGCGTGCGCTACCTGCATTCGGACGTGGACACGGTCGAGCGCGTGGAGATCATCCGCGACCTGCGCCTGGGCAAGTTCGACGTGCTGGTGGGCATCAACCTGCTGCGCGAAGGCCTGGACATGCCGGAGGTATCGCTGGTGGCGATCCTGGACGCGGACAAGGAAGGCTTCCTGCGTTCGGCCGGCTCGCTGATCCAGACCATCGGCCGCGCGGCGCGCAACGTGCGCGGCAAGGCGATCCTGTATGCGGACCGCATCACGAACTCGATGCAGAAGGCCATCGACGAGACCGATCGTCGTCGCCAGCGGCAGGTCGAACACAACACCGAGCACGGGATCGTTCCGCGATCGGTCGCCAAAGCCGTGGTGGACATCATGGAAGGCGCGCGTGCCGAGCCCGGCGAGACCGCCAAGGGGCGGGGCAAGGCGCGCAAGGTGGCCGACAACCTGGCCGAATACGCCAAGCTCAGCCCCTCCCAGTTCGCCGCGCGCATCAAGGCGCTGGAGCAGCAGATGTACCAGCACGCGCGCGATCTCGAGTTCGAGGAGGCCGCCGCCGTGCGCGACCAGCTGCGACAGCTCAAGGATGCCGGCTTCGCCGCCTGAGCCCGCGCGCCGGCGTCCGGAAGCGCGCGGACCTGTTGCCGCCGCCGCGGCGACGGGCTACACTGCGCGCCCCTCGTCGAGTGGTTTGCGACGACGGATTCCCGGATTTCCGGGCGGTTAGCTCAGCGGTAGAGCACTACCTTGACATGGTAGGGGTCACAGGTTCGAACCCTGTACCGCCCACCACTACAGTGGTCGGAACGGCGCGATCCCCGGATCGCGCCGTTCTGCTTTCCGGAGTACGGATTTCACGGCGGCGCCTGCTGGCGTTGACTTGGTTGCCGCCAGCCCCAACACTTCTGTTCGTGTTCCGGCGTCCGTCCGGGGACAGGATCGAGGTGGCCCGCGGCGAACCCGCCGGCCGAGCGTGCGACATGAGCACTACCACTTCCCATCGCTGAACGCCGACGCCGCCCCTCGACTGACGGCGCCGCGGCGCCGTTTTTCATTTCCGATCCCTCACATTCCGCCAGCCGCGCACTGCGCGCCCGCATCCGCACATGATCGCCATCACGCTCCCCGACGGCAGCCGCCGTGAATTCGAACAACCCGTGTCCGTCGGCGACGTCGCCGCCTCCATCGGCGCTGGCCTGGCCAAGGCCGCACTGGCCGGCAAGGTTGACGGCAAGCTCGTCGACACGGGCTTCCGCATCGACCACGACGCCTCGCTCGAGATCGTCACCGAGAAACACCCCGACGCGCTCGACGTGCTGCGCCACTCCACCGCGCACTTGCTGGCGCAGGCCGTGCAGCGCCTGTACCCCGGCGCGCAGGTCACCATCGGCCCGGTCATCGACAACGGCTTCTATTACGACTTCGCCTACGAGCGCCCGTTCACGCCGGAAGATCTTCCGGCGATCGAGGCCGAGATGCAGAAGATCGTGAAGGAAGCCCTGCCGGTGGCGCGCAGCGTGAAGTCGCGCGACGACGCGGTGGCTTTCTTCCGTGGCATGGGTGAGGCCTACAAGGCCGAGATCATCGAATCGATCCCGGCCAGCGAAGACCTCTCGCTCTACAGCCAGGGCGAGTTCACCGACCTGTGCCGCGGCCCGCACGTGCCGTCCACGGACAAGCTGCGCGCGTTCAAGTTGATGAAGGTGGCCGGCGCCTACTGGCGCGGCGACTCCAACAACCAGATGCTCAGCCGCATCTATGGCACGGCCTGGCTCAACGACAAGGACCTCAAGGCCTACCTGACGCAGCTGGAGGAGGCCGAGAAGCGCGACCATCGCAAGATCGCCAAGGCCCAGGACCTGTTCCACCTCCAGGAGGAAGGCCCGGGCCTGATCTTCTGGCATCCCAAGGGCTGGTCGATCTGGCAGGTCGTCGAGCAGTACATGCGCCGCGTGTACCGCGAAACGGGCTACGGCGAAGTGCGTTGCCCGCAGATCCTGGACGTGTCGCTGTGGCAGAAATCCGGCCACTGGGACAACTACAAGGACAACATGTTCTTCACCGAGTCCGAGAAGCGGACCTACGCGCTCAAGCCCATGAACTGCCCGGGCCACGTGCAGGTGTTCAACCAGGGCCTGCACAGCTACCGCGACCTGCCGATCCGCTACGGCGAGTTCGGCGCCTGCCACCGCAACGAGCCCTCCGGCGCGCTGCACGGCATCCTGCGCGTGCGCGGCTTCACGCAGGACGACGGCCACATCTTCTGCACCGAGGACCAGATCGAGTCCGAGGTCCGCGCCTTCCACGAGCAGGCGCTGAAGGTGTACGCCGACTTCGGCTTCTCCGACATCCAGATCAAGATCGCCCTGCGCCCGGATTCGCGCCTGGGCGACGACGCCACGTGGGACAAGGCCGAGAACGCCCTGCGCTCGGCCCTGAGCGCGGCCGGCGTGGAATGGCAGGAGCTGCCGGGCGAGGGCGCCTTCTACGGCCCGAAGATCGAGTACCACCTGCAGGACGCCATCGGCCGTACCTGGCAGCTGGGCACGATGCAGGTCGACTTCATGATGCCCGGCCGCCTCGGCGCCGAGTACGTGGACGAGCACAGCCAGCGCCGCCACCCGGTGATGCTGCATCGGGCCATCGTCGGCTCGATGGAGCGCTTCATCGGCATCCTGATCGAGCACCATGCCGGCCAGTTCCCGGCGTGGCTGGCGCCGATCCAGGCCGTCGTCATGAACATCACCGACGCCCAGGCCGACTATGTGGATGAAGTCCGGAAATCCCTTGCAAATCAAGGCTTCCGGGTCCATTCGGATTTGCGAAACGAGAAGATCGGCTATAAGATCCGCGAGCACACGCTGCAGCGCGTGCCCTACCTGCTGGTGATCGGTGATCGCGAGAAGGAAAACGGCATGGTCGCCGTGCGCACGCGGGGAGGAGAGGATCTGGGGACGATGTCCGTCGCCGATTTCGCCTCGCGTTTGCGCAGTGAGGGCGTACAGTAGCGCCTGCAGCCAGACTTGACCCCGGCCGCCCCGGCGGCCGGCACGTTCCACACCGGAGATTGCAACATCAGTACCCCCGAGAAGCCCAATCGGAAGAATCAGGAAATCCGCGTCCCCCGCGTGCGCGTGATCGGCAGCGATGGCGAAATGATCGGCGTGCTTACGCGCGACGAAGCCCTGCGCATGGCCGAGGACGAGGACCTCGACCTCGTCGAAATCCAGCCCAATGCGGACCCGCCGGTCTGCAAGATCATGGATTTCGGCAAGTTCCGCTTCGAGATGCAGAAGAAGGCCAACGAGGCCAAGAAGAAGCAGAAGCAGGTCGAGATCAAGGAACTCAAGTTCCGTCCCGTGACCGACGAAGGCGACTACCAGATCAAGCTGCGCAACATGCGCCGCTTCCTGGAGGAAGGCGACAAGGTCAAGGTGAACATCCGCTTCCGTGGCCGCGAGATGAGCCACCAGGAGCTGGGCCGCGAGATGGCGGCCCGCATCGAGGCCGACCTGGGCGAGGACATCGTCATCGAGTCCCGGCCGCGCCTGGAAGGCCGTCAGATGGTCATGATGATCGCGCCGAAGAAGAAGTAAGCGCCGCGACCCGCCGTAGCGCGGGTCCGGGCCAGGAAAGGCGCCGCGAGGCGCCTTTCGCCGTCAGGGGGCAGGCCCGTGGCCGAACCTCCTGATTTTCAAAGAAAAGATTTGCAAGCCCGGCTCCGAGCCCGCATAATGTGCGGCCCGGTTCGCCGGGTTTGTTGTTTGCAGTACTACGGACCTGTTGTTGTCCCTTGAGGATCAACGACTTACAAGCCGGCAGGGCAGGACGGAAAGAGTGGCTATGCCACCGCCCAGGCCAGTGACCAACCATCCGAAAGGACATCGCAATGCCCAAGATCAAGACCAATCGGGCGGCGGCCAAGCGCTTCCGGAAGACCGCTTCCGGCAAGTACAAGTGCGGCCACGCCAACAAGAGCCACATCCTCACCAAGAAGGCGACCAAGCGGAAGCGCAACCTGCGGCAGACGAACCATGTTCGTGCCGAGGACGCAGGCCGTCTGGACCGCATGCTTCCGTATTTGTGAGGAGACTGAAAAATGGCACGAGTTAAGCGTGGTGTTACGGCGCGTCGCCGTCACAAGAAAATCCTGAAGCAGGCCAAGGGCTACTATCACGCCCGCCGCAAGGTCTTCCGCGTCGCCAAGCAGGCGGTCACGAAGGCCCTGCAGTACGCCTACATCGGTCGTAAGCAGAAGAAGCGTCAGTTCCGTTCGCTGTGGATCACCCGCATCAACGCGGCTGCCCGCATCAACGGCCTGAGCTACAGCCGTTTCATCAACGGCCTGATGAAGGCCGGCATCACCCTCGACCGCAAGGTGCTGGCGGACATCGCCGTGCACGATGCGCAGGGTTTTGCGGCGCTGGCAGAGAAGGCGAAGAGCGCGCTCGCGGCGTAAGTTGCTCGCCTGGCCAGGCTGCCCCGGTCCATCGGTGGCGCGGGCACAGGCACAACGCAATAGACGCATGGGGAAGGGCGCAAGTCCTTCCCCATGTTTCGTTTTGGGGCTTGGTTTTCTGGTTCGTCGCTCCCGATGCGCGGGCGCGACGCAAAGGCCGGAGGTTCGTGGATGAGTGGAATCGAATCACTGACGCAGCAGGCACTGGGCGAGATCGCCGCGGCCGAATCGCCTGATGCGATCGAAGCCCTGCGCGTCGCGCTGCTGGGCAAGAACGGCAGCGTCACCGCACAGCTCAAGCAGCTGGGAACGCTGCCGCCGGATCAGCGCAAGGTCGCCGGCGAAGCCATCAACAAGGCACGCGACGAACTCACTGCCGCGCTTTCGCAACGTCGCACCGTGCTGGACGATGCGGCGCTGAATGCACGCCTGGCCTCGGAAAGCATCGATGTCACGCTGCCCGGTGTCGACGCCGGTCGCGGTGGCCTGCACCCGGTCAGCCGCACGATGGAACGCATCGCCGACATCTTCGGTCGCCTCGGTTTCGAACTGAGCAACGGGCCGGAAATCGAGGACGACTGGCACAACTTCGAGGCGCTGAACTTCCCGCCGCACCATCCGGCGCGCGCCATGCACGACACGTTCTACTTCGGCGACGGCCGCCTGCTGCGCACGCACACCTCCGGCGTGCAGGTGCGCTACATGCAGGAACACCAGCCGCCGCTGCGCATGATCGCGCTGGGCAAGGTGTACCGCAGCGACAGCGACCAGACGCACACGCCGATGTTCCACCAGTGCGAAGGCCTGCTCGTGGACGAGCACGCCAGCTTCGCCGACCTCAAGGGCACGCTGGCCGAGTTCGTGCGCGCGTTCTTCGAGCGCGATTTCGAGATGCGCTTCCGTCCCAGCTACTTCCCCTTCACCGAGCCGTCGGCGGAAGTGGACATCGCCTGGCAGCAGCCGGACGGTTCCACGCGCTGGCTGGAAGTGCTCGGGTGCGGCATGGTCCACCCGAACGTGCTGCGCAACGTCGGCATCGATCCGGAGAAGTACACCGGCTATGCCTTTGGCCTGGGCGTGGAACGCTTCGCGATGTTGCGCTACGGCGTGGACGACCTGCGCAGCTTCTTCGACAACGACGTGCGTTTCCTCAAGCAGTTCGCCTGACCTGTCGCGTTGCGGGATAGAACCGAATGAAATTCTCCGAAAACTGGCTGCGCCATCACGTCCCGACCACCGCATCGCGCGATGAACTCGCCGCGACGCTGACCGCCATCGGCCTGGAGGTCGAGGAAGTCACCGCGCTGGGCGAATCGCTGGACGGCGTCTTCGTCGCGCAGATCGTGAGCGCGGAAAAACATCCCGAAGCCGACCGCCTCCAGGTCTGCCAGGTCGATACCGGCAACGGCACCGTGCAGATCGTCTGCGGTGCGCCGAATGCGCGCGCGGGCCTGAAGGCCCCGCTGGCCACCGTCGGTGCGAATCTTCCGGGCGGCATCGCCATCAAGGCGGCGAAGCTGCGCGGTGTGGAGTCCTTCGGCATGCTGTGCTCGGCCAAGGAGCTGGGCGTGGATCCGGATGCCTCGGGCCTGCTCGAACTTGCCGCCGATGCGCCGATCGGTGCACCACTGGCGCAGTACCTGGGTCTGCCCGACGCGACCATCGAGATCAAGCTCACGCCCAACCGTGCCGACTGCTTCAGCGTGCGCGGCATCGCGTACGACGTGGCTGCCGCGATGGGCAGCGAAGTCCGCGCGTTCGAAGCCACGCCCGTGGCCGCGCAGAGCGACGCGACGATGGCCGTGCAACTGCAGGCCGGTGCGCGCGTGCCGCGCTTCGTGGGCCGCGTCATCGACGGTGTCGACGCCAACGTGTCCACGCCCGCGTGGATGGCCGAACGCCTGCGTCGCAGTGGCGTGCGTCCCATCAGCTTCCTCGTCGACGTCACGCAGTACGTGATGCTCGAACTCGGCCAGCCCATGCACGCCTTCGACAAGGACACGCTGGAAGGCGCGGTGGTGGTGCGTCCGGCGCGCGCGGGCGAAGAACTCAAACTGCTCGACGGCCGCACGGTCGCGCTCGATGAGGAATTCCTTGTCGTCGCCGACAGCCGCGGCGGCGACGGTGCGCGCGCCGTTGCGCTGGGCGGCATCATGGGCGGTTTCGACACCCGCGTGACCGATGCCACGCGCAACGTTTTCCTTGAAGCCGCGCACTGGGTGCCGTCGGCCATCATCGGCCGCAGCCGCAAACTGGGCATGCATACCGACGCCGGCCACCGCTTCGAGCGCGGCGTCGATCCGGAGCTGCCGCGCATCGCCGTGGAATACGCGACGAAGCTGATCCTCGACATCGCCGGCGGTTCCACCGGCCCGGTGATCGAAGCCGTGCTGCCCGAGCACCTGCAGGCGCCGCAGCCCATCGTGCTGCGTCGCACGCGACTGGCGCGCGTGTTGGGCCTGCACGTGGCCGATGCCGAAGTCGAACGCATCCTGCGCGCGCTCGGCCTGGGCGTTGAGAACCTCGCCGACGCCTGGCGCGTCACGCCGCCGAGTCGCCGCTTCGACCTGGCGATCGAGGAAGATCTCGTCGAAGAGATCGCGCGCATCCACGGTTACGACGTCATCCCGACCACGCTGCCTGCGGGCGCCGCACGCCTGGTCGCGCCCAGCGAGACGCGCGTGGACGAAAGCACGGCGCGTCGACATTTCGCATCGCGCGATTTCCTCGAAGCCGTGAACTACGCCTTCGTCGATGCCGATCTGCTCACGAAGTGGGGCCTCACCGACGGTGGCGTGCCTCTGGCCAATCCGTTGAGCGCGGAACTGGGCGTCATGCGCACCGCGCTGCTGCCGGGTCTGGTCGCTGCACTGGCGCGCAACGCCGCGCGCCAGCAACCGCGCGTGCGCCTGTTCGAAGTGGGCAACGTCTTCCGCGCCAACGGCACGGACGCTCCCATCGAGACCACGCGCATCGCCGCCGTGGCCTGCGGCGATGCCGCGGCCGAACAGTGGGCCGCGACCGCGCGCCCGGTGGGCTTCCACGACATCAAGGGCGACCTGGAAAGCCTGGCCGCGCTGGCCGGGGCCGCGCTGGAATTCCGCCCCTCGCAGCCCGTGTGGGCGCACCCCGGCCGCTCGGCCGACGTCTACCGCGACGGCGTGAAGCTGGGCTGGATCGGTCAGCTGCACCCGCGACTGCAACGCGCGCTGGAGCTGGACGTCGATGTGGTCGCCTTCGAGCTCGATTTCGCCCCCCTGTTCAGTCGGGCCGTGCCGCGCGCCGGTTCGTTGTCGCGATTCCCGTCCGTCCGACGGGACCTCGCGTTCGTCGTCCCGGAAGCGGTGCAATGGAATGCCATTTCCGACGCCGTGAAGCGTGCCGCGGGCCCGTCCCTGCGCGATCTGGTGCTGTTCGACCGGTACCAGGGAAAGGGGGTGGAAGCGGGTTTCAAAAGTCTTGCTATGGGCTTGATTCTGCAGGATGAATCGCGCACCCTGACTGACCGTGACGTCGACTCCGCGGTGGCTTCGGTCACCACGGCGTTGCAGCAGGAATACGGCGCGGCAATCCGCAGCTGAGGTTGAGGACAACGATGGCATTGACCAAGGCTGAGATGGCCGAACGCCTGTTCGACGAAGTCGGGCTGAACAAGCGCGAGGCGAAGGAGTTCGTCGATTCCTTCTTCGACGCGCTGCGTGAGGCGCTGGAGCAGGGGCGCCAGGTCAAGCTGTCGGGTTTCGGCAATTTCGACCTGCGCCGCAAGAACCAGCGCCCCGGCCGTAACCCCAAGACGGGCGAGGAGATCCCCATCTCCGCCCGCACGGTCGTGACCTTCCGTCCCGGCCAGAAGCTGAAGGAACGCGTCGAAGCCTATTCCGGAGCGGAGCATGCTTGACCCCGGCAGCAATCGCGAACTCCCGCCCATCCCGGCCAAGCGCTACTTCACCATCGGTGAGGTCAGCGAGCTGTGCGACGTCAAGCCGCACGTGCTGCGCTACTGGGAGACGGAGTTCCCGATGCTCAACCCGGTCAAGCGCCGCGGCAACCGTCGCTACTACCAGCGCCACGAAGTGCTGATGGTGCGGCAGATCCGCGGCCTGCTGTACGAACAGGGCTACACCATCGGTGGCGCGCGCCTGCGCCTGGAAGGCGAGACGGCGAAGGACGAGTCCGCGCTGAGCTCGCAGATCATCCGCCAGGTGCGGATGGAGCTGGAAGAAGTCCTGCAGCTGCTGCGGCGCTGAATCCGGACCGCGCCACGCGGTGGCCGCAGCGGCGTTTCAACCGTTATACTTGCCGCCCGCTCGCAAGGGCGGCACATGCAACATGTCGGGGCGTAGCGCAGCCTGGTAGCGCATCTGCCTGGGGGGCAGAGGGTCGTCGGTTCAAATCCGGCCGTCCCGACCATCTTTTCAAAGGGTTACGTGTAGGTGAGTTGGCCCTACACCCTATTTCCACCCTATTTCCACCCTATAGTTCGCGACGCGGGCGCCCATGAGGCGCTGCCCGTAAGCTATGGGCTGCGTATGGCTAGGAGAGACGCATGACCGAACTGACCGAGTTCGAAGACGAAGATGACACCGAGATTGAGTCCGCGGAAGTTAGACATTTCTCAGATGCGGTACTCCACTCGGCCGACTGGACGGTTGAGACCCTAGTCTCTCAGCTGACGCGCCAAAACATCGAAATGAGCCCACGCTTTCAGCGCCGCGATGCTTGGTCCGTCACGCGCAAGAGCGCCTTCATTGAATCTCTCGTGCTGGGTTTGCCGGTGCCCCAAATCGTTCTTGCGGAGAAGCAAGGACAGCGCGGTAAATACATTGTGCTTGATGGCAAGCAGCGCCTTCTCTCCCTGATGCAGTTCACTGGTAACGCTGCCGGTGAACATAACGCGTTTCGTTTGCGTGGGCTCGAAGCAAGGTCGGATCTCGCTCGTAAGACCTACGAGCAACTCAACGACCCGGCATACGAAAACGACCTCAATGCCTTCCATAACTACACGGTACGAACTGTAGTCATTAGAAACTGGCCGAACTACGACTTCTTGCACCTTGTGTTTCTAAGGTTGAACACCGGGAGCGTAAAGCTCTCGCCGCAAGAACTTCGACAGGCTATGTTTCCTGGTGACTTCTCCAATGAGGTCGACGACCAGGCGGGACAGTCGCAGCCGCTGCAAACGCTGCTCGGTCGTGACAGCCCGGATCCGCGCATGAGGGACGTGGAGCTTCTGGTTCGATACCTTGGCTTCAACCTGTTCCTCCCCGAATACGCGGGCAGAATGAAGGATTTCCTCGATCTGACCTGTGAGAGGCTCAATGCGGCATGGAGTTCGCGACGGGACGAGATTTGTGAGGCGATGCATGCTTTCGATGCAGCAACAGCTGCGCTGATCGACATCTTCGGTGCGGACGGGGTCGCTCGGAAGGAAGGTTCCAGATCATTCAATCGAGCAATATTTGATGCGCTTGTGTTCTACGCGGCTAATCCAGTCGTGCGTCAGCGAATGCTTGACCATCGCGACAGGGTGCGAACCGCATACCAGATGGTTATTGCGCAAGGCGATTTCCTGAATGCGGCGGAAAGTGATACCGCGGGTGTGCCTAACACATACGCGCGCCTTCATCTTTGGGGTAAAGCGCTAAGCGAAGCTATTGAAGCCGCTCTGAACCTGCCGACGCTTAGGCCTGCCAGAACTACAGCCGAAAAGGCTGGCATCGACTTTGCGGGCCTTGGAGTCTAGTCGTGCCGTCCGAGCGATTCGTGCAGCTAAGAGATCAGCTTGCTGCGCTCAGAAGTCATCTCTTGCCTGAAGCCTTTGATCCCACAGGGCTATACGAACAGCCGGACGCCATTTCTACGAGGGCATTAGGCTATCGGGTTCTGGCGCACGCTGAGATCGAAACCTACTTTGAGGACCGCGCACTGGAGGTGGCGAACTTGGCACGCGAGGCATGGGAGCGGACTCGATTCGCCTCGCGAGTTGCATTGTGCCTGACGAGCTTCTCTGGGAAGGAGATGCGATCGCCCCCAGATACCCTCCAGGCGCCCAGTGACAACAAGAAAAAGACGTGGCCAGAGCTCATCGATATTAATGTAAGGCTAACGCCCATCTGGGCGGCTTTTCATCATTTCGTGCGGTCGGACAACAATGGCGTTAAGGAGAAGAATTTGCTGGCACTCCTTCTTCCTATTGGCATCGACCATGGAAAGTTAGATCCGAATCTTTTGGCTGATCTCGATTCGTTCGGAGCCTTGCGAGGGGCGGCAGCGCACTCATCGTCTCGAACTGGAGTGAGGCAAGCGCTCAATCCCGCGGACGAGCTTCGACGAGTGGAATCTCTGTTAGTTGGCATTGAGCCGTTAGACGCAGAGATCGACGCGCTACTTCTCGAAATCCCCAAAGCGCCCAGGGCTATTGCGTGAACAGAGTGATTCCTGTGGAAACGGACTGCCACGGTGATGCGTGACCTTCGAGGTAGACCTTTGTCATAGCCTCACTGTTATGGCCCATCAGCGTTTGAACCTGCGACACGTTCCACCCAGCTTCCTGCAGGAGCGCACCGCCTAAGCTTCGGATCTCGTGGAAAGTCGGCGGGTTCTCGCTGGTAACCTTCGCTCCGTCGCGAGCGGCGGCGAAAGCGCGAGACAGCTGCTCCGGTAGGACTTGCGTGTGGTGCTTGCGCTCCTTCGCGCGTAGGTTCTGCGGACGCGCCTTGCCCGGCAGACGGTGCACCAGGAACGGCGAGACGACGTCGTCGCGGCAGCGAGCGAGAAGCCTGTCCAGCTCAGCGCTGACGGCGATCTTGAGGCGCACGCCCGAGGTCTCCTCGGTCTTCGAAGGCACGACCCACAGCGCGCCTTCACGTACGTCCGAGAATCGCAGCGACACCACGTCCTCGCGTCGCAGCAAGGTCAGCAGCGACAGGTCCATTGCGTTTCGAACCCACGCCGGCGCCTTCTCCCAGATCGCGCGGTAGGCCTCGATCGTGAGGCGCTCGCGCTGCCGCTCGTGCGAGAACTTGCGCGTCGACAACGCCGGGTTGTCGTCGATCCAGCCCTCCTGCAGCGCGCAGGCGAGGATCCAAGTCAGCACTAGGCGGAATTGCTGGCGCGATCGAGCGGAGGGCGTAATGCTCCGGATGAAGGTCGCACAGTCGTTCACCGAGAGGCTGGCCAAGGCTCGCTCGCCGAGGGTGGACTCGACTCGGCGGATGACGCTCTCGTATACCTCCGCGGTCTTCGGCGCCCATTTCCGACCTGGGACGTCGTCTTCGCGGAACACCTTGATGGCATCGGATACCGTCTTCTCGGTGCCCATCACGCGAGCAACTAGGTCGTTCGACGGGGTCAGCATGGCGTTGAGCTTCTTGGCCGCGGCGAACGCCTTGGCCTTGTCGTTCCCCATCCAGACCTCTTTGCGCGTGACGGGGTGCCGGTACTTGAAGCCGGCCTTGTTCGGGTAGAGGTTGGGCGGCCAGCCGAGCCGGCTGCGTGAGCGGGTGCGTCCCATCACGGTCAGATTGCCTCATCGAGAACCCGACGGACCAGCTCATCGCCGTCAGGGAGCCATGCGTGTTCGTCTACGTACCAGGTACCTCCAACCTTTCGGCCAGGCACCTTGTCTGCTCGCAGCCATCGTTGAAGGGTGATTTCCGAGGGCCGGCTGGCTTCCTCGAAGTACTTCTGTACCCAGGCATGGGCGGTCATGAGCTTCATAGCCACCGTTCCTGGCTACACGCCGTCGAGCGCTTTCGGCAGCCACGCTTGTGGACTAGGGTCTCGTCTATTTGAGTCTCCTCAAGTAGCTCCTGAAGAGGCTGTGACATATCTGCGGTCGCGCTTTCGTCGAGGCGCGACGGCGGAGATCGAGGTATGGGAACGCTAGCGAAGTGGCTGGGGATCATCTTCCTGGGCCTTATCGTCGTGGGCTTCTATGGCGCGATCGCATTGGCTCCGAATCCGGTAGTGATCAGAGCGGGACAGGTGGCCACCGAAGTCGGTCCGCCGCCGATCGTCCAGCCGCAAGTCGCTCCCGGAGCACTGGACGTCTTCACTGCCCGAGACCTGGCCGTGGCCTACGACGAGAACGCTGTTGCCGCCGACGCGTCGTTCAAGGACAAGCGCTTCTTCGTTTACGGCCAAGTCGAGAGCATCGACACGGACTTCAACGGAGTTCCGTGCATCACGCTTGATGCGGGGATGTACTTCTCTAATCCGCAATTGAAGTTCGGCAAGGACGCGCACGGATCCTTGGCAGATTTGAGAAAGGGGCACCCGATCGTTGCTGCCTGCACTGGCGGTGGAGACTCCGCGAAGGGACCGATGCTGCGGAGTTGCACCCTTCTCTAGCTCGCGCCTCTGCCACAGCGAGGGGTGTAGGACGTAGGGGCAGCTTGCAATGGGGGATAGGTTGTTTAGAGGAATGCTCGGCAAACTATCGAGACTATGGCTTCTGGCGCTGGGCATGCTCGCCGTGATCAAGCTTGCGCGATTAGAGGACGACCCGCCGGAGTGGTAGGCCGGCAGTCGCTCTGCCCAGCATCCGAGTGCGTCCATCAGGCCTGCTCCTTCGCCACGTGCAGTGCGCCGGGGCAGGCGGCTCTTGTCGGGATTAGGGATGGAGAGGGCGATCACAGCGCACCGCCCAGCACGCGATCGAGCGTGCGGTTCGCGGTTTCGATGGTTTCCGCGTAGCGATCCCGATCGCGGCGCATCGCCGTGGTTTGCCGGCTGTACTTCCGGAGTCGACTTAGCTGCGACTCGGCCGACTTCTTGAGGCGCCACGCCTCGCGCGCGTGGGTGAGTAGATCTGCCGCGGTGGGCGGCTGGGAGGCTTTCGCTTCCATCTCTGTCTCCGCCGGTCTGGTACGACCATTGACGACGAAACGATAAGTACACTTATACAAAAGTGCAAGATGGAATGTAAGTGATCTTAGTGTAATTTATGCCGCGTTTAGCTTGGGGTGGCGGCAGGCAGCAAGAAGGCCCGCCAAGGGCGGCCTTCCCTACGCGCTTCGAGGAGGACTTACCTGTGGGGTGCCGAGGTCAGGTTGACCCGGCCTTGGGGTCGACTGGCTCATCTGAGCTCTCATTGGCTTCGGGATTGCGCCGATAGGCAGCGTGCGCGATCTCGATCAGCTTTCCTCTTGGGATCACGCCGCCGTGCTCGATCGCCAGGTTGTACATGGCGATCAGGCGGATCATACGGTCGGCGGAAGGGAAGTCAGCACCCTGCATCCTTTCTTCATGGCGAACGATTTCGTCCGCATAGAGAAAAAGCTGCGTATCGATTAAGCCGCCCAGCTGCGCTCCCTTCGCAGGTGCGGTGGGCGCGCCTGGTCGGCCTGTCCGGATGTACTCGGGATCTAGTCCGCTGAGCCTGGCCATCTGCGCCAGCGTGTTCGCTTTTAGCGACCGAGTCTTCCCGCTCTCAATCTGATAGATCGCCGCCGGCTTCACGCCCAGGCGTCGGGCCCACTCTGCTGGCGTGTCCACCCCGGCAGCGAGCCGAGCTTCGATGGCGCGGTCTTTGAGTTCACTCATGTAAGCAAGCTTACCCAAGCGCTTTAAAAGGGCGCTTGCATTTGGATATAAGTACACTTATCATGCGGGGCCATGAAGATCACGGTCGTTAAAGAAGACGCCGTTGCGCTGTACGGCAGCGTCAAGGGTCTGGCTACCGCGCTGGGCATTACAGGTCCCGCGATCTCGCAGTGGGAAGACCGAAAGCCCATCCCCGAAAAACGATCTCTCCAGCTCGCGCTGCTTTGGCCTGGCCGCTTCCTACCGGACCAGCAAGAGGAGGCGGCGTGAGCGCTCGTTTGCCTGCGTCATCAGTCCCACCACCAGGGTTCCTGTCTCCATATGGTCGCGGGGAGCTGCGGATCCTGGGCGGTGGAGACGATCGGAAAGACGGCTCCGCACCCCGGACATCGAAGCGCACGGGCTCCCATGTAGAAGGGCCAGCGTTGGAGAACCACGCGAAGGCCCTTGTCGAAGCACGGCTGACAGACGTAGTGCTCCGGCTCCAGAGTGCCTGGCTCGCCGCCACCTTGCCCCTCACTGCTGGCCTTGCTGCGGTACACGAACACGCGTTCGGAGACCTCGTAAAGCGAGTAGCGGGCGCGCTCCAGGACCGCCTCCTGAAGCTCCTTGATCTGCTTCGCATCTGCCAAGTGCTGCTGCTGCAGCTCGAAGAGCACCTTCGTTTGCCTGAGAGCGGCGCTCTGAGTCTCGAGGAGCGCGTCGCCGAGCTTCGCAAGCTCAAGCGTGGCCTGATCGAAGTCGCGGGCTTTCAAGGCGGCGGACAGCGCTTGCCGCGTGATCGTGAGGGCTTCGAGGCCTGCTTCGAGGGAAATCATCGGGGCACTCCAGCTATTGGCAACGAGCCACGGGAGAAGGCGTGATGCGCCGCGCTCTTTTGGATCTTTCCTCAAACCGGTTGGTGAGATTCGGGCTGGGCCTCAGTCCGCGGGAGCGGTCGGTTCGTCGCACAGGGCTAGAGCCTTCTGGTTGGAAACCGCAGCTGCGATCTCGCTCGTCATTGCGGCGATCGCATTCCGCACATCGCTTTCCGTCGTTCCCAAAGACAGTCCCCTGAACTTGTCAGCGTGCTCAAGCAAAGAAGGAAGTTGCCTTAGCCATGCGTCATGAAATGCCTTCGGATCTGGGTGGGTACGTATCAAGGTTCGCCAGAGGGCGCTTTCGATGTGGAAGCGAAGCGCGATAGGTACGAACAGTTCTTGCGAGTGTTCCGAGCTCATTTCCGTCTCCGTGCTCAGCTTTTGGAATCGTCCCTAGCAAATGAGCACGGAAGGTCACCTCCGAATTTGATTCAGGTCATGACACCGGCGGTCCGCTTCTTTCAACTCAGATTTGGCCAGATCAGGAAGGCTCAAGCCATGATGGATCCAAAACACCGCGAGCCGCGTTCGCGCACGATTCTGAGGCACACGCGCCAAGCCATTCGCGATGGTCGACTTAGGACGCTTCCGTTCTCTGAGCGCGTGTCGGATCGCTATCTGGCGACCGTCGCACCTGAAGATCGAGTGGTGCCGCTGAAGGAAGAGGGCGCCACGATCGAAAGCGCCTCTTCGGCCAAGACGAAGAACGGTGTCTACTTCGACCGGCTGATTCGCGGAGTCGTGAAGACGTTTCCTGTCGACCTGGAAGATCCGTGGGTCGAAGAGCTCCCGCAGCCTTACCGACAGCATTGTGAGAGCGATTTGGCGGCGCGCCGCGGCTACGCAGTCGTGCGAGACACCCTCGAGACCGACACGCCAGACATGCAAATGGCAGATCTCGGCGTCGCACTGCGCGAAGCCGGTGAGGCAACTATTGCTTTGGCGCCAGTATTCGCGAACGGTGTCGACGCGTCGGACGCGCCTCTCATTCCTGCAGCACTACGCGAGGTTGCTGACGTTCTTGGCGCGTTCGTTCAGATCCGCCGACTCCTCCTCAAGGTAGCGACGGAGGAAGAGGCGAAGAAGGCAGCGCCAGACGGCAGTGGCAACGCGACCAGGGTGCGGAGTAGGGCATGAGCAGTTCGCGCCCGGGCATCCAGAGAATAGGCCTGCTTACTTTCGTAGAAGCTTCAAGCACGAAGGGTGGTGCAAATTGCGCCGAATCAAACGGAGGCGGCACCTGCGTGTCGAAGATGGACCGTAGGGGAGCGCGGTGGACGTCGCGACTCCTGGGGCCGCACCCCAAATCCTGCGGCCGTAGGAATGAGGGCGCGACGTCCACCGTAGTTTTGAAGTCCCCCTGCAGGTTCCGGCGAGCGGCGTGGCGCTGCCATGCAAATGGCATCGGGGTCCCCAAGCTTCACGCTGGAAGCCTGCGTTCGAACGGCGCCCCTTCGGTGGGCGGCGCAGTGTTTTCTGGGAGTGAACGCCCGGATCATGGACTCACTGCGTCGCCCACCGGTCTAAAAGTTGGGGCGTGCACGATTCGCCTGTGGCGGGCGATGCAAGGAAAAGAGTGCCTTGACTCCTCGGGCCTCGGGGGCCGAGCGTCGTCCGCCGCAACCACGCACTGCGTGGGAATTCTCCGGCGGGCGGGATGGAGGCTTCACCTGGCGCTCGCTCCCCAATTCCGAGCGACCAGGAACACACCGCCCGCCGTCTTTTGCGCTGCTCCATGGTGGGCGGTGCGGGGGAGCTGCAAAGCTGGTCGTTTCGACATGCGACCTCTCACCCCTGCACCGTCCGCCGCCTCAGCGCCGGTAATTCGCCAGCAAGCGCTCTCGTTGCGCTTCGAGCTGGGCATCGGTAATCAGGCCCCGGCTGCGGAGCCTTCCAAGTCGCTCGAGCTTGCCGGCCAGATCGTTCGCGGGATCGGCCTGGACGAACGGCGCGATCGGCGTGTCCAAGTGCTCTCTGCTCCAGCGCACCATATCGACAAACCACTTTGCGGCGTCCTGATGGACGTTCGTGATGACCACGTCGCCTCCGTCAACCGCCAGCCTGATTGCGGCACGCACCTGGCCATTTGTCAGAGTCACCGAGCGAATGCTCTTAAGCGGCACTTCTTTGACCTTGAGGCCGAAGAACATGCCTTTGTAGAGCAGGATCACACGAGTGCCGGTGCACACGATTGCCCAGGTTGCGTTGTCAATGTAGCCGCGCGTGCACGCGTAGATCCTTTCGTCGGACGAGAGCACCTTCGGAAGGAACGCGACTTCGTTGCCGAGGCCCGTACGGTTGAAAAACTGAAGCTCATTGAGCTGTTCTTGCACCTCTTCGAGCGTAGGCATGAATGCACTCTCCTGACCGGGTCCGGCGCCGCAATGGCGTACCGTGTCGAAGTGTGTTCGCCCGAATGGCGCAGGCTTCTGATCGAGGTCAATCTCAGCCATCGCGGGATCGAAGCGTTCTTTACAACTATTCGCATAGACTCTCGATTCGGCTCGGGCGAGCCTCACTGCGTCACCGTGAATCCGGTGGCCGGGCTTGGTCGCCCGAGTACCGAGGCGCGCAAGCGCCCATCGTCCGATGCCGGCGCTTTTGTCATTTCTGGGCCAACGATGGGTCTTGCGCGCAGCGCGGCACGCCAATGGCGGGCGGCGCGGGGAGGGCGAAAGCCCTGCCGGTCCTCGGTCCGGTCGACCAACCTCGCGCCGTCCGTCACCTCGTTTGGTCGCGCGGTGACGGATTCCAATCAATCGAGGAATCCGCTCATGGTCGAGCCGCAGTCGCGCCCCAGTGCGCGCGTGATCCCATTCCCGCCTCCACCTGGCGCTCGATCGAAGAGGGCGCAGCGCGTCCTCAGGCGCGATGTGAAGGAGCTGCGCGCGCTCTTCCCCCGATTGTCGCCGCACGAGCTGTTCACGCTCGCGGTAGATCTCAGGCGACTCGAGAAGGGCCCGGTGGCTCCGCAGGAACAAGTCACGCCCCAGCGACGCGCACGGGTGCGGCTATGAACTATTTCGAGCCCTGTCTGGGCACCTTTCGCACCCCCTCACTCCCAGGTAGCGCCTGGAAGGACAGCCCGAGCCTAGCGGGTTGGGGGATTGCATTGCCTAGGTCAGCTAGGAGTGTGTGATGTCAGAAGAGTTCCATTGGTCTCGTGAGGATGGCTCCATTGTGTTTCACAGCACGCGAGCCATCGCGGTCTATACGAACGTCAACGGCGATGTCGTTATCCGGCAAGAAACCGCAGACGAGAGGGACGACGACGCGCTGGTGATAGTGCCTCCAATGCACCTTAGTGCGCTCATCAATGCTTTGCTGTCTGAGCGCGCCCGCCATCAGGATCTGGCAGCCGATCCTGAGACTGCAGCGAATGAGCTGCTGCGGTCGTTTGTGAGGAGCAACGCAGACCTCTTGAAGTGGATTTCCCGCTGGGGCGATGGCAAGGGCGGCCACGTAGCGAACGTAATCGTTGAGGAGCTACGAAAGGCCGAGGCGCAGGAAGTGTCTGAGGGTGAGGCCTAGGCGACATGAAGCCCCTCGTTGCCGTCAATGTGGATCTCCGGGATTTCCCGTACATGCCGCTAGACGTTGTCCGGCTGCGTGATAGCCGGTTGGCTGCAGTAACCAGCGGTGAGGGGTTTCGCTGTGCTGTCCTGCTCTGGTGTGCCAGTTGGCACCAGCTGCCTGCTGGCTCCCTTCCGAACGACGATGCGCTGCTCTCGCAATACGCTGGATTCGGGCGCTCGCTTCGTGAGTGGAAGCGGCACAAAGCCGAAGCAATGCACGGCTGGGAGCTTTGTGATGACGGCCGCTGGTACCACGCCACGGTCGCGGAGAAGGCTCTCGAAGCCTGGGCGCAGAAGTTGTATCAGCGTTACCGAACCGAGTGCAGCCGCATCAAGAAGGCTGCGCAGCGCGCTGACGTGTCCCCGGTTTATCCAACCTTCGAGCAGTGGGAAGCGCATTACCTGTCCTCGGGACAGGAGCGGTGGTGTGCCGATCCTGTCCCCAGACTCGTCCCCGGGGACATTGAGCACGTCCCCCGGGACAAGGGAGAAACGTCCCCGGGGACAAGTGACCTACGTCCCCCGGGACAAACCAAACCCGTCCCCCGGGACACCCCCGGTGTGTCCCCCGGGAAATGCGCTCCAAGGGAAGGGAAGGAAACCTTTAAAAGCAAAAGCATTACTCCAGAGTTCTTGAAGCACACCGAGAGTCACCTCTCGGCGCGCGCGAGCACGATGGACGGTGGGGCGATCGTCGAGCCGACGGTGGCCGGGCGTGCTTGCCGCCTGATGCGGGAGGCAGGGTGCGTCAGCACCAACCCCCACCACGTCGATCTGGTTGCAGCGCTGGCCGAAGGCGTGACGCCGGAAGCCCTGGCCGAGACGGTTCGGGAAGCACTGGCCAGATCCCCTCCAATCGCGAAGCCCTTCGCATGGGCCGTCGCCACCGCGCGCGGCCGTCACGCAGCTGGTCCCAGCGAATTCCCTGGAGTCCCCCGTGAAACAGATCAACCCCGTGAAAGCCTTGTTGACCGAAACGCGCGCAGGGCCGCCGAAATCCTCGGACGAGCCGCTGCCGGTGAATCCTCATGCACCGGGCATGCTGGCCCGCCTTTGGCTCGCAGCCCAGGCGGTCTGGGGGCACAAATGGACCTCGATGCAAGGTGACCTGCCGATCGATGGCACTGGACGCCTCACGGTCGCCGGCAACATCTGGGCGAACGGGCTGCGGGGACTCACGGAGCGACAGGTGCTCGATGCCTTCGATCGGATGGCGAAGGAAGGTCGCGAATGGCCGCCGAACCTGCCGGAGCTGCGAAAGATTGCCGCGGGTGTGCCCGATTTCGAAGCAGTGAACAGCGAACTCCTCACGAGGACCAGCGCTCAACGAAGCCCGTTCTCTCGCCTGGTGTGGACGTTCGTCGACGGTCACCTGCATCGGCAAGCCGGGGCAGCCGAGGCAAGGCGCATGCGTCGTGAGGCCTACGACCGTGCGGTCGAGAACGTCCTGAAGGGATTGGCCCTGCCACCTCAGCCGGCTGGGGAGATCGACTACCACCCGTTCAAGCCGGTACTACAGGTTCCGGGCACGCAAGCCGACAGGGCAGCAAAGCTACGGTTGCTGCTCGGTGAAGTCTTCAACCCGGAAGCGGCAAACCGATCGCTCGACGAACTGGCCAGCGAAGCGGGCCTCAGTCGCGACACCGGGAGCGTCGCAGGGGAACGGCCGTGAACCTTGCACCGAGCATTGGCGTTGGCCCCTCATTCCGTGTCGAGAAACCGGAAGTTCCTCCGATCTTCGTCAAGCCCATAAGGACGAAGTCTCGTGATGATGTCTCGCACATCGAACTGATCATCCGATTCACGTCTTGGGCTTACCAGTTACACCGATTTCCCTCTGTGGCCCAGATCGAATGCGCCTTTGGTGTCAGTAGAGCCACTGCCTATCGCTGGCGTGACGTACTTGCCTCAGCGCACGGGATAGTGACGCCCGCAAATCCTGACGACGACGGGGACATCGCATGACCCGTTCACTCGGATCGAGCCTCCCAGCGTGGGCCCAGTGGGTGGCCGTCGACAGAGATGGACTCGCCCATGCCTTCGACAGATGCCCGCGCTTTCACGCTGCCTCGGGCTCATGGCAGGTGGCATCCATCGGCAGCGAAGTAGCGCGCGTACACGACGTCTGGGGCCTGGAGGCGGACGGTGTATTGACCGCGGCTCCCCACGAAGAGGACGGCTACTTGTTCGTCGTCGAGCGTGCCGACAGCGAAGGTCTCCCGGGGGCGCTGTGGTTCGTCCTCGTCGCGATGTTTGTCGTGGCACTCGCCATCGGCAGCGGCAATGCGCCGGCCGTTCGCGCATGGCTCTCGGGGAGCGTGCCATGAATGCCCCAGAACGCAATGAGGAGCCGCGGTGCCATTGGTGCGGCAAACGCCAGCCGACGCTGACGACGGGCGAGATCCGCGTGCGTACCGGTGACGAGCCGCCGGCAGTCGACGGTTTCTACGTCGTCTGGCTGCTGGGATCGTCAATCCCGCGCGTCCTCTCCTGGCGCCACGAGTGGTCGGAGTGGAGGGCCGGCGATTGCTGCGTCACCGTCGACCGCTATTTCGGTCCGCTACCGAATTGAGCACGAAGGGAGCCATGGACCGAAACACCTTCAGGCGAGGGGCCTTCGGCGCCCATATTGCGGCGGCCGCGATAGGCGCTGCCGTTGTCCTGGTCTCAAGTCGGTGGAAAGAGGGGCTCGATGTCTCGCTCGATCGCATCTCGATTGGGCAGAGTCTTGAGGTCGTAGTCCGCCTGCACCATCAGCCATGTGTGGGCATCGCCGCCGAAATAGCGCGCCAAGCGAGCAGCCATGTCCGCGGAAACGGGACGACGTTGGTTCACAACATCCTCCAGCTCTTTGGCTGGAAGATGCAGATGGGTCGCCAGTTCGCTGACGCTGATGTTCAGGGCCACGAGGTACCGCTCGCGCAGAAGTTCACCCGGGTGCATTGGATACAGGCGGTGCGCCGGCGACTTCATCGCGATTCCCCTTCGAACGAGAGTGATTCTCGGACCAGCCTATTCCTGGGCACCTGCATCGCACCTGCATGGAGTCTGGCGAAATGAAGCGCGCCCCCACTAAGCGGGATGCGAACCACGTCGAGCTGACGGATCTGTTCGAGCAGCTGGGCTGCTCGGTACAGGACCTCTCGCATGCCGGCGTCTCGGGGTGGCCCGACGTGGTTGTCGGGTGCATGGGCGCGAACCACCTGGTGGAGTTCAAGAACCCTGAGACGCGCTACGGCCGCGCTGGGCTCAACCGGAACCAGCGTGAGTTCGCCCAGCGCTGGCGCGGCGGGACACTTTACGCGGTCAGCACGGGCGACGAGGTGATCGCATTGGTTCAGAACTGGAGACGACCTGCGTGAACGACGGAATGGCCCTGGAAGTGGAGATCGAGAGCGCGTGGGTAGGGCTGACGAAGCTATCGGCCAGGCGACAGCGGACGCTTTACCTCACACCGCGTCGGCGCGTGGTGTGGCTGCAGCGGGACCTGAGGGGCCGGGCGTCGCTGATCGGCACCTACACGCGGACCGTGACACTCGCGGAACTCCGTGAAGACGTCTTCTTCGTGCTCGAGCAAGCGCGGGAGGTGGCCTGATGGCCGATGTCCGAGAACTACTGGCCCGCCTGAATCCGGCACACATCAAGTTCGACACCGGGCGAGGCGGCATGCCCCAACTTACGCCGCAGGACATCGCTGCGGCACTGGCATTCGTTCCCAAGGGAATGGGGCGCGAGGTGCTCACCCGGCTCTGGTGGCCAGATGGCGCCAGGCTCAGCCGCGCGGAGTTAGATCGGACGATCAGCAACATCGTCCACGCGGAGGCGGGGCATCGCGTCGCCAAGGTGCATATGGCGCGCACGGAGCTTCACATTGCGCAGGAAGATGTGCTGAGGCGGAACGCCTCGACGGCACGGGATCGCGCCCAGATCGCGTCGCTCGAGCGCCGGTACCACGATGCAAAGGCCAAGGTGTGGCCTTACGACCCTGCAACCCATCTGGCGGTTCGCGAATCGGTGCTAAACGAAATCGCGCACCGGAACCTATGCGACACCTGCGGCGGCCGAGGGGCGCTGATCCTCGAGCAACTGAAGATCAGCTGCCCGACCTGTCGCGCCGCTGGCGTGTTACCCATGAGTGATCGCGGACGCGCGACGCGCATTGGCCGAGACGTCTCGACGTACCGCGAGCGGTGGAAGTGCCTCTACGAATGGCTGTATGACCAGGTCCGGGACGCTGAGCAGCAAGCGGCGCACGAACTGGCCCGCGCGGTCTCCCGATACGAGGTCAGCGGCGCCGCGTAAGCGTGTGGGGTAGATTCCCCCACACTTTTCCATGTTGAATGCGCAACATCGAGAGAATTCCACGAGCCCTGCTTAACGGCGGGGCTTTCTTCTTAGGTCGACCGTCGCGCGAAAAGCCCAGGATTCTCGTCGTGATGACGACAGGGGCCGGCGCCGACAACTGGAGTGATTGGTTTGGTGAGGCGAGTCCCGAGAGGGACACGGCGCCTATCCAGCGACGGTGACCGACCACTTCAAGCGGACGAGCGATGCCACGGATCACAGCTGCGCAGATCGGCGCAGGCGGCGCGAACGTGTGTGCGTTCCTCGACATGTTGGCGTTCTCGGAAGGGACCGCGGGTCGCGGGGAGGACGGATACAACGTGCTGGTCGGTGGCTCGCTCTTCAGCAGCTACCACGCACACCCGGAGCGCTCCGTCTGGCTTCCGCGCTATCAGGTGCACAGCACCGCGGCGGGGCGCTACCAGTTCCTGCGCCGCACGTGGCGCGGCCTCGCCCAGCAACTGAAGCTGAGTGATTTCGGCCCCGAGTCCCAGGACCTCGGCGCGGTTGAGCTGATCCGCGGCAGGAAGGCACTGGAGGACTTGCGCGCCGGCCGATTCGCATCGGCGATCGAGAAGTGCGCGCCGGAATGGGCGAGCCTTCCCGGCGCCGGCTACGGCCAGAGAGAACACAAGTTGGAATCGCTGCTGCGGGTGTACCTCGCGGCCGGCGGTTATTCAAAGGGGAAGTGATGAAGGCTGAGACGGGCGGGCTAGTCGGCCAGGCGATGGCCGCATTCGGCGTCGCGGCGACGGCCCATGGTTTGACCTGGTGGGCGATCGCGTCGGCCCTCATCGGAGCCGCAGCGAGCTTCTACTTCGAGCCGGAACAGCTGCCGGACAAGGCGTTGAAGCTGCTCGGAGGCATCCTCGCCATCGCGTTCTGCGCGGTGCTGTTGTCGATCGCAGTTCCGCATGTCCCACTGTTCGGCTGGACGGAGAATGTCCCCATCGCCGTGCGTGCCGGCCTCCTCGGCGTGTCGGTCCGCTTCCTGATCGAACAGGGGAAGCGAATCGGCCGCAACTGGAAGCCGAGCGGAGGCTGAAGATGCTGACGACCCTGTACCTGGTCGGTGCGCTGGTGACGGTGTTCGGCGCGCTGCTGACGAATCTGCTGTCGCAGCGGCCGCGGTGCTGGCTGGGACATCTGCTGACGCTTGCCCGCTTCGGCATCTTCGCCTCAGCGGCGATCAGCGTCGCGCGCGTGCTGCAGCACGAAGGCACGGCCACGCTGGAGCAGGCGGTGATGATGGTGTCCCTCGCAGTCCTGTTCGCTGCGCAGGCCGTGATCGAAGTCCGCCGGCAGAGGAAGGCATGAAGGCCAAGGCCATTGCGGTGATCGCCCTGGTCGTGTTGCTGCTGGTGGCCGCCGTCACGCTTTATCGGAGCGGTGGAAGCGAACCGCGGGCAGAGGTCAGGGAACTCAAGACGCAGGCCAAGGCGGTCGCGGCCAGCGTCGAAATCAGCCGCACGACGGCGGAAAAGGTCGAAGTGCAGGGCGCCGAAACACGGCAGCAGACGGCTGCTGCCCAGGAGAAGATTCATGCCCGCATCGCGAACGTCCCGCGTCCAGCCAGGCCTGCGAGCGCTGATGTCCCTGGCGACCTTGACGGCGGCGCTGATCCTGTCGTCCTGCACTTGGCCCGTGAAGCCCACCACCGGGCGATTTGCGCCACCTGCAGGGTGCAGCGAACGAGCGATTGCCCTCCGCCCTCCGACTGCCCCTGACAGCGACAACTACGTCGTGTGGGCCGAGGCCTACGTGGGCGTGCTGGGTTCATTCGAGGACAGCGAGAACAAGCGGGCAGAGACCGCGGACTGCCTCGACAGGCATCGCCTCGGCACGAAGCCCTGACGACCAGGGAAGGGGAGTAGCCCCGTGCGCGTTGATGTCGAGACGAATGCCGACGTTATCGCCGCTTCGTTCGGAGTCCTCGCGTCGGATCAGATTCCATTCGCTTCTGCGCAGGCGCTGACGTCGCTGGCCTTCGACGGACAGCGCGCCAGCAAGTTGGAGCTTGCGCAGGCGTTGACCCTGCGTAACCGGTTCAGCCAGGCAGGCATACAGGTCAACCGCGCCGAGAAGGGTAACTGGCCGAACCAGCAGGCCGAAGTGGGAATAGACCCGCGCCGCTCGTACCTGGTCGACCACGTTGTGGGTGCGTCCCGTGAGGGGGGTCGCCACGGTCGCGCGATCCTCGCTGACGAGCGCCTGCGCAATGCGCGCGGTCGCGTCGCGAAGAAGGATCGCCCCCGTGCGCTGCTCCGCTGGGCCGGGCGGAGCCGCCAGCCTGGACGCCCACCGGGTGCGCAGAACGGGCAACAGAGCACGCCGCTCCCGTTCCTCATCCAGTCCTCGAAATGGGGCAATGAGGTGCTGGTGCGGCGCTCGGGCCCGGCGCGCTATCCGCTGTTGATCGTGTACGCGTTCAAACGCGGCGTGAGCATCCGCCCTGAGTTCAACATGGAGACCGTCACGGCGGCGGCAGTGCAAGACGGGTATTACGCCGCATATACGCGGGCGCTTGCGCGTGCGATCGCATCGGCCAAGAGCAAGGGCGAGCGACGCGCATCTCGCAGCCGAGACGTGCGGATCGACGGCGGCCGGTGATCGCGGGTCCCTCCTGGCAATCGACCGATACGGGGGACGGCGACCGCCGGGCATATCTACTCAGTAGGGACCCATAGGGGGGTTCCGCCGCCGTTTTGAGGAAAACCCTTGAAAACAAGCGGTTTCGTGAAAACGGAGGCACCGAATTCGGGGGAGGGGGGTTCCGCCTCATTTTCGGAATTCCCTCGCCCATTCAACGGCTTAGCGGGCTGGACGCCATCGAACTCGGAATCGAGGGGGGTTCCGCCTCGCCGCGCCAAGTGACGTGACCACATGAGCGAGTCCTACAACGCGACCGAACTGGCCGCGATGCTTGGTCTCAGCACGCGCCGGCTGCGCGAACTCGCCACCGAGGGAGTGATCCCGCGGCTGTCGAATGGTCGCTACAGCGCCGATGCGCCAGCTGCCTACTGTCGGCAGCTGCGAGAAATTGCGGCCGGTAGAACCAGTGCCGAGGAAGGCGCTCCCGACCTGGTAACAGAACGTGCGCTATTGGCCCGCGCCCAACGGGCAGCCATCGAACAAAAAATGGCTGTCGACGCTGGTGACCTGGTCGACGCGCGTGTGGTCGCCTTGCAGTTCACAACGATGGTCACGCGAGCGCGTAGTCGCCTGCAGGGACTCGGCTCGGCAGCGAAGGGGAAGATTCCAAAGCTGACCGTGCGTGACATTGAGGAGCTCGAGCTGCTCGTGAATCAGGCGTTAGAGGAGCTGGCCGGCGATGAGGATTAGGGCGTTGATGGCCCAGGTCCGAAGGGCCTGGAAGCCTCCGGCGCGGCTCACGTTGTCGGAGTGGGCGGACGACTGCGCGGTCCTGTCTACGGAGTCGGCGGCCGAGGTTGGTAAGTGGCGAACCCTGCCGTACCAGCGCGGCATCATGGACGCGATTACCGACCGCCACATCGAGTCGGTGACTGTGATGAAGTCGGCCCGTGTGGGGTGGAGCAAGATTCTCAATCACACCATCGGCTACCACGCGCATCACGAGCCATGCCCGCTGATGCTGGTGCAGCCGACCATCGGCGACGCCGAGGGCTACAGCAAGGACGAGATCGCGCCGATGATCCGGGATACCCCGGTCCTCGAGGCGATCTTTCCGCTACCGGGCACACGAGACGCCGGCAACACGATCCTGCGCAAGGCATTCCCCGGCGGCGTGCTGATGCTAATCGGCGCGGACAGCCCGCGCGGATTCCGCCGTGTGTCGGTGCGCGTAGTGATGTTCGACGAGGTCGACGGCTACTCCGCCACCGCGGGCGAGGAAGGCGACCAGCTGAAGCTAGGCATCAAACGCACCGAGTACTTCTGGAACCGGAAGATCCTCGCCGGCAGCACGCCGACGCTGGACCAGACCAGCCGAATCAAGCGTCGATTCGAGGCCGGCGACCAGCGGCATTACTTTGTGCCGTGCCCACACTGCGATCACAAGCAGCAGCTGGTGTGGGAGAACCTGCGGTGGCCGAAGGGCGAGCCGGAAAAGGCCGCGTTCGTCTGCGTCGAGGGCTGTGGCGCCGAGATCGGCTACGAGCATCAGCGCTGGATGATCGAGGAGGCAGATCGTCGCCAGCGCGCTGGCGAGCCTGGTATCGGCTGGGTGGCCACAAATCCGGACGCGGAGCCCGGGCACGCCAGCTTCCACATCTGGGCGGCGTACAGCTACGCGCCTAACGCGACGTGGGGACAGCTGGCGCGCGAGTGGGTGTCCAGCCACCGAAACATCGAAGAGCGCAAGACCTTCATGAACACGGTGCTCGGTCTGCCCTACAAGGGGCAGGGTGATGCGCCGGATTGGAAGCGCCTGTACGACCGGCGCGAGCGGTACCAGATCGGTTGGGTGACAGGCGACGGACTGATTCTGTTCGCCGGCGTCGACGTGCAGAAGGACCGCATCGAAGTCGAGATCGTGGCATACGGTCCCGACATGCGGAGCTGGTCAGTGGCCTACCGGGTCTTTCCCGGTGACACCTCGCAGCTCGACGGAAAGGACAGCCCGTACCGCGCGCTTGATGCGCTTCTGGCCGAATGGTTTCCGCGTGAAGGTGGCGGCGCGTTGCAGATCCGGATGCTCGCGATCGATGCCGGCTACAACACGAACACGGTGTACCAGTGGGTACGCCGGCACGCCGCGAACCGCGTAATCGCGGTCGACGGTCGTGACAGCTACGCAATGATCATCGGCCAGCCGAAGGCGGTTGAAGTCACCGAGCGCGGCAAGCGCAAGAGTCGCGCGGTAAAGCTGTGGCCGATCGGCACTTCGATGGCGAAGACCGAGTTGTATGGCTGGTTGAAGCAGGAGAAGCCCACGGACGAATCGGGCGACGACCTGCCTTTTGGCTACTGCAGCTTCCCTGAGTACCCGGACGAGTACTTCAAACAGCTCACCGCCGAGGAGGTGGTGCCCCGCCTGGTCCGCGGCTTCCGCCGCTACCAGTGGGAGAAGGTGTACGGACGCAACGAGGCGCTCGACTGCCGCGTTTACGCGCGCGCCGCCGCGGCCCTCGTCGGCATCGACCGATGGACGGCGGCCCAGTGGGACACGTTGCGCAACGAACTGGATACGAAGAAACCCGCGCGCGGGGCCGCGCCCGCGGTTCCACGAAAACCCCGCATCACGAAGGTAGACGACCCGTACTTATGACCAGCCTCCCAGACGACTGCGCCGCCGCCCGGCTGCGCCTGGCAGAGGCGGAGCTGGCGCTGCATCAGCTTCAGACCGGAAGTCGCGCGCAGTCGCTGGCGTTCGGACCAGGCAAGTCGGTGACCTACACGCAGACCAACATCCGCGAGCTTCAGGCGTACGTGAACACGCTGCGGGACAAGGTCGCGGCGTGCGAGGGGCGATCGGCTCGCGGGCGCGGCCCGGTGCGATTCGTGTTCTGACAGCCATGAGCGAAGTCCAGATCCTCGACCGGCACGGACAACCCATCCGGGCCCAGGACACCGCGCACACGGGGGCGTCGCGCACGTCGCGTGAACTGCGCACCTGGCTGCCCGCGCTGGAGTCTGCCGACAGCGAGTTGGAGGGTGAGCGCGACACGCTGGCGACGCGCAGCTACGACCTGGAGCGCAACAACGGCATCGCCGGCGGCGCGGTCCGGACCAATGTCGATAACATCATCGGTACCGGGCTGCGCCTTTCGGCCAAGCCCGACTACCGGGCACTGGGCAAGCCCAAGGAATGGGCTGATGAGTGGTCGCGCGGAACCGAGGCCAAGTGGCGCACATTCGCGAACGTCCAGGAATTCGACGCGGCGCGGAATCTGACCTTCGGCGGCCAGTCGGTGGTGATGCTGCGCACGGCGTTCCTTGCGGGCGACGGCCTGGCGCTTGCGCATTGGCTGCCTGACCGCCCCGGAGCGAAATGGGCCACGTGCTCGCAGCTCGTGGACCCAGCGAGGCTGGGAACGCCGCCAGGCCAGACGAATGGCGCGCGGATGCGCGACGGCGTCGAGATCAACGAACTCGGGGAGGCCATCGCCTACCAGATCCGCAAAGCTCATCCGGGCGATCTGTATCAGCTCGGTGCGGCCGAGGTGTTCGAGCGCGTGCCGGCACGCACGCCGCACGGCCGGCGTCGAGTCGTCCACCTGTTCGAACAACTGCGGTCCGGGCAGACCCGTGGCAAGGCGCTTCTCGCGCCGGTCATGGCTGCGTTCAAGATGCTGGATCACTACCAGCGCACCGAGCTTCAGACGGTAATCGTCAACAGCCTGATCGCGGCGTTCATCGAAACTCCGCTCAAGGCGGAAGAGATCGCGGATCTGTTCGGTAGCACCGACGAGTTCATGAAGTCCCGCAACGGGTGGGACGTGAAGCTCGAAGGCGCCGGGGTGATCCCGCTGCATCCGGGCGACAAGCTCAACGCATTCACGCCGACGCGCCCGAACGGCGCTTACGAGAAGTTCGTCGAGGCGATCCTGCGCTACATCAGCACGGGGCTGCACATGCCCTACGAGCTGCTGATGAAGGATTTCAGCAAGACCAACTACAGCAGCGCCCGTGCGGCACTGCTGGAGGCCTGGCGCTACTTCAATGCGCGCCGGCAGTGGTTTGCGACCTACTGGGCGAATCCCATCTACGAGCTGTGGCTGGAGGAAGCGGTGGCCCGCGGCGAGGTGGACGCGCCGGACTTCTACGAGAACCGCGCGGCGTACTGCGCCTGCGCATGGATCGGGCCGGGGCGCGGCTGGGTAGACCCGATGAAGGAGGCCCAGGCCAGCGGCGAGCGCATTCGGAATTGCGTGTCGACGCTAGAACGCGAGGCGGCCGAGCAGGGACTGGACTGGGAAGAGGTGCTGCAGCAGCGCGCCACCGAGCAGCGCTACGCCGAGAGCCTCGGGTTGCGCGGGGCGGAATCCACCCCGCCGCCGGCCGCGATTGAACAGGCCGAAGAACAGATCGAAGAGATCGTCAGCCGCTGTGTGGATCGCCACATGGCTCAGAGGGTGTCCGCATGATCCGGGTGCTGTCCCGTTTGAGAAGTGAACCGTGGGCCATCACCCGCGAGGTGATGGAAACGATCGTCGAGATTGCCGAGCGGCAGAACGAATCGCCGCAGGCAGTGGCTGCCAAGCTCGGGCGCCCGCTCGAGCACACCTACGACGTCGAAAACCGGGACGGCGTGGCCGTGTTGCACGTCACGGGCCCCATGTTCCGCTACGCCAACCTGTTCACGGCGATCAGCGGCGCGACGAGCTACGACCTGCTCGCGCGGGACTTCGCGCGCGTGGTCAACGATGAGCGCATCGACGCAATCGTGCTGGACATCGACAGCCCCGGCGGTGAGGCGAACGGCGTCTCCGAGTTTGCCGACATGATCCACGCCGCGCGCGAGGTCAAGCCCGTCGTTGCCTACGTCGGCGGTTACGGTGCGAGCGCTGCGTACTGGATCGCCTCTGCCGCGCAGGAGGTCGTCATCAACGAGACGGCCATCCTCGGCAGCCTGGGCACCGTGCTGGCGATCGAGGACAGTCGTGATCGCGACGCAAAGAACGGCGTGCGCAGGACGGAAATCGTCAGCTCGCAGTCGCCCTACAAGCGCGTCGACTACGCGACCGACGATGGACGCGCGCGCCTGCAGGCTCGCGTGGATGCACTGAGCGATGTCTTCCTCGCCAAGGTCGCGCGCAACCGAGGCGTCGACGTCGAGACCGTCACGCAGCAATACGGCCAAGGCGACGTTCTCGTCGGTCAGGCCGCCATCACCGCCGGCCTGGCCGACCGCATCGGCAGCTACGAGGGTGTGATCTCGCAGCTGCAGGCGCGTGTGCGCGCATCGGCGGGTGCCCTCGCTGCCGCCGGCAGCACTGAAAAGGAGTCCTTCATGGACAAGCACGACGGCGCGCCGGCTGCCGATAAGCCGACCCAACTCACTGCCGCCCAGGTCACCGAGCAGCATCCCGCGGCAGCCGAAGGCATCCGATCCGAGGCGCACGCCGTCGGCCGCTCGGAGGAACGGAGGCGCATCCAGACCATCCTCGCCAGCGAACACGCGCAGGGCCGCGAGGACCTTGCGCGGCATCTGGCGTTCGAGAGCGATGCCGGCGCGGATGCTGCAACCGCGCTGCTCCAGAAGGCGCCGAAGGCCAGCACGTCCAATGGCTTCGACAAGCTGGATGCGGCGATGCGAGGGGTGGGTAACGCCACAGTGGGCGCGGACGCGGACGCCGAAGAGGGCGGCGAGGACAGCCTCATTCAAACGGCCAAGGCGCTGGGCCTGGCCAGCTAGGAGACAGCCATGAACAACGAAACCCGTAGCCGTGCCGGCTTCGAAACGGTCGGCGATTTCACCCCGGACGCACTCATCGCCGGCGACTTCCCGCTGCGCACCCGCAAGGTGCTCCTCGCTGCCGGGCGCGCGTACGACCGCGGTGAGGTGCTTGGCCTGAAGGCGGACGGCGAGTACGCCCTGAGCGCCGCTGAGGCCAGCGACGGGAGCGAGGCGCCGAGTGTCGTGCTCGCCGAAAGCGTCGACGCGACTCCCGGTATCCGCGAAGCGGTCGTGTACCTCACGGGCGACTTCAACGCGGCACGTCTGATCTATGGCGCTGGCCACACGGCCAAGACCGTGGCGAAACCGCTGCGCGACCTGAGCATTTTCCTGCACACGCCGGTCCAGGCGTAAGGCGAAGGAGACCCCATGGATATCTACAGCACCACTCGTCTGAACCGCCTGGTACAGAGCCTGAAGCGACCGCAGACGGCCCTGCTCACGGCGTTCTTCCCGGAGTTGGAAACTTCCGATACCGAAGACATCAAGTTCGATGTTGCCAACAAGCGCCGCCGGATCGCGCCGTTCGTGCACCCGTTGCGCGAAGGCCGCCTGGTCGAGGACGAGGGTTACGTCACCAACTCCTTCACCCCGGCGTACACCAAGGACAAGCGCTACCACGACCCTGCCAAGGCGCTCAAGCGTCGCGCGGGTGAGCGCATCGGCGGCGACAGCGCCCCGATGGATCGCCATCAGGCGAACCTGTCCATCTCCACGGCAGACCAGATCGAGATGCTGGTTCGTCGAAAGGAAGTGATGGCGGGCGAAGTGCTTGCTACCGGCCGCGTGACCGTGAAGGGTGACGGCTACCCGACCGTCGTGGTCGACTTCGGACGCAAGGCATCGCACACCGTGGTGCTGACCGGTGCGAACCGTTGGGGTCAGCAAGGCGTGAAGCCGGTCGAGATGCTCGAGGACTGGACCGCCCTCATCCTGCAGGACAGCGGCGCGACCATTCGCGATGTTGTCATGGACACCAAAGCATGGCGCCTGTTCCGTGAGGACGAGGAGGTCAAGAAGCACCTCGATACCCGTCCCCTGAGCGCATCCACCGACGCGATCGTCGCGCTGCAGTTCGCCCAGTTGGGACTGACCTTCAAGGGCGAACTCAACGGGCTGCGCTTCTGGATCTACCAGGATTGGTACGTCGACGAGACGGGTGAGGAAGACGAGAACGGCATTCCCAAGCTCGATGAGAAGCCGATCCTTCCGGAGTTCACCGTGATCCTGGCCAGCCCGGACGTGCAGGGCGTGCAGCACCATGGCGCCATCATGGATCTGGATGCAGGCCTGCAGCCGCTGGAGTTCTTCTCCAAGAGCTGGACGAAGCCGGACCCCAGTCGCCGCATCCTGATGATGCAGAGTGCGCCGCTGGTCGTGCCGTACCGCCCGGATGCAACGTTCGCGGCCACCGTGTCGGATGGGGAGGGTTGACCATGAAGGTCGTCACCACCGTCACGCTTCACCACCGCGAGAAGCCCGACGACAAGGACGTCGAAGTTCTCGCGCCCGGCGAACATGACCTCCCCGACAGCGTCGCAAAGTCGCTGATCAAGCAGGGCCATGCCAAGCGCGTGGAAGTTGCAAAGGCGCAAGAGGCTGCCAAGGAAAAGGCGCAGGCCGGGAGCGTCCAGGTCAAACAGGTCGGCAAGGGCGCCCCGGCGAAGTAAGCGGGTATGCCCATTCCACAGACGCCGTGGGAAGCGCAGGTCGGCACCGCGATGCGTTCGTGCATCGCGGTGTTCGGCGAAGGCCCGAAGCGGGTGCGCTACTTGCACCGCTCGGGCCTGGCCTACGACATCAACGGCATCTTCGAAGCTCAGACCGAGCAGGTCGACCCGGAGACTGGCGCCGCCATCCTCAGCAATCGACCCTACCTGCACGTCGATCTCGCAGAACTGCAGCAGGTGCCGGTGTCCGGTGACCGATGCGTGATCCGCGGGCGAACCTACCGCGTCGTCGAGCCCGAGTTCGACGGGCAGGGCACCGCAAGCCTCCGCCTCCACCTGGATTGACCATGACCTCCGTTCACCCGCGGCAGCGCATCCGCGAAGCCGTGCGGGCAGCGTTGCTCGATCGAACGATAGCGATGAATCGCGTCTGGGCGAACCGCCCGAACCCGCTCTCGCAAGAGCCGACCGCGCTGGCCGACGACTACCAGGAGCTGCCGGCGATTCTGATCTACACCCGCTCAGAGCGCTCGGAGATCTTCGACGAGTCGCCACGCCGGTACCGCCGGCGCGTCGAACTGGTGATCGAAGCGGCGCAGGACCTCCGCGACCTCAATTCGCTCGACGATGAACTCGACGCCTTCGGGCTCTCCGTCGAGCAGCGCGTTCTGCTGGACGAAACATTGGGCGGGATCGCCAACGACACCGAGATGAACGGATCGACGCTGACGATATCGGACGCCGGCGACCGCCTGATCGGCGCCGTCGTCCTGACGTTCACCGTCGAATACTTCACCCACGCGCCGGATCCGGACGTGTTCGAAGCGGACGACCTGACCGAGATCGCCACCGACTACAGCCTTGCCAACGAGCAGCCCGACCCGCGCGATCGTGCGCGCACGCGGCTGCGATTCTCCGAGGAAGAACCCACGCCATGAGCACCCCGTACCTCCTGCACGTGAAGCCCGCCCCGGGACGCCTGGTGCGCTGGCCGAACACGCGCCGACTGGCGCCTGACGGTGACCGCGTGCCGCGCTCGCCGTACTGGCTGCGCCGACTCGAATGCGGCGATGTCGTCGAAGTGCCGGCCGCACCGCCCATCTTGGAGGTGCGCGACGTCGCCCCACCCGAACTCACGGAATCCGCGCACGACATCGTGCCGGAACCCGCACCCGCCGCCCCGCCCAAGCCTCGCGCACGCAAGGAGTCCCCATGATTTCGTTCGACCAGATCCCCAACGACCTGCGCACGCCGGGCGTCTACACCGAGATCAACAGCAGCCGCGCAGTCAGTGGCGCGCAGCTGCTTCGGTACCGGGTGCTGCTCATCGGCCAGAAGCTGCAGGACGGCGCGGCGTCGCCGCTGGTGCCGGTGCGTGTCACGCACCTGGACACCGCGCGCGGCCTGTTCGGTGCCGGCTCGATGCTCGCCACGATGGTCGAGGCCGCACTCGCCCAGGGCGGTACGAACGAGCTGTGGGCGCTTCCGCTGCAGGACGCGGACGAGGCCGTGGCGTCGCAGGGTGCGATCGCGCTCGCGGGTCAGGCGAACGCCGCAGGCACACTCTCGATCTACATCGCCGGCAAGGCCTGCCACGTCGCCGTGGCCGCCGGAGACACGGCCGAAGAGCTCGCCGCGAAGCTGCATGGTGCGCTGGACGAGCTTGCGGATCTTCCGGTCGTGGTGACCGGCTTGCCGGCGCCTTTGGATGCCCTGGGCGATACCGTCGTGCAGCTGCAGGCGCGCCACCGGGGCGAAGCCGGCGACGACATCGACATTCGCCTGAACCTTCATGGCGAGCCGGCCGTGCCGGGCATCACGACCACGATCACCGCGATGAGCGGTGGCGCGCGCAACCCCGACGTGCGCCCTGCAATTGCGGCGCTGGGTGATGACTGGTTCCAGGTCTGGGCGTTGCCGTACACGAACGCCGCGAACCTGGTGGAGGTCGAAAACGAACTGGCGGACCGCTTCGACGCGATGCGCGAGATCGAAGGCCATGCGTTCGCCGCGGCGCGCGGCACCCTGGCCGAACTGAGCGCACTTGGCACCTCCCGCAACAGCCCGCACGTGTCCATTGTGGCGGCCGGCAGTGAGCCGATGCCGCCCTGGGCGAAGGCGGCGGAAACTGCGGCGATCGCCGCGCGGTATGCCAGCCTCGATCCGGCGCGCCCGCTGAAGGCGCTGCCCTATCGCTACTGCCTGCCTCCTGCGGAGATCGATCGCCAGACGCTGCAGGAGCGCAACCTGCTGCTGTTCGACGGCATCGCCACGACGACTGTGGAAGCGGGCGGGGTGATGGTGACGGAACGGCTGATCACCACGTACCGCCGGAACGCCGCAGGCGCGGTCGACACGGCCTACCTGGACGTCGAGACGCTGTTCACGCTCTCGACGCTGCGGCACGACTGGAAAAACTACCTGCTCACCAAGTACCCGCGGCACAAGGTCGGCAACGACGGCGTGCGGTTCGCGCCCGGGCAGGCCGTCGTGACGCCGGGCCTGATCAAGGCCGAGGCGGTGTCGAAGTTCCGCGAGTGGGAGGAGCTCGGCCTCGTCGAGAACTTCGACCAGTTCCGCGCGGATCTGATTGTCGAGCGCAACGCCGCCGACCCGAGCCGAATCGACGTGCTCCTGCCGCCTGACCTGATCAACGGCCTGCGCATCCTCGCCACCCAGATTCAGTTCCGGCTGTAAGCCGAAGGAAGGACCACATGAGCAACAACCGCGTCGGCGGCGTGATCGAGCTGAAGGTCGACAGCACGATCTACCGGGCCAAAGGCAATTTCACCTACAACCTCGGGCGCGGGAAGCGCGATGCCGTTCTGGGTGCTGACGGCATCCACGGCTACAAGGAAGTGCCGCAAGCCTGCTTCATCGAAGGCGAGATCACCGACCACCGTGAGATGAGCCTCGATGCCTTGCTCGACTTGACCGATGCCACTGCGTACATGCGGCTGGCCAACGGCAAGGCCATCGTGCTGCGCGGCGCCTGGTACGCGAGCGAAGGCACCGGCAACACCGAGGAGGGCAACATCGGATTCCGCCTGGAAGGCATGAGCGCAGAGGAGATCGCGTGATGTCGAGCGAGAAGGTCTACACCCTCAAGCACCCTGTCCAATTGGGTGGCCAGACAGTCGCGAAGGTGACGTTGGGCCGCGTCAAGGGCAAGCACCTGCGAGCCTTCCCTGCGTCGAACCCGACCATGGGCGACATGCTCGACCTGGCCGCGAAGGTCATGGGCGAGTCGGGCCTTCTCCTGGACGAGATGGAGGCGGAGGACATCGCCGGCGTGTGCGAACTGTTGGGGGAGTCCTTTCAGGCTGGCCCGGAGACTGGCAGCAAGCCGTAACCGCGCTGGCGGCGACCTTCGGGTGGCCGCCCAGCGAGTTCGATGAAATGACGGACGACACCCTGCGGTTCTGGGTGGATCGCTTGAGGGAGCTGCAAAAGTGGCAGGCAAACGCTTCGACCTCTCGGTAGTCATCCGAGGGATCGACAACATCACCGGCACGGTCGGGCGGATTCAGCGGTCTATCGCCGGCTTCCACAACCAGGTGACGGCGCGCTTTCGCGGTTTCGGCCAGCGGATGGGGTTTGGGGAGCTGACGCGCGCGGCCGGAGGAGTGAAGACCGCGCTCGGCGGCCTAGTGGCCCGCCTCACGATGGTGGGTGGCGCCATCGCAGCGCTTGCGACCACCGCAGGCGCAACGGCCTACAGCCTGCTGCAGTCATTCGCCGATGCCGCGGGCGCGGTCAACGACGTCTCCCGCTCGATCGACATCAATGCGGAAACCCTGCAGGAGTGGCGGTTCGGCGCGAAGCAGACCGGGGTGGAGACTGAAGCGTTCGACAAGGCTTTGCAGACGCTCACCCGGAACCTCGGTCAAGCCGCGAAAGGCAAGGGGCCGGCCGATCTGCTCAAAGCCTTGGGCATTTCACTCAAGACCACGAGTGGTCGATTGAAGACCGCCGAGCAGATCTTCCCGCAGTTTGCGGACAAGATGCAGGCGATTCGCGATCCGACTTTGCGCGCGGCGGCGGCGGCTGAGCTGTTCGGAAAGGCCGGTGTGCGCCTGTTGCCGCTGATGATGGAAGGGAGCGAGGGCCTCGCCCGCTACGCGGCGGAGGCGCGCCGGCTCAATCTGGTCATCAGCACCGACTCCATCTCTGCAGCAGACGACTTCGGCGACAAGCTGGACAGCCTCAAAGGCGCGTTCACCGGGCTGCGCAACGTCGCCGGCTCGGCGCTGATGCCGGTCATGACGAAGCTGATTGAGCAGCTCACGGACTTCGTCAGCAAGCATGGCGATGAGATTCGCGGGTTCTTCGAGCGCTTGGGCGACGAACTGGAAAAGCTGCCAGACCGGATTGAAGAGATCCGCGCGGAGTTCGACAAGCTGCGCGCGAAGGTCAAGCCGCTGACCGATTTCGTGGAAGGGCTCTGCGCCGAGTTCGGCACCGCCAACGTCATTCTGGCCATCACGGCGGCCGTGATATCGACCGTCGTCGTCACCGCCATTGCGCAGTTGACCCTGTCGGTCTATGCGCTCGGCGTCGCCATTCTCACCACCCCGTTGGGTTGGATATTGGCAGCGCTGCTGCTGATCGGCGTCGCTGCGTACAAGCTCTACAAGAACTGGGATCTGATCACGAGTGGATTCGAAGCCTGGTGGGAAACGGTGAAAGGCATTTTCGGCGTCGCGGGGGACTTCCTCAGCGGAATCTGGGACGACATCACGGCAGGATTCAAAGGCGGATTCCTTGAAGGGCTGATTGGGCTCTGGAAAACGCTCAATCCGGTTGCGCTGATCACGCGGGCATTCACTGAGTTGCTGCCGAACCTCAAGCGCGCGATCGAGCCCGCGATTCGCTGGGTGACCGACAAACTGGACCGCCTGCTTCCCGATTGGGCGCAAGCCCTGATCGGCGGCATCCCGTCGTCGGCTGGCAAGACGGTCGGCGCGGGAGGTGGCGCGAAGGGGCTGGGTGCAGGTGCGCGCCTGGGACCGCCAGTGGGCGCCGAGGCGGTGGGTGAAAGGTCCGCTGCTGTGCGCGATAGCTTGGCGCGAGTCCAGGTGGACTTCACGCGGATGCCGACGGGCACCCGCGTGAGTTCGGAAACTCGTGGGCCCATGGAGTTCGAACTGAACCAAGGCTACGCGCGGAGCTTCTGATGAGCTGGCGCGACCACTACCGCACCGCGAGCTTTCGCGGTGTGGAATTCCGCGTGGACGGTCACAAGGCAGGCTACGGACGGCGCCAGGTAGTCCACGAGTATGCGCAGCGCGACACGCCCTTCACCGAGGACCTCGGGCGCAAGCCACGCGAGTTCTCGGTCGATGGGTACGTCGTTGGCCTCGACTACCACCTGCAGCGCGATCGGATCATCGACGCGTGCGAAGTGGGAGGCCCCGGCGAGCTGGTCCATCCGTACCGCGGCAGTCTCCATGTGGTGTGCACCGGCCTCTCGGTGCAGGAGTCCAAGAGCGAGGGCGGCATCGCCTACCTGTCGTTCTCGTTTGTCGAAGCGGGTGAGGCACGGTATCCCGCCGACAGCGTCGACGGCGTCAGCAGCGTTTCCTCGGCGGCACAAGGCGTGCTCGACGCGGCTCAGAGCGCGTTCGGCCGCAGCTGGTCGACCGCGGGCATGCCGTCGTTCGTGGCCAACGCCGCCGCCGCACATCCCCAGTCGCTTTCGGCCTTCTTTGCGCGCGTGCTCACCAATCCGCTCGACGCGGTACAGAACGTGGCGGGCTTCGCGCGCCAGGTTCAGCAGCTTGCGGACCAGGCACTCTCGCTCGCCGATGAGCCGCTGGAGCTCGCCACAAAGGTGGTCGCCCTGATCACCCGGGCGCGCACGATCTTCGGCGCGGAAGCGGGAACGGTCCTGCGCGACCTGCAGGCCACGTTTCCGGTACTCCAAAACTCGCGTGCGAGCACGGCGGCACGGCAACAGGAGGCGAGCAACGCGGCGGCATTCGCCTCGCTGGTACGAGCCGCGGCACTGGCCGAGCGAACGCACCATGCGGTCGTGACGGCCGCCAGCGGCGGTTTCGCGACGCATGAGGATGCGGTCACCGAGCGCGCGGAGATCTCCGCCGCGATCGACGAGGAAATGGAGTCGCCTGGATTGGCCGACCCGGTCTTCGTCGCCCTGTCGACGATGGGCGCGGAGGCGGTACGCGGCATCCCGTCGCCGGGGCAGCGACTTCCGCAGCTGGTCGCGTACGTTCCGCCGTCGACGCTGCCGACGCTGGTGCTGGCACACCGCCTCTACGGCACCGCCGAGCGAGCGATAGAGATCGTCGCGCGCAACCGCATCGCACACCCGGGGTTCGTACCCGGCGGCGTTGCGCTGCAGGTCCTCGGCAATGGGTGACACCGTTGAGCTTCTCGTCGGCGGGCTGCTGTACGGCGGCTGGAAGGAGGTCGGGATCACGCGCGCCATGGACGCCGCGGCCGGAACCTTTCGCCTGAACTTGACGGATCGCTGGGTGGGCCAGGAAGAGGCCTGGGAGATCAATGCCGGCGACCTGTGCGAGGTCCGGATCGGTGGCGAGGCCGTCATCAGCGGCTACGTGGATGTCGTCAATCTGCAGTTCGACGCGGGCCAGCGCGCCATCGACGTACAAGGGCGCGACCGTTCCGCCGATCTGATCGACTGCAGCGCCGTGCACAAGCCGGATCAGTGGCGCGGCATCGCGCTACTGCAGCTGGCGACCGTGCTCGGCGCGCCCTTCGGTGTCTCGGCGCGCGCCGAAGTGTCAGTCGGCGCCGCCTTCGCGCAGGTCAAGCTCGACCACGGCGAAACGGCCATGGAGGCCCTCGTGCGGCACGCGCGCATGCGCGGAGTGCTGGTCATGCCCGACGGGCGCGGCGGGCTGCTGCTGACGCGCGCCGGCGAACACCGCGCGGCCGTTGCGCTGGTGCAGGGCACGAACATCCTGTCGGCCAGCGGAAAGCTCGACTGGTCGGAGCGCTTCAGCGAATACCTGGTGAAGGGACAGAGCACATACCGCGAAGAGGACAGCGATGCCGAGCGCGAGGCCCATGTCAGCGGGCAGGCGCGCGACGGTTTCGTTACCCGGTACCGCCCGCTCATCCTGCAGGCCGATGCGGACGTCACGCCGGGTGCCGCACGCGATCGCGCGGTATGGGAAGCGAACTCGAGGATCGGTCGCTCGGCCGAGGCTGGAATCGTCGTGCAGGGCTGGCGGCAGTCCGCTGGCGGAGCGTTGTGGGCCCCGAACCAGCTCGTGCAGGTTGTCGCGCCGTGGCTGCGCCTGGCCGGTGACATGTTGATCCGGCAGGTGACATTCCAGCTGGGGCCGCAGGGCACCACGACGGAACTGGCAGTGGTCAGTCCACAGGCCTACTCGCCCGAGCCGCCGAAGAGCGAGAAGACGAAGGACAAGGTCAAGGGAAAGGGCAAGGCGAACTCGTGGCACGCAGTGATCCCGGAGGAGGTGCGGCGTGGGTAGTGCGCAAGACCGGAGCCTGCGCGCCGCGTTCGACCGGAATGCACGCCGCCTGGGTGCGGTCGTGGCTCGGGCCGTGCTACGCATGGTTGACGACACATCCGCGCGCCAGCTCCTGCAGGTGGAAGTGCTGCGGGACGAACTTCTCGACGCTGTCGAGCGCCTGCAGAACTACGGCCTGACCTCCTGTCCACACGTCGGCGCGGACGCCATCGTTCTGGCCGTAGGTGGTCACCGCGCGCAGAGCGTGGTGGTGGTGGTCGACGATCGTCGCTACCGGCTGAGCGGCCTTAAGCCGGGCGAGGTGGCGCTTCATGACGACATCGGAAACCTGGTCCACCTGACCCGCGATGGTCTCCGAATCGAGAGCCAGCAAGGCGTCGAGGTCGCCGCGCCGGAGGTTCGCGTGGAGGCCGACGCGATCTCGCTCAAGGGGCAACTAACCGTGGAAGGCGACACCGCATTCAAGGGCAAGGTCAGCGCCAATGGTGTCGCGATCGACGACACGCACCGCCACGGCCAGGTCCAGCCCGGCAGCGGCATCAGCGGAACTCCAGCAAGTGGCTGACATCGCATTGCGGTTCGAGAGCGCGCGGTCGGGCGATCTCGCAATGGACGGCCGCGACCTCGCGCGCGACGACGGGCTCGAAACTGCCGCGCTGCTTTCGCTGTTCACGGATCGACGGGCGACGGTTGAGCAACTGCCGACTGGCTTCGACCTGCGCGATCTGCGCGGGTGGTGGGGCGACAGCGTCGCCGAGGTGACCGGCGACCAGTTCGGCTCGCTGCTGTGGACGCTCGCGCGCGAAAAGCAAACGACCGAGACCCTCGCGAAGGCGAGGGGCTACGTGGAACAGGCGCTCGCCTGGATGGTGGAGGATCGGGTGACAGGACAGGTGAGCGTGGCGACTCAGTACGTCGCGCGCGGCGTGATGCGCATCGACGTCGAGATCGAGCGGCCGCAGGGCGTTCGCATCCAATACCGCTTTGACTACGAATGGGCGGGGCAAGCCGCGAGGGCAGGGTAATGGCATTCACGCGTCCTACCCTGACGGAGATCGACCAGCGCATTGCCGCCGACCTCTCCGGCCGGATGATCGGCGTCGAAGGGGCCGTCTTGCGACGCTCGGTCCTGGGCGTGCTGGCGCGGGCCGAGGCCGGCGTCTCGCACGAGCTTCACGGCTACCTGGACTGGATCTCCCGTCAGGTCATCATCGACACCGCCGACGCGGAGAACCTGCTGCGCTGGACGCAGATCTGGGGCATTCAACGGCGCGGCGCAGAGTTTGCGAGCGGCGAGGTGCGCTTCACCGGCAACGACGGCGCAGTTGTGCCCGCCGGGGCACTGCTCCAGCGACCGGACGGCGCCGAGTTCGAGACGCTGGCCGACGCGCTGATCGTCGCAGGCGTCGCGCTGGCTCCGGTGCGAGCGCTTCAGGCCGGCGCGGACAGCAACACGGCGGCTGGGATTTCGCTCACCCTGCAGCGGCCCGTCAGCGGCGTCGCCAGCGTCGCGCTGATCACCGCCGGCGGCATCGTCAACGGGTCCGACCCGGAAAGCGATGCGCAGCTGCGCGAGCGCCTCCTCGCGCGCCTGCGCAACCCGCCGCACGGCGGTGCCAAGGGCGACTACGAAGCCTGGGCGCTGGAAGTTCCGGGCGTCACACGCGCGTGGGTCCTGCCGGCATGGATGGGGCTGGGCACGGTCGGGGTGATCTTCGTACGCGATGGCGACCCGTCGAATATTCCCGACGCCATCGAGGTCGCCGCGGTCGCCGCACACATCGAGGAGCGTCGCCCGGTCACGGCGGAGGTGTTCGTACTGGCGCCGCGCGCGGTGCCGATCGACATCGAGATCCGGATCCGGCCGAACACTGCGGCCGTCAGAGAGGCCGTCTCCGCCGAGCTGCGCGACCTGCTCACGCGCGAGGCCGCTCCGGGCGGAACGCTGCTTCGCAGCCGGATCGGCGAGGCGATCGCCACGGCCCCCGGCGAACAGGACCACGTGGTCGACGCGCCCGCCGACAACATCACCTTCGGCCCGGTCGATATCGGCGTGCTGGGCACGCTCACGTTCAACGACCTGCCGTGATCCGCACACACCATCACTATCGGCAGCTCCTGAAGGCGCTGCTGCCGCCGGGGCGTGCGTTGCCGGCCGAGTCCGACAGCCAGCTACATGCATTGCTCGACGGCCTGGCACCCGAGTTCGCGCGAATCGATGCGAGAGCGATGCGCTTGATTGTCGAGGCGATGCCCGACACGACCGAGGAACTGCTACCCGACTGGGAACGCGTGCTCGGCTTGCCCGATGGTTGCTTGCCGCGCGACGACTCGCTTGAGTCGCGACGCAAGGCCCTGCTCGCCAAGCTGGTCGCGCAAGGCGGACAGAGCGCCGGCTACTTCCTGCTGCTTGCCGAGTCGCTGGGCTACCCCGGCGCCCGCGTGCAGGAGTTCAAGCCCTTCACCTGCAACAGTCGGTGCAACGAGCCGCTGTATTCGCACGTTTGGCGCTTCGCGTGGCTGATCGAGGTGCCCAAGTTGCCGCCGGGGAACGAAGCCCGCGACCGCACATTGGAATGCCTGCTTAACCGCTACAAGCCAGCGCACACGCACCTGATCGTGCGCTATGCGGTCCGGTTGTTTGTCTTGCCGGATTACACCGATCCGAACTACATCGAGGGAGAGTGAGTGGTGGCAGGGGTAACGACACGTCGCGGAAAAGGGGCGCCGCTCTCGCATGACGAGATGGACGACAACTTCGATCACCTGGACAAGGTGAAGCTGGAGGATCGTCACCTTGAGGGCCTGCGCGAGGCGGTGGACGCGGCCGGCGGAACAATTGGCGACCAGGCCGAGTCGCTAGCCTCCATCGAGGAGACGCTTGCCGGTAAGCAATCGCGATCGGAGCGCGGTGTGGCCGGCGGATACGCACCGCTCGCTAATGACAGACGGGTGCCATTGGAATTCCTTCCCGAAGGCGTCATCAACTCCAATGACAAGGGATGGTTCGCGACACCCGCGGACCTAATGGAAGCGCACCCGCTCGGAATCAACGGGTACTGGGCGATCGTCGGAACCACCGACTCCGTCTGGGTGTGGGATGGCAACTCCCTCGCGTGGGTCGACACCCAGCAACGTAGTCCGGTCAGCAGCGTCAACGGACACACTGGCAAGGTGGTACTCGAAGCAGCGGACGTTGGCGCGGCTCGCCCGTCCACGGTCGAAGTGTTCCTTCAGTCGGCAACCTACTTCAAGCCCGCAGGCGCGAAGGGCATCGAGGTGCTGCTCATCGGCAGCGGCTCCGGCGGTAACAGCGGCCGCACCGGCACCGGTTCGCTGCCCGGAGGCGGAGCTGGCGGCGGGGCTGCAATTACGCATGCTGAGCTGCTCGCGCCTGAGGTGGCCGACTCGTGCGCGGTGGTCGTGGCTGCCGCAAGTACCGGCGGCTTCGCAGCACCTGGGCAGGCGTATCACCTCCAGGGCGCCGCCGGAAAAGCCTCGGCCTTCCACTTCAATGGGAGCGCGCGCATCGTCGCGAATGGCGGCGACAGCACGGTCGATGCCAATGGCGGGCCCGCGGGCGCAGGTGTGCTGGCGGGAGGCGCAGGCGGTTCCGGAGCGGCCGGCGCCGCAGGTGCGGCAGGCGCCAAGGGCAGTGGCGGCGCGCCGGGCGGCGGCGCAGGCGGCGGCGTTTCCGCCACGGATGTCGCCTATTCCGGTGGGCTCTCGCCCTATCCACCGCAGTACACAGACCGTATGACCACCTACGTAACCGGGTCGAACGGCATCGCGCCGGGTGGCGACGCGATCGACATGAGCACGCACCCGGTCTTCTCGTTGTACCTGCGGCCCGGCTTGGCCGGGGCCGGCGGCGCAGGCGCTGCGGACACCGATGGGGGTGATGGTGGCAGCGCGGGCGGGTTCGGCGCGGGCGGTGGCGGCGGTGGCAGTACGCGCGCCGGCTACACCCCGGGCAAAGGCGGCGCCGGCGCGCCCGGCGTCGTCGTCGTCATCACCCACTTCTGAGGTTGAGATGCGATACGAACGAATTTCAGGCACCGACGACGCTGCGGTTTGGTTCGACGTCGCCGGCCGCAGTGGTGTGACCATCGCGGGTGATGAACGGTGGCCCGGCTTCCAGGCATGGGCAGAGGAGAACCCGCCCAACGAAGGCACGCAGGCGATTGAGATGGCGCGCATCGAGGCTACGGAGCGCCTGCACGCGATGGTGGATCAGGTACTCGCGCCGATCCTCGCGCGTTACCCTGGAACCGAGGCCATGACCTGGCCGACGCAACTATCCGAAGCGCAAGCGTGGCTGGCAGATCCATCCCGATCGGTGCCGACGCTCCTACTCGATGAGATCGGCGGTCCGTTCGACGAAGCGGGGAAGCAGCAGTTCTGCGAAGCGGTGGTCAGCCTGGCCAACGATTTCAAGGTCGCCAGCGGCAGGGCGATCGCATGGCGCCGGGAGTGCAGCGACTGGATTGCGCAGTGCGATGCCGCCGCGGCGCTGCACGCGTGGCGCCCGCTGTACCCGGAGGTGCCGCTTTGAGTTCATTCACGACGCCTGCGGATCTGCGCCTGTTGGATCGATACCGGTGGGAGCTTCTCGCGGACTTCGAGTACCACGTGGGCAGCTTCCCAAGCGAGGAGTTGATCCGAGTGCCCGCCGGCACGGTCACCGACTTGGCCAGCGTGCCTCGGCTCCTGTGGGTGGTATTTCCGCCCCATGGTCGCTATGCGAAAGCCGCGATCGTGCACGACTACCTGTACGCGAACGCGATCGGCACGAAGTCTGGTGCGGATCGCATCTTCCTCGAGGCGATGGGGGTGCTGCGCGTGCCCACCTGGCGCCGTCGGCTCATATACGGCGCGGTGCGCCTCTTCGGTCGCGGCGCTTACGTTTGTGCGGTCGCGACGAAACAACCCATGGTGGATTGCCAAGATGGACAGAATTAGCACGCCTGCCCGAGCCCGCGACCTGCACGGGCCCGGCAAGGATGGCTTTCAAGATGGCGACGTGTTTACGGGGAGGCCCGCCACGGAGGTCGGCGCGGCGTGGATGAACGACTTTCAGGAAGCGCAGATGCGCGTCATCGAGGCGGCGATGATGCGCGGTGAAAGCGGGAATCACGGCCTGCTTCTGGACGCTATCTTGTGGCACATCAGTCACTCCGTTTCTGAGCATGCGGAGCACTTTGCGTCGGCTGACGCCTTGCTCGCGCACATCCGTGACCGGGAGAACCCGCACGGTGTGACGCTGGATCAGTTGGGCGCTGCGCCGCGGGAGAGTCCGGACTTCACCGGATCGCCGCGAGCGCCCACCCAAGCCACCAACGACAACAGCACTTTGGTCGCCACTACCGCGTTCGTGCGCGCCGCGATTGCGGCGATCCTCGGAGAGTCCGGGATGCTCGGCGGCTTCACGCATTCGTTCACACAGAACGGGTGGCATCGTGATCCTAGCGGAAAGATCACACAGTGGGGCCGCTACCTCGGCGTGCGACGCGAAGGAACGGGACCGACCATCACCTTTCCGGTGGCATTTCCCAATGCTTGCCTGTCGGTGGCCGTGTTCGATTGGAATCGAAGCGGCGGCGGAAACGGCAATTGGGAGGACATCGACTGCTTCATCCAGGTGACGGGTGATCCTTCCCTTACTGGCTTCAGCACCTATGTGCAAAGCCCAGCCAGCGTTGCGGACTATTTCGAAGGCTTCTTCTGGGAGGCGACAGGCTTTTGATGGACACCTTCTTCAGCGCGACAACCGGCGGCTTCTACCTCAATGGCCTTCATGACGAGATGCCAGAGGACGTCGTTGAGATTACGCCCGAGCGGCACGCAAGCTTGTTCGAAGGGCAGGCGGCGGGACGTCGCATCGTCGCTGGCGACGATGGTTTCCCGAAACTCGGAGACGAACCCGCACCGGGTGTCGAGGAGGTCACGGTGCTGGCGCGGCGTCGGCGTGACCGGCTACTGGCCGCGAGCGACTACCGGGCCATGCCGGATTATCCGCAGAGCGAAGCGCAGCGTGCCGCCTGGCTGGGTTACCGACAGCAGCTCCGAGATTTGCCAGCGACATCGGGCTTTCCCGCAGTGATCCTCTGGCCTGCGGAGCCCACCGGTAATTGAGCCCGCGCTAGTCTGTGAACACTCGCAACGTTCCGCTCGCACTGAACTCGCCAGGCTTCACGTCGCTTGCCGATTTTCCGCCGCTTCGCACTGGATAACTCAGGAGCTTCATCGTGGTGCCGCCGCTCTTGCCGGCGTCATACAGGCGAATCTGCGATGCGGTGGTGGCCGTCCCTGGCACGAGGGCCTGGGGCGCGCCCCCTCGACTGTCTACCGCTTCGACCATCACGCCGACGTTCGGGTTCGTGCTCTGCAGCGCCTTGGTGGTGCCCGCCTTGGTACCTATGAGGCCGATCCGATAGTTCGGATCAACGACGCCGCCCGTGCCGGTGCACACGTAATGCAGCGGGTACTCGTTCTTTTGATAATTGGGGGGCAGCGTACCGAGCCCATTCAACTCGGTAACTTCGACAGGCGGCAGTTTGATGTTGATCGGCTGGCCCCTGTTGACCGTGCAGACGGCGGACGGCTTGGGCGCCGGAGGATGCAGGCCAATACCAAGGGCAAGGGTGTGGAGGTCGATCCCACCACCAGACAGGCAGCTGGCGGGTTTGGTCCAGGTGCCATTGCTCTTCACTTGCGCCGACCAGGATAGCGGGGAGGCGAACGAGAGGAGCAGGCCGTCGGTCGTTGTGTCCGATACCTTCTTCAATGAGTAGTACACCGTGGTCTTTAACGTGTACGTGCCCGCGGTGGGCAAAGTCATTGTCGAGTACGCCGGCCCCGAGTTGGTAACGTAATTCCCGTTGCCTAGCATCATCGACAGACCGTAGCCCTGGGCCCCACCGAAGAAGCCCCGTGCATTCGCTTCTGCGTACCAACTGCCCGCTGTACCGTTGACCCAGTGTGCCTCGAACGCTACTTCCTCCGACGTGTTTCCCGTCTTCTGGAGGGTGTACGTGTACTCGACGGTGGCCGTGTTGACCGGGGTGTTCTTGGGGGCCGTCCAGTCAATGCCTTCTTGTGCCCACGCCTTCGTGATGACCGCCGTAGGTCCACTTGTGCAGGTAACGGTCGCCTTGGCGGCCGGCGTGAATAGAATCGCGAGGGCGAGGCAGGTGAGGACGCGCTGGCCCTTCAACGGAAACACTACGGGCATGAGGTGGACGCCATGCAGGAAGTCCTCTACAGCAGACCACCGCGAGTTGATCTCCGTCTCTACAAGGAGTTGCAGTTATCGTGGCCCGTTCAGAATCAAGGCCTCGGCTCTTGAGATGGCCGGGACTAAGATGAATGCATGCTCCCGTCCAACTTCTTCTGGGTCGACTCCGACGGCGCCAGCTATCCGGGCGATCGCTACATCTGCGCGGCGTCTGTGACCGCAAGGACGGGGTGCCCCGATGCCGCGTCGCCATCTACTGGACCGGTCGGGAATAGCGCGGCGTGGCCGGAAGCGTTGCCCAGGGCAAGCGCCACGTCGATCCTGGTTGAACTCGGGTGCGTGCCGCCTGAACACCGGCAGCTTTGGCTACTCACCGAAGCCTAGCTTTCTCAAGTCGGCTGCGCAGAGCGTGCCCTTGACGTAGGGGTGGGGAATTTGTACTTCCATCTCGAGCATTGTGTCTGGCACTTGGAGCTTCATTAAGAAGTAGGGGCCATTGGGCTCGATCGCCAAGCAGTTCACGTAAGCAGAAGCGAACTCGTTGCTGCGGAGCCAAGGGCCGAGAATGCCCTTGAGCTCAGTCTCGGCGCCGTCTTGCAGCACCACGCTGATCATCTTTGGCTTTGACATTTATAGTCCTCACGTCGGGCGATCATCGTAATAGGGGGTCGCTTGTCGTCGAAGCTCGCATACATCGCGGCCACGTTCGACGGGTCCGAATTGAGCCAGGCTTCAACGTGTTCTGGTTTGATGTTGATGATCGTGCGGTCGTGGCCGGCCTTGACAACCTCTGGTTCTGGGGCGTCGGTGATTGCTGCGCGAGCCGCGGGGCAGGGGCGCTGCGCCTGAGGTCAGACAGCATCTCGCGCGCGGACGCGACCGATGTTGGCCGCAACTTCCATGCACGCTATTCATGGTGGTAGCCCGCTGGAGACAGGGAATTTGACTTGCGTAGTAGTCAAGCGCTCGTGAACGGGGGGCGATGGGAACCAACATAGGTGTCCTCCGCCCTACGCCAATGGTCCCAGCATCGATCCGACAGCTCTGCCCGGTCTTCCAATGCACGTCACGTGTCGTCAGATGGCCGACTGTAGCTAGCTCAGGCGGGCCTTAACAGTTCCCCGGTCCACCTGGGTTTAGCATTCGGCGTCTGTCTCACCAGGCAATGGCCCCATCCCGTTGCCTCCTGAAGGCGTGCCACGTTGCTGGCGGGGCGCAATCTAGCCGCCCAGTTGAGTTCAACGATGCCCTCCGACCGGGTACATGTGCTCTGCAGACTTGTCGAGAAGCTTGCCCATGCATCACCGCTCCGAACAGCGACACTTGATCGGTTCCATCGGCGTCACGGTGGTGCTGGGTGTTATTGGGATGACTATCGGCTTGGTTACGCGTTCGCGAGCCATTCTTTTCGATGGCATGTACAACCTGGTCGACGTTGTAATCACCATTGGGTCGCTTATGGTCGCCCGCTTGATCTCTACAAATGGAACGCGCCGCTTCCAGTTTGGGTTCTGGCACCTTGAGCCCTTGATTGAACTGTTTGGGGGCGTAGCGCTGAGTTTGTCCTGCGTGTACGCAGCGCTGACCGCAGTCGCAGATTTGCGCAGCGGCGGCGCCACGGACGTCGAATATGGAGTAGGTGCGATCTGGGCGGCGCTAACGGCGGTGCTGGCCTTCGCCATGGCCGTCGTGATGCACCGGGCCGCAAAGCGTACGGGGTCGGGACTGGTGGCGCTTGACGCGAGGGGCTGGGTGGTCAGCGGAGGCTTGAGCCTTGGACTGCTGCTCGGCTTCCTGGCAGCCTTGGCCATGGCCGACGGCAAGTTTTCCTCATCGGTCAAATACGCCGACGGAACTGTCCTTCTCATTGTATCCCTGGCCTTGCTGCCCATTCCGATCCGCTCGATATGGCATGCGGCGGCTGAGGTCGGTCAGATCGCTCCGCGGGCCCTGGAGACGCGCGTGTCTGCAGCAATCGCAAATGCAATTGCCTCGCATGGTTTCGTCGACGTCACCAGCTACGTGACCAAGTCGGGGCGGGCTCGCTTTGTGGAGATCCATCTACTGGCGCCGAGCGGCCACGAAGGCGGCGCCGTGGATCGACTCGATGCATTGCGCAGCCAGATCGCCGCAGATATTGGCGAGGATGGCTCGCACCTGTGGCTTACACTGAGCGTTACCTCCGATGAGCGATGGTTGTAGCGCCTAACAGCCCGAGTCGTGTCGGCTGAGCGATGACCCAGCTTGCCACGTTAGTACCGGGCGTGTGGTTTCACTCTTGGCCAGAGCGAGGAACACGATGAAGAAATGGTTGTCCGGATCCGGGGAGGTGAGCTCTACGAAACCTCCGTCACGACCAGAGAGTCAGACGCTGGCATTGCACATCACCGACATCAGACAACTATTCAATTCGATGGATCCGGCTCCGTTCAATGAACGTGATCTAGACTCAGCTGCCGTGAACTACATCGTTGAGTGGGCTAGCCAGTTGCCGCCCAGGCAGGAATTGGCCCTGCACGTGCAGGTAGGGAGCCAAGTTGCAGTAGGTGGAGATGAGACTGCCTTCAGAACTGCGGTCAAGGAATACTTCTCTCGACGCGCCGATCATTCTCGCCTGCAATTAAAAGCGCTCTTTCGAACTGGTCGAATTAGCTTGATGATCGGTTTAGCGTTCTTGACCGCCGCCATATTCATAGGAGAGCTAGTTGCAGGGGCCCTGAAAGACAGCTATGCGACCTTGGTCAGGGAGAGTTTCGTCATCGGGGGGTGGGTGGCTCTATGGAGACCACTGGAGATATTCCTCTACCAATGGTGGCCTATCCAAGGGCAAGTGCGGCTATATCGCCGATTGAGTCAGATGCCAGTGAGCTTGACGAGGTCCAATCCCACCGTGCGCTAGAGCTGCAAAGCACCTGAGGCTTGTTGGCCAAACGCCGAGCACGCCATGCGCGACCAACTACTGACTAGACGGCCCCTTGGGTCCGGTAAACGCATCGATCGCCACGCCCGTTGTCGAATGGGGGGGCGGACGCCTGGATACCGCGTTTGGAGCCGGGGATGCCGACGGTCGTCATTCCCGTTCGGATCGGCAACTGCCCCATCAGGAACGCCGCGCGACCCGCAGTGCAGCTCGGCTGCCCATAGTGATCGGTGAATAGCATGCCGTCGCGAGCGATGCTGTCGATGTTGGGGGTGTGACCCATCATGCCGTGCGTGTAGGCTCCGACATCCCACATGCCGATGTCGTCGCCCCAGATCACCAGGATGTTCGGTCGTGAAGCAGCGGGGCCTGCGCCCCGACCAGACGCTGCCTTTGTAGTGGCCACAGTATTTCTCCCGTAACGCCTGCCAGTCGGCCGCGAACTCTTGCGTTCCTCGCAGCGAAGGGGGCGTCGCATGTAGCACGGCAAGGAGCATGCCTAGTGGATGGGCAGTCCCGTGCTCGGACGCGCAGCAACTATCCGGCGCCTGCGAGCGTCCGCTTCTGGCCGATGGCGGACATTGGGCCGTCGTCCGCTTAACGGTCGCAGGCCGTGAGACAGGCGCTCGTAGGATGGCGCCATGCTTCCTGACGGCTTCCACTTCGAGCGATACGTGGGCGGCCCGGGCTTGTACTTGGGTGATCGCGTCGTTGCGTCTGCGTGCCCGGCGAACCACGATCCCGACTCGCCCTGGCGGGTGTGCATGAGCCCCGCCGGGCTACCGCGCTATGTCTTCACATGCACCGAGACTGGCGCCGAGCGGTACTTGGCGCAGTGGGCACGGAAGTGGGAGCGCGAGATTCGCGAGGCCGTCGGCGCCAGCTCTGGATCGTTCGCGCATCTGAGCCTGCCTGGCGGCGAGCGTCCTGCGACCACGTACATCCACCGGCGTCATGGGCGCCGCGCCACGAGGATCGCCCGATGACGCCGAAGCTCGCTTGGACCGAACTGGAACCACTCCTCAAGCAGCTGCGGCTGCTCGCGGACGACCTGAAGGAGCGCTTTCCGGACGAAGGTGACTTCTTTCCTAGGTTTGCAGACCTAGCCGACGAGGTTCGGGAAGTCGCGAACGATGACTGCATCGAGGATGCAAGCATTCGGATCACGGACATTCTGATCGGTCTCGGCTACGTGCCCGAAGAGCATAGGCAGCATTAGCCCGAGTGGTTCAATCTCGCTCGGTGAAAGGACCGGCGTCCTCCCAAGCCGCCCGAATCTTTTCGGACACCTCACCCCACGCCAGCCCTGTTACGTAGCTTCCCCACAAGCGCTCTAACTTACGGGAGACGTCGTTCCAATCGGCCTCCGGGTAGAGCTCCCGAGTCTGTTCGCCAATAGTGCGAATCAGCGCCGAATAAGGTGGTCGTGTCGGACCGGTCCAGTCGCGTTCGGTCATGGCTATGTCTGTCCGCGCAATCGGGTCAAAGGCCCGGAGTGGCGATGCCATGGCGATGGAGGATGTTCTCGACTTGCGCCTCCGCTATCAGGCGGTTCGCTGCTCTCTCCACCACCGGCTCGATGTAACAGCTAAACGCGGTGAGAACATCCTCCTGTGGAACTACCTCCACGATCACAGGAATCATCGCCTCAAAGGCCTCTAGGTCTTCGCTTGTTGTCGCCATGGCCAGCCCCTCGCTAGGGCCAAAAATTTGCCGCGACGATCGTTAAGTCGACGTCGAGGAACCGCAAAAAACGTCATTAAGCTGCGATGCGGTGCTCGTAGAACGGGTGCCGCTTGTCCTCAAGAATCGCGTCCATGGCGGCGAGGTTCTTCGGGTCCGGATTCAGCCACGCATCCACGTGCTCAGGCTTGATGTTGATGATTGTCCGGTCATGCCCAGTCATGGCTACCTCTGGCTCTGGGTTGTCCGTGATCGCGGCGCAGGACAGTAGCTCCTCGACGCCATCAGTCCAGGCGTACCAGAGCACGGGGATGTAGAGGGGCTCGCCCGTCTGCGGGGTGAACTCCAGCTCCATGCTCTTCGGACGCTCCCCATCGGCCAGCGCGCGCTGTTCGTAGTCGTGGCGGGCCACGCGCTCGTAGAAATGCGTCGCGGCCATGATTCCGTGGTTGTAGCCGTAGAGGCGCTTCCACACGCTGCGCAGGCTGTCTCGGCGGGCGTTGTACGTGCCGGGCTTGGCCTTCTCGTCCGCGAGTGTCCAGCCGGGCAGGCGGCATTGGTAGCGCATGGGCTTAACGACCTTCCGGTCGCCTTCCTTGACCATGACCAGCGTGTAGTCGCCGGGCCAGATCCGATCGTCGTCTTCCGCGGGCTCGGTGCGCTGGAGTTTGTCGGCCTTGGCCTGCTCGGCATCGATCCGGTTGTTCGCGACTCGGATGATCTCCCGGGACTTCTTGGTGACCCGCTTCTGGAGGGCTGCCTCAGCCTCGGCGATCTTTTCCTGCTGAATGGCGATGCGCGCCCCGATCCGCCCAAGCTCAGCCTCGCGGGCCTCGTCGATCATCTGCTTCACCTGGGCCTCCAACTCGTCCCGCGGCTCCGTGAACGCCAGCTCGATCGCCTTGGGAATCTTGGGGCTGCCGCCCTCCCGGCGCTCCCAGTAGATCCGCGTGAACTCCCCGACGCTCAGGATGGCACCGAACTGGCGGGTGAACTTCTTGTAGTCGGCCCAGATCTGGGCGGAGTAGCACATTGCGCCGGTCCCTGATGGGCTGCGGGAACTATAGTCCCGCGTCGCGCGAACGTGGCGACCGCTTTCGGCCAGAAGCGGTCATCCCCGCCGTCATCCGGTCTCTCCTGGCGCGTGGAGATGCACTAATTGCCCTTGCATGCAACCGCGTGTTCGACCAACTCGGCTGTCCAGTCCTCAGCAAACGCAAAGCACCTCTCGGTGACGTATTCGCTGCCACGAGCGTACACGGGCAACACCGCAGGACCGGACGCAATATCCGGAACTGTCCTGCGCCATGCAGCCAAGCAGGCGTCCGGATCGGGATGCGTACGAATCAAAGCCCGTAGTGCCATGCGAAGGACAAGAACCTGAGCCTGCAAATCGCAAAGCGCTTCCTCCGTCAGTCGGTCCATAGGCTCCCACCAACATTGAGGTAAAAAGCGCCCCGCCTCTGCGGGGCGCTACTAGATCAGTTGTTGAAGGTTGATCCCACCTGGATACGGCGAGGGGTGGTCTCGGGACGCTTCGGGATCATGATCCGCAACACGCCGTTGTGACCGGTCGCCGTAATCCCTTCAGGGTCGGCGCTATCAGGGAGGGCAAAACGGCGGTGGAAGCTTCCGTGTTGGCGCTCGATGCGGGAGAAGCGTTCGCTTTCTTCGATCTCGGAGGTACGCTCTCCCTTAATGGTTAGCAATCCCCTATCCATCTGCACATCGATGTTCTTAGGGTCTACGCCGGGAATATCGGCATAGAGGATGAAGCGGTCCTGCTCTTCCTTGATGTCTACTAACGGAATCCATTGGCTTGTCACGACTGACGATTCGTCCCTGGAGCCGCCCTGCAAAAAGTTGCCTTCAAAAAGGCGATCGATGATTTGACGGACTGGGTCTGTGGTTCCCTGTCCGCCCCACTGCGGAAAGCGAGCCATCTGATTCATCGCATCTCTCCAAAAAAGCGTTGATCTCCGGATGTGGCAGGTCCCATCCGGGCTGAAAAATAGCGCGCCGACGCGTCTTTTCAAGCGGGGGATGCAGGTCCGTTGGCGATTCTTAAGGGTCGTCAAAAATTCGTAGAAATTACCCTTCAGGTATGTCCGCCTTGGGCCGAAACCGTTCCCAGCGCTCAGGCATTCCAGAAGTCCTCTAGCGGGCAGAACCGTACATTTGGCAGCGGGGTAAAGCCCTTGCGGCTTGAGAAGCTGATCCTCCGCGGCTGGAGGCGGATTCTGCCGGACCGATCAGTTGGTATAGTCTCGATTCTGGCGGCAGTACGCCGCGCCCGCGCCGACGGCCATGGATCCAATTTCGCTTGAAGACCTCGCTTTACTGGAGGTGTTAAAAAGGATCTCTCAGCACACTGCGCTGACCGATGATGACTCCGTCGTTCGAGACCGGCTCATCGAGAGCGGATTGGTGGTTGAGGACGAGGAAGGACTGGGTCTGACGTCGGCCGGCATCGAGATGTGCAAATCCCTCCAACATCGGGCTGCCGCCGATGCGCAGGCTGCCAAGATTCTCCACCAACGCGAGAACGGCGACCAAGCCCCGGCGGGTTAGGTAGCGCTGGTTGTTTGGTCGAGACAGGCTGCTAAAGCAAGCTCAAGGTCCTTAAGTGGGGTCCACCGCGCATCGCAGCCGGAATCTCGTCGTCGACGTATGCACTTGCAACCAGATTCGGAATCCCTCGTTCAGTGAGCAGGGTGGCGACGTCGGCACCCCTCTCGCCTCCGAGATCAATGTCCAGCACCGCCACAGCAATTGATGGCTCCCGATTGATATCCGTGATGCCTCCCTTCCGGATCCTCGACCTGCAAGGTTCGCGATCGTGGATGCACTTTCCCCAATGGTGGCGATGTCCGCTTTGGGAAGCGGACATTGGCACTGGCCGAGCCGACCGCCCTACCTCAATGACCGCTATCGGTCAGAAGCGGAGGTTCGCGCGGCGTGAGCTGTGCCTAGCTTCGCGAGGCTTGCCAGGACGCACGTGGTGAGGCAATCGAACAGGCTGCATTAGCAGCGCGCCAACGACGAGCCAGATGAACTTCGGCTCGAACCAGGCACGAGCACTCCCGACTTAGGTTGCGCCCAGTCACGATATTCACCTACATCTACCAGGTGCAGCCTAGGTCCCCAGTGTCGAAGGCGCTCCGGTCAGCGCGGAAACAATCCCCGCACCGAACGTTCCCCTCGCACGTCTGCGCCCAATGTTTGCGCCATGAGTGCCAGCGCCCGCGCCTTGCGTTCGGATGTCTGGGCAGCAACTGCATCGCCAGGTACCCATAGCCCGAACTCCCGCATGTGGGCGTCCTGGGCCGTCGCGAGGATGCACGAGTCGGCTGCGATTCCGGTAATCACCAGGCGTTGCGTCCGAAGCTTGGCGAGCAGGACCGTAAGCGGTGTGGCGAGGAAGGCCGAATGCTTCGGCTTGAGAATGTGGAAATCGCTACTGCGAGGCGCCAGCTTGCGCGCGATCTCAGCAGGCGGACCCTGCGTGCTGATGCATTGCGCCACCAGATCACGAAACTCGCCCTGCCAGTGGGCGAAGTTGTCATTGATATAGACAACAGGCGCACCGGCGCGATCGAACCGCGTGCGCAGCCGCTCTATCACGGACGCACAACGAACGGCCGCAAATGCCAGCGAGGCAGCGTCCTCGAACTCGAACAGGTTCATCATGTCCACGATGAGCAACGCTGGCGGTTTTGCTGGCATATGCGAACATTAGGCCTGAGCCTGCACCCCGGCCCTTCGTTGTGCGGTCTACGGCTCTGTCTGCCCGCGATCAGGCCCATCAAACGCCGGGCGGATCTGTCTCACGCTCCCAGTGCCGATGGTGCGAAAGCGCATCCACGAAGGCGGCGATGCTGTCGTCGTCAGGTCTATCGGCCTGCACGATGCCCGGGTCCTCGCTCCCGTCCGGCAGCTCGGGCGATGCCCCCGCTGCTTGAAGGAGCGCGCTCGACGCGCCAATGGCAAGAATCGGTTTGCAATGGCGGTACTGCTCCTTCACGAACTCGATGGCGCGACCGTCGCCAATCAGCGCCTGCACCACCTCCTCACCTTCCGGAAGCACGACGGCGTCGAACAGGGGACCTGGCTCGTTCTCCAGCGAAGCCTCTGCCTCCATCGCGCGCCCCTCGCGCGTGGTGAACGGGCCCACCCTCTGCCCCACGAGCCGCGGCATCGCGCCAGCACCTTTCAGCGCGGCATGCACCGCTGCCAACGCCGCACCATTGACACCATCGCCAACCAGTAGCGCGACCTTGCGCGTGCGGATGCCGCCGTCGCCGGGGTGGGACAGCAACGACAGGGCGCCGGACTCCTTCACCTCCGGCCGGGGAACCCGCTCGATGGCCAGTGGCGCGGGCTCCACCTCACCGATCCCGAGCCCGTTGGCCACTTCGGTTGCCAGGTCGGCCGATACGTTCATGAGCTGCGAGAGCATGCGTTCGCGAATCGCCGGCACGGTAACCTTGCTCAACTCAAACCGGAACGCTGCCGCGATATGGGCCTTCTCCGTGTCGCTCTGGCTGCTATAGAACAGCGTCGCCTGATTGAAGTGCTCGGCGAACTTCTCCGGGCGTCCGCGCAGCTCCTCAGCTCGCAGGGGCTCCGGGAACGCAACGAAGCCGGCAGCCCCGGCCTGGAAAGGACATCCTCCGCCAAGACTGTTTGGTTCGTACGCGACGCGTCCCCGATGGATCGCTTGCCGATGCATCCCGTCGCGCTGGTTGTTGTGGACCGGTGCGATCGGGGCGTTGATCGGGATCTCATGGAAGTTGGGCCCACCCAGGCGGGACAGCTGCGTGTCGACGTAGGAGTGGATGCGCCCGGCCAGTAGCGGGTCATTGGTGAAATCGATGCCCGGCACGACGTGGGCCGTGCAGTAGGCCACCTGTTCGGTCTCCGCGAAGAAATTGTCCGGGTTGCGGTTGAGCACCATGCGTCCGATCGGTTCCACCGGCACCAACTCCTCCGGCACGATCTTCGTCGCGTCCAGCACATCGAAGCTGAACTTGTTCGCCTGTTCATCGGTGAAGACCTGGACGCCCAGTTCCCATTCCGGGAACTCACCGGCTTCGATGGCCTCCCACAGGTCCCGGCGGTGGTAGTCGGGATCGGCGCCAGAGATCTTGACCGCCTCGTCCCAGACCAGCGAGTGCGTGCCCAGGCGCGGTGTCCAGTGGAACTTCACCAACCGAGATTCACCGGCCTCGTTGACGAACCGGAACGTATGCACGCCGAATCCCTGCATCATCCTGAAGCTGCGCGGGATGCCGCGGTCCGACATCACCCACATCAGCATGTGGGTGGACTCCGGCATCAGCGACACGAAGTCCCAGAAGGTGTCGTGCGCCGAGGCGGCCTGCGGCATCCCGTGGTGGGGTTCCGGTTTCACCGCATGCACCAGGTCGGGAAACTTCATGGCGTCCTGGATGAAGAACACCGGGATGTTATTGCCCACCAGGTCCCAGTTTCCTTCGTCGGTGTAGAACTTCACCGCGAAGCCGCGAACGTCGCGTGCCGTGTCCTTCGAGCCGCGCGCGCCCTGCACCGTTGAGAAGCGCACAAACACCGGCGTGATCTTGCCGTCCTGCTGGAAGGGCGCGGCGCGCGTGATCTTGCGCAGCGACCGGTAGCACTCGAAATAGCCGTGCGCGCCGGAGCCGCGCGCGTGCACGATGCGCTCGGGAATGCGCTCGTGATCGAAGTGCGTGAGCTTCTCCCGGAGGATGAAGTCCTTAAGCAGCGCGGGCCCTCGCAGGCCCGCCTTCAGGGAATCCTGATTCTGCGCGACAGGAACGCCCTGATTCGTTGTGAGGCGCTCTCCGCCCGCGTCCACCCGAACGCGATCCAGTGGCTCCGTCGTCGGACTGGCGCCAGATGCCGCACGCGCTCCCGCCTTCGCGGACACCTGCGATTCGCTCAAGGTACTGGCGCCAACCAACGACTGAACGTCGACATGCGCACCTTCGGGCGGATCCAACGCGCCTTCGCGGCCGTACTCGGTCGCCTTGTTCGCGTTATGCGGGAACGCCGCTGCGGTTGCCTGCACCTCCCGCTCCTGATTCGCGAGGGCGCCATCGCCGCCCTCCTTGCCGCGACCGCCTTTTGCCGTCCCGCCTGCCTTGCTCGTGCTGGCCTTGCGTGGCTTCGCTTCCTTGGCTGCGGCGGGCTTCTTTCGGCTGGCCATGGACGTTCTCCAGATGCGGTGGGATGGACAGGGCATCACATCCCTGGCCAACCCCAGACTGCCGCGTTGCGGGTGCACGCCGCGTGGTCTTTCGCGAGATCTCGTTCAACTTGGCGAAGAGCGCGTTATGTGCCCTATCCACGCGGCGCTCCAAGCTACGCGCGAGAGAGTGCCGAAGCGGTGAACGCGCAGCGTCCATGCATCGTGACGAAACGAGCGTCCACGCATTCTCGACAGGAAAGGTGCCATGTTCGGCGCACCCACCTACAACGGCAGGCACTTTCATGACACGTGACATCCTGAAGACGCTGAAGGCAGAGCACGACGAGCTGCGCGGCTTGTTCGCCGAGCTCAAGGAAACAACGGACCGGGGCGTGAAGAAGCGCGAAGGACTCCTGGAGAAGATCGAGGATGCGCTGATTCCCCACGCGAAGTGGGAGGAGACGGTGTTCTACCCGGCCTTCAAGGAACGCGCGGACCGGGAAGGCCTGCAAGCCTGTGCCGAGGCGTATACGGAGCACCATGCCGTGGAGAACACCGTCATCCCCGAAGTCCATGCTGCCGATCCGGGAAGCCCTGAGTTTGCTGGGCGCACGAAGGTCTTCGGCGAGTTCGTCGACCACCATGCGAAGGAGGAAGAGAGCACCATGTTCAAGATGGCGCGCCAGATGTTCTCCGCGCAGGAGCGTGCGCAGTTCGACGAGGACTACGAGAACTGGAAGCAGTCCAGTGCCTCCGCGGCCATGATCGCAGGGGAGAAGGCGAAAGCCGGCATCCGGAGCATGGCGAAGTCGATGACGCAGTAGAGCGATGGCACGTAACCAGCGCAACTGAGAAACCCCCATGGACGCGATCACCTTGATGAAGATCAGCCCCTCGTCCTGGCGTGCGTCAACCGACACCGTTTCGATGGAGCGCGGTTCCGAATTGGAGGACATGCGTGCTCCGGAATGAATCGGACGGACGTCCGCTTTGGGTCGAAAGCGGGCATTTGGGCATCACCCTATCGGTTTGCAAGTAGTTGATTCCACGTGATCGGAATGAGGTCCGCTGAGCGGCCGAATCTCAGTCCTAAATCCTTCCGGATCAAAGGGATGGTCGGGTCAGGGCACATGCCTGGGGGGCAGAGGGTCGTCGGTTCAAATCCGGCCGTCCCGACCAATCGTTGCAGTCAAGATCCTCTCCGCGCTCCGCGGAGCAGTCCGGAAGGCCCTATCCACACAAGGTTCTGCGCGAGGTCATGGGACTTCGTGTGCATTGCCATGGGCCGCCGGGCTTCGTATCGGTGGGGCACGCGACAACACCGACGCCAGCCACGCAGAGGCGGATCAAACCCCACCCTCAACGAGATACTCCGCGCAAAGTCGCGCATGGCGGGCAAGTACTTCAAGACGTCGTAGCGTCTCGACCCGCGCGGTCGCGTCGTTCGCGCTGACGGTTCCAGCGGCCACGGAGGCGAGCACCTTGGTCCGGTGCGCGCGCTGCAGCTCGCGCAGGGCATTCGCGTTGTGTTGCAGCTCGCTCATCGCCGACGCGATGGCCACACCATCCGCTCGCAGGTCTGGGACGTGGCCTGACTCGTCATGAGGGTCACCGGGCAGCGCGCCGACATGGTGGGCAATCCGGATCGCGCACGCCATCGCCTTCATGCACAACGCGGTGCCGCGCATATCGTCCGGCTCGCTGGACGCTGCGCCCAGTCCGCCGGGCTCGCCTGCGATCTCGGCCACGCGGGACGCCTCGTCCAGTGCGTGCAGTGTGCGGGTGAGCCGCTCCTGCTCGGTCTTCGATTCAGGCGGGCCGCTGGCTTCGGACATGAACTCCCACGCCTGGCGCAACGCGTCGCTGGCCTGCGCCGCCGTGACGCTCACTTTTCCGGCGGCTTCAGTGGGCGCGGCCAATGCGGAGGCGATGGCGCTGCAGGTGGTTTCCAGTGCGCGCGCCACCGTTCGGCGCACGGCTTCCTCTGCAGCCAAAGGCGTTGAAAGCGCGGCCGGATCGAGGCATCGCGTCAGCGGCGATCGGCGCTCGGGCAGTATCCGCTCCACCACTTGCGTGAAGCGGTCGATCAACGGCAGCAGCAAGGCGACACCGACCACGTTGTAGGCCGTGTGATAGGCGGCCAGCAGCGTCACGCCATCGATGGATGTCGAAGCGCGCACCAGCAGTGGCGTGGTCAACGGAAAAACCACCAGCGCGATCAGAGCGGCAATCACCTTGAACAACACATAGGCCAACGCCAGGCGCTTGGCGGTGCTGCTGGCACCGATGGCGGCCAGCGCGGAGCTCGTGGCGGTGCCGATGTTCTGCCCGATGATCAGCGCGCACGCCTGATCCAGTCCGATGGCACCCGCGTAGTGTGCCGACAGCGTGACGGCGATGGCAGCCGTGGACGACTGCATCACCGCTGTCATCGCCAACCCCAATGCGACCAGCGCCAGCACGCCCCACAGGCTGGACCAGAGGCTGACGCCCGGGCCGAAGACCGTGGGGAAGTCGGCCGGCTGCAACTGCTCGGCCAGTCCGCCCATGCCTTGTTGCAGCGTCGTCAATCCCAGCAGCACCAACGCGAAGCCGGCAAGCGCGCCCCCTGCCGCGGACCAGCGCTCGCGGCCCAGCAGCTTCAGCAATGCGCCGACGAAGATCATCGGCAGCGCGGCGGAGGTGAGCGACACCCGCACGCCGATGAGTGCGATGAGCCAACCGGTGCCGGTCGTGCCGACGTTCGCACCGAACACCAGGCCCAGACCTTGCGCGAACGTGAGCAGCCCCGCGCTCACCAGGCCGATGGTCGTCATCGTGGTCGCGCTGGAGGACTGCACCAGCAGTGTGACGAACGCGCCCCAGAACGCGCCCGACAGCGGCGTCGCAGCCATCCTGCGCAGCGTGTCGCGCAACTTCGATCCGGCCAGCGCTTTCAACCCGCTGGTCATCACGCTCATGCCGAGCAGGAACAAGCCAACGCCCCCCAGAACCGACACCGTCGTTGACATGGTGGTGAGCGTCCTCGTTACTTCGGATGGCGCGGAAGCAGAGGGTGGAAGGGCGCCGTGGCATGGCGGGCAGGTCGCGACCCGGGACGATGCGCGTGCGTGATGCAATGCAACGTTCCTCGAGCATGCGACGTACCCTGTCGAATGTGATGGCCATGTAACGATCGCGTGGCAGACCGCAGGCATGCGAGGCAACACGCACGGACTGCCCGCCATCGCCGCCGCGTTGCCCTACGATGCCCGCATGGACGCCGCCCTCGAACGCCTGATCGCCGAACTCGTACTGGCTCCGCATCCGGAAGGCGGATTCTTCCGCCGCATCTACGAATCGGACATCACCATCGAACACAACGGTCACCTGCGACCGGCGCTCACGGCCATCCGCTATCTGCTGCCGCGCGGCCAGGTCAGCCGCTGGCACCGAGTGGATGCCGATGAGTGCTGGCATTGGCAGGACGGCGATGCGCTTGAGTTGCAGGTGTTCGATCGGGACGCATCGCGCCTTTCGACGATCCGTCTGGATCGCGCGTCGGCGGGTGGCGTGGCGATGCACGTCGTGCCTGCCGGTCACTGGCAGGCCGCGCGTCCACTCGGTGCCTTCACCCTGGTGGCCTGCACCGTGTCGCCGGGATTCGTGTGGGAGGGCTTCGAGATGCTGGGGGAAGATGACAAAGTCGCCGGCGTGCTGCATGAACTTGGTGCCCGCATCTAGGTCGTAACGGATGCGTCGCAGGAGCGACTTCAAGGAGGGAAGGCCGTGATACCTCGTCCGGTTCTCATGCTGTCGGCACTGCTCATCGGTGGCATGGGCGTGGCTTTCGCACAGACAACGGCATCCGATCTGCCGATCCGTGACCTCGAGCCCGTGGTCGTCAGTGGCGTGCAGCCGGGGCCGGGTCTTTGGAAGGTGCGCAGGGGCGACAACACATTGTGGGTGCTGGGCACCGTGTCGCCGGTGCCACGGCGCATGGAGTGGGAATCGCGCGACGTCGAGAAGGTGATCGCACAGGCGCAGGAAGTCATCGAAGGGCCGGGTGTGCGCATCGATGCGGACCTTGGCTTCTTCGGCAAGCTGGCACTGGCGCCGAAGGCCTTCGGCGCGCGGAAGAACCCGGATGGGCAGACGCTGCAGGAGGTGGTGCCGCCGGACATGTACGCGCGCTGGCTCGTGCTCAAGCACAAGTACATCGGCGACGACCGCGGAGTGGAATCGTACCGGCCGATCCTCGCCGCGATGGAGCTCTACGAGGAAGCCATCGAGGACACGGGCCTGCGTCAGGGCGGCCTGGTGTGGCCGGTCGTCGAGCGACTGGCGAAGCAGTACGACGTGCCACGCACCGAAACCATGGTGAAGGTGATGATCCAGGATCCGAAAGCCGCGTTGAACGAGTTCAGGACCTCGAAGCTGGAGGATCTGGACTGCTTCGCAAAGACGCTGCAACGGCTGGAGTCCGACCTGGGCACGATGCGCGACCGCGCCAACGCCTGGGCGGTGGGCGACCTGGAGACGCTGAAGGCGCTGCCGTACACCGATCAGAACGAAGCCTGTCTGCGCGCAGCCGCGCAGTCGGGCGTGCTGCGCAAGCGCACAGGAGACATCGAGGAACAGGTGGCCGCGCGCTGGCTCGGTGCAGCGGAAGCCGCGCTGGCGAAGAACCGCGTGACCTTCGCGGTACTGCCGATGCGCGAACTGCTCAAGCCTGACGGCTACATCGCGAAGTTGCGGGCGAAGGGATACGCGGTGGAGGAGCCGTCGATTGCGGCCCAGCCAGAGGCGCCAGAAGTACCGTCAGAAGGAATGCCGCCGCGCCCCTGACGGCGCTTCCTCCAAATCGTCATCCCCGCCTTCGCGGGAATGACAAATCCCTATGCAGCGCGCCGGAGTCATCCTGCCGCGCTCACCGCGATGTTCGGGCGGCCCAGGTCGGGCCAGCGCTTGAGTACGGCGTCGCGAATGCCCGCCGCATCCAGCCCCGATTCCGACAGCAGCTGTTCGCGGCTGGCGTGGTGCTGGAACTCGTCGGGCAGGCCCAAGTGCAGGATCGGCAGCGTGATGCCTTCCGCGGCCAGCAGCTCCGCCACGCCCGAACCCGCGCCACCGGCGACGACGTTGTCTTCGATGGTCACGAAGCCGGCGTGGTTGCGCGCCAGTTCCAGGATCAATGCGCGATCCAGCGGGCGCACGAAACGCATGTTGACGACAGTGAGGCCCAGCTCTGCGCCGACAGCCTCGGCGGCCGGCGTGACCGCGCCGAACGCGAGCAGCGCGACCTTCGAACCGGCGTGCCGCACTTCGGCCTTGCCGATGGGCAGCGTGTCGAGGCTGGGCTGCACGGCGACACCCGGTCCGGTGCCGCGCGGGTAGCGCACGGCGGCCGGGCCGACGTGGTGGTAACCGGTGCTCAGCATCATCCGGCACTCGTTCTCGTCGGCCGGCGCCATCACCACCATGTTCGGCACGCAGCGCAGGTAGCTCAGGTCGAGGTTGCCGGCGTGCGTCGCACCGTCAGGCCCGACCACGCCACCGCGGTCGATCGCGAACAGCACGTCGAGGTGCTGGATCGCCACGTCGTGCACCAGCTGGTCGTAGCCGCGCTGCAGGAACGTGGAGTAGATGGCCACGACAGGTTTCGCGCCCTCGCAGGCCATGCCGGCGGCCAGCGTCACCGCGTGCTGCTCCGCGATGGCGACGTCGAAGTAACGCTGCGGGTATTCCTTGCTGAAGCGCACCAGGCCCGAGCCCTCGCGCATCGCCGGCGTGATGCCCAGCAGCTTCGGCTCGACAGCGGCCATGTCGCACAGCCACTCGCCGAAGACGTCGGTATAGGTGGGCTTCTTCGCGCCGGGCTTGCTCACCAGACCCTTCTCGGGATCGAACGGGCCCACGGCGTGGTAACCGATCTGGTCGCCTTCGGCGAGCTCGTAGCCCTTGCCCTTGGTGGTGATGATGTGCAGCAACTGCGGGCCCTTCAGCTTCTTCAGCGTCTTCAGCGCGGAGAGCAGTGCGGGCAGGTCGTGACCATCGATGGGGCCGGTGTAGTGGAAGCCCATTTCCTCGAACAGCGTGGACGGCACGAACATGCCTTTCCAGTGTTCTTCCCAGCGCTTGACGAACTTCGCCGCCGGCTTGTTCTTGTCGCCCAGCAGGCGCTTGCCGCCTTCGCGGATCGCATTGAGCGTGCGGCTGCCGGTGAGGCGGCCGAGCATCTGGGTGAGCCCGCCGACGTTCTCCGAGATCGACATCTGGTTGTCGTTGAGGATCACCAGCAGGTTCGGCTCCGGGTCCATGCCGCCGCCGTGGTTGAGTGCCTCGAACGCCATGCCGGCGGTCATCGCGCCGTCGCCGATGACGGCCACGACCTTGCGGTCGTCGCCCATCTGCTGCAGCGCGATCGCCATGCCCAGCGCGGCGGAGATCGATGTCGACGAATGGCCGACGCCGAAGGTGTCGTACTCGCTTTCCTCGCGCTTCGGGAACGGCGCCACGCCGTCCTTCTGCTTGACCGTGTGGATGTTGTCGCGACGGCCGGTGAGGATCTTGTGCGGGTAGGTCTGGTGGCCCACGTCCCACACGAGCCGGTCCACCGGCGTCTCGTAGAGCCAGTGCAACGCGACGGTGAGTTCGATCACACCAAGGCCGGCGCCGAAGTGCCCGCCGACCAGCGCGACCTGTTCGATCAGGTAGGCACGCAGCTCCTCGGCGATCGCGGACAGCTCCTCTTCGGGGAACTGGCGCAGGTCGGCCGGAACGTTGATTTTGGACAGACGCGGATAACGCTGCGGATCGATCATCACGACGGTGTCAGACGGCAAGTCCGACATTGTCCCGCCGTCGTCCGGAGCGGGCAAGGCGCGCCGCCCCGACGGGTTCAGCTGCGGCGTCCGAACGCCGCGAATGTCACGTGAAGATCAGCGGCCGCGCAGTCGGCCGAACAGGCTGCCGCCGGCCTTGCCCGGATCCGCGGGTTCGGGTTCCTTCTCCGGCTCGGCGAAACCGGTGGCGAGGTTGGCATTGATGAAATCGGCGACTTCCGCCGCCGGCACGCCGCTGGCTTCGGCGATTTCGCCGATCAGCGCCGGCCCCTTCATCATCACCGTGGCGATGCGGAAGTGCTTGGGGAACTCGCGTTCGGTCTGCGGCCACTTCACCATCAGGTAGCGGCGATTCGGATCGTGCTCGGCGGCCAGGGTGCCCTTGCCGGCCAGCAGGTTGCCGAACCACACCAGGCGCGACAGCGGCATCGAGGCACCCAGGCGCGCGCTTTCGCTGTCCCAGGTGGCGGCATCGACGGGCGCGAAGCTGGCCGACTCGACCTTGCCTTCGAAGTGGCGTGCCAACGGTTTGAGTGCGGCCGGGCCGTGGTAGACGCGCTGGTCCAGATCGATCAGCAGGCCTTCCTCGACGCCGCGCACGCGCACGCGGCCGCGCAGGCGGTCCCCGGCCAGCCAGTCGAGCAGCGTCCCATTGGATGCAGCCGGCGCAGGGGCCGGAGCGGGCGGGGTGTCGACAACCGGTGCAGCGGCGGCAGGTGCGGGCGCGGCAGGTGCCGCGGCCGGAGGCGGTGCTGCGACGGGGGCCGGCGCCACCGGAGCGGCGGGCGCGACCGGGGCCGGTGCAATCGGTGCAGCGACGGCCGCGGGCGCCGCCGGAGCAGGCGTCGGTGCCGCCGGGGCGGGAGCCGGAGCCTTGGGTTCTTCGAATACGACGCCGGCCTGGGTGCCGATCTCGCGCAGCAGGTTGCCCACGGAGTTGGCGTCGAACGGCTGGCCAAGGCGGAAGTCGGCCTGCGTGCGCTGAGCGGCGGTCAGGGCGATGACACTTTTGCCGGCAGCATGAAGGCGCAGCCAGCTCATCGGCCCGTACATGCTGTCCATGTCCACGATGATGTAGTCGGCTTCGGTGTCCGGCGCCAGCTCCCAGCGATTACCGAGACGGCCGTTGGCCGCCTGGAAGGCTGCCTGGAGCGCGGATTCCGTGGCCGGATCCATGCCGGTCAGACCGAGGGTGAGGCGCATCGTCGCTTCCGTGGTTTTGCAATGGTTGGCGAGTGTTGCGGACACCCTTGTTGTCGTCAACGCGCGCAGAGCGTCGGAAACGAACGTTCTTGGTCAGGCCCCCGGTGCGTGGTCTGGCGGAATCCGCAAAGCGGGACGACGATCACGTCGGGACTCAGGCCGGGAGGCGGGCGGTCTTTGGCAACTGACTGCGCAGGAACGCCATCTGGTCGGCCAGGATGTTGCGGTTGGACAGGATCAGGTGTTCGACCCAGCTCGGCCGGTAGGGCACGGCCAGCAGCGGCATGCTTGCCTGTTGCGGTGTGCGGTTGCCCTTGCGGGAGTTGCAGTGGAAGCACGCGGCGACCACGTTCTCCCAGATGTCGCGCCCGCCCTTGGACACCGGCATGACATGGTCGCGGGTGAGGTGCGGGCGGCTGAAGTCGTGACCGCAGTACATGCACAGGTAGCCGTCGCGTGCGAACAGCGCCGCGTTGGTCAGTGCGGGAGTGGGATCGAGTGCATGAGCGCGCGCATGGCTGCGTGCGGCGACGATGGGGTGCAGCTCGATGATGCTGCGTTCGCCGCTGAGTCGATTGATGCCACCGTGTACCTGCAGACAGGGATCGCCCATCGTCCAGGCGACAGCACCGCGTACGTAGAGGCAGGTCGCGTCCTGCCAGCTCATCCAGTCGAGCACGCGACCGTGTGCATCCAACGAAAGCAGCCGCACCGAGTTCAGGCGGTCGTTGGAGGGACGTGGGGCGAAGGAGGGACGGGCCGGACCCCGTTCGGTTCCGGTTCGGACCAGGCGTAGCGTCGCTCTATCGGTCTCCATCGGGAAACCAGCTTATACCCCTTTGTTTACGTTTTGTGTACTCGCGTGGCCTGCGGTCGTGTTCCGCAGGCCACGCCGGAGGTCAGGCCACGTCGACGGACAGCTCAGGCAGGCCAGCAACGCCGCTTTCCATTGCGGCTGCATGCGCGAGCGTGCGCGGCAGGATGCGCGCGAAATAGAAGCGCGCGGTATCGCGCTTGTCGTCCTTGAACGTCTGCGGCTGCGCGGAAGCGTTGGCGGCTGCGACGCTGCGCGCCCACCAGTAGGCCAGCACGACGTAGCCGGAATACATCAGGTAGTCGTACGACGCCGCGCCGACTTCATCGGGATTGGCGGCAGCGCGCTTGCCGACCTGCAGCGTGAGCTGCTGCCACTGCGCGGCCTTTTCGCGCAGCGGAGCGATGAACTCCGCGACCGCGGCATCGTTCGCGTGCGCATCGCAGAACGACATCACCTGCGCCAGGAAGATCCTCAGGCCCGCGCCCTGCAGCTGCATGATCTTGCGACCCAGCAAGTCCAGCGCCTGGATGCCGGTGGTGCCTTCGTACAGCGTGGTGATGCGGGCATCGCGCGACAGCTGTTCCATGCCGTGTTCGGCGATATAGCCGTGGCCGCCGAAGCACTGCAGCGCCTGGTAGGTGCACTCCACGCCCCACTCGGTGAGGCAGGCCTTGACGATGGGCGTGAGGAAGCCCACCAGTACATCGGCCTGCTCGCGTTCGGCGGCGTCGGGCGCATGGTGCGCGATGTCGACCTGCAGCGCCGCGTCGTAACCCATCACGCGGCCGCCCTCGACCAGCGCCTTGCACGTGAGCAGCATGCGACGCACGTCGGGGTGCACGATGATCGGGTCGGCCGGCTTGTCCGGAAACTTCGCGCCGGACAGCGCACGCATCTGCAGGCGCTCACGCGAGTAACGCAATGCGTTCTGCAGTGCGCGATCGGACAGGCCCAGGCCCTGCAGGCCAACGGCCAGGCGCGCGGTGTTCATCATGGTGAACATCGCCATCAGGCCCTTGTGCGGCTGGCCGATCAGATACCCCTGCGCGCCGTCGAAATTCATCACGCAGGTCGCCGAGCCGTGGATGCCCATCTTGTGTTCCAGGCTGCCGCAGCGCACGGCGTTGGCACCGCCCGCTGAACCGTCCTGGCCGACGCGTTCGCGCGGCACGACGAACAAAGAGATGCCCTTGCTGCCTGCAGGCGCATCCGGCAGGCGCGCCAGCACCAGGTGCACGATGTTGTCGGTGAAGTCGTGCTCGCCGGCGGTGATGAAGATCTTGGTGCCAGTGATGGAGTAGCTGCCATCGCCGTTGGGTTCGGCGCGCGTCTTGAGCAGGCCCAGGTCACTGCCGCAGTGCGGCTCGGTCAGGCACATGGTGCCGGTCCAGCGCCCTTCCACCAGCGGCTTGAGGAACACTTCCTGTTGCCAGGCTTCGCCGTGGTGCATGAGCGCTTCCGTCGCGCCGTGCGAGAGCAGCGGGAAGTTGCCCCACGCCAGGTTCGACGCGTCGATCATTTCCTTCAACGGCACGCCCGCTGCATGTGGCAGGCCCTGTCCGCCGAATTCGGCCGGAGAGGTGAGGCCGGCCCAGCCGCCTTCGACGAACTGGGCATAGGCCTGCTTGAATCCGGTCGGCGTGGTCACGCGGCCGCTTGCCTGGTCGAGCCTGCAGCCTTCGCGGTCGCCGACGGCATTGAGCGGTGCCAGCACCGTTTCGGTGAAACGCGCGGCTTCGTCCAGCACGGCATCGAGCACGTCGCGCGTTGCATCGGCGAAGCCCAGGCGCTGGAACTGGGCTTCTGCGCCAAGCACGTCGAAAAGGACGAAGCGCATGTCGGCGACGGGGGCGTGGTAGGTGCTCATCGGGATGTCTCGCGGTCGTATCGGTGGGATTCCCGCCTCAAGCAAACGATTGTTTGGATTTGCGGCGGAGAAACGGGGCAGGCGATCCACCGTGCGGCGGATCGCCTATCGGATCAGCGCAGGACGCCGGGCAAGCCCGGCGCGGGGCTCAGCTCACTCTTGCGTTCGATGTTGAAGACGCGCGGCTTGCCCTGGTCGGGCGTGGCGTCGATGCGGCCGCTCAACGTGTAGGGCACGCTGCGGCCGGCGGCCAGGGCGTCGGCGGCGGCGATCTTGCCGGACACCTGCGGCATCAGCGTCACCGTGATCACGTCGGCGGATTCGGGGCCGATGGACAGCGCGGGCTGCGCGCGAACCTGTCCGGCGTCCGCCTGCTGGGCGACGGACAGGTGCAGGTCAACCGCATCGAAGCGCATCGGCACGCTGCTGAAGTTCTCGATCCGCAGCTCGATCGACCAGTTGCCGTCGGCGCGGACCGTGAGCTGCTGAATGCGGGCGGAGGGTTCGGACACCCGGCGAACCGGACCGGAAACGCAACCGGCCAGCAGCGCTGCCAGACCAAGCGCCAGCCAAGGTGTCCAGTGCCGTGCCTTCATGCCGCCGCTCCGCGTGATGGGACGGCGAGGATACTACGGCGCATGGCGCCGCCGGTGCGACGCGTCAGCTCGCTGCGGGGGCTACGGCCTGGGCGATCAGGGCCAGGGCTGCCACGACGCTCCAGACCGCCAGATAGCCGAGCAGGGTGCGTTTGGCGCGCATCCGGCGATAGCTGCGAACGGAAGCTGAGAGCTCGGCATTGGCGCGAGGTGCGGAATCCTCGCGGACGTCGGAGGCCAACATTTCGAAATCGTCGTCCATGCGATGCAGGAGAGGAGAAAGCGCCCCGGCCCAGCTGATCACCTGCTCACGGTGACGGCCATTTTCCTTTGCTGAGCAGCATCCGTGCTTGCGCATTGGCCGGGCTGCCGGGGCGTGGCCAAGAATCGCTCGTGAACCTCGCGCAACGCCATCGGGCAATTGTGCAGGGTTGGGTAGGAATTTTCTTACCCGCACATTCCGGCGGACCGGCTGGACCGGTCAGGCCGGACTTCGTCCCGGGAAATGGCCCGCGCTCACCTCAGCCAATTTCTGAGGAAGAAAGCGCTTTCGCCCCCACTATGCGCCCCGAAAGCGCGCACGACCACGGCCGCGGCGACCAGTCCACCGCCGCCGAAGGAGGCATACACCAGTACCTGGTGAATGGCTGCATGCATGAGAGCCGGCCCCTGTTCCGGTATCGGCATCCTAGCAGCGGGCCGACGCCCGCAGGGAAGTGCCGACGGCCGGCGGATTTGGGCAGCCACGGCCGCCGTCTTGGCGTGCTGAGCCGGCCCCGCAGGATCGAAAATAGTTAGGTGTTGACCTAAGTATTATCCGGTGATAGAACTCGATGCCAGATCGGGCTTCCGACCAATCTGGTGCCGAAATGGTCCACTCCGCTGTCGCCGACGATGTCTTCTATGCGCTGTCCAATTCGACTCGGCGAAGAGTCCTGGAGCAGCTGTCCCTCGGACCAGCCACCGTCACCCAGCTGGCGGCGCCTTTCGACATGAAACTTCCCTCGTTCGTGCAGCACCTATCGGTGCTCGAACGCAGCCGGCTGGTGAAGTCGAAGAAGCGGGGGCGGGTGCGGACGTACGAGATCGCGCCAGAACGGTTCAAGGTCGCCGAGCACTGGCTATCCGAGCGGCGTCAGGCGTGGGAGTCCCGGCTGGATCGGTTCGACGAGTACGTCAAGCAACTCAAACAGAAGGAGTCGAAGTCATGAGCAAGCGCTTCGAGATCAATCCCAAGACCGATTTCGTGCTCGAGCGTTTCATCGATGCGCCCAGGCATCTTGTGTGGGAGGCATTGACCAAGCCCGAACACCTCAAGGAGTGGTACATGCCCAAGGCTTGGGGCGCGGTTTACGACTGCGAGATGGATGTGCGACCGGGCGGCAGGTTCAGCCTCACAACGCAGGTGGACCAGGAGGTTCCGCACCTGGGCTGTTTCCTGGACGTCGTTCCCATGGAGCGACTCGTCTGGACGTCCATGCTGTTTCCCGGCTATCGGCCGGCGGTGTTCGACGACATCCCCATCACTGCCATCGTCACGATGGAGGCCGAAGGAACCGGAACCCGCTACGTCTTCACGGCACTGCATCGGGACGAAGCCGATTTCCAGGAAAACAAAGCGTCCGGATGGCAGCAGGGCACCGAGATGGCCGTCGACCAGTTCGTAGAGCACGTGATGTCGTTGCGATAGCCCAGAGCGAAACCCGCGGGCGCTGACCGTGTCCGAGGGCTCGCGAATCCGAGAGGCCAGAAACGAAAAGCCCCGCGAAGCTGGAGAGCTTGCAGGGCTTGGAATTTGAATGGTGGCCGGGGAGGGAATCGAACCCCCGACACGGGGATTTTCAATCCCCTGCTCTACCAACTGAGCTACCCGGCCATTCCGCAACGGTCAGGCCGTGCGAGGAGCGGAATGATACGGAGGACGAATCCACATGGCAAGCCGGATGACGGCTGAACGGCCGCGCGCGACGCGGTGGCGGGGCTTTGTCGGCGGTCGCATGATGGAATCGACGATTGGATGGGCAGCGCCGATGCTGCCGGGAGGCCCCATGAAATCCTTCGTTTTTGCCGTGCTGGCCACGTTCGTCCTGGGCGGATGCGCAAGCGACCGCCTCACCGACGCCGACCGTCTGGCGCTGTATCGCGCGCATGCCGGCGCACCGGTTCCGAGTTTCCAGTATTTCGGCCAGCTCGACGGCTGGACGCCGCTGGGCAACACCGCATTGGCGGTGTGGACGCGTCCCAGCCAGGTCTACCTGCTCGAACTGCAGGCGACCTGCACTGACCTCGACTTCGCCAACGCCATCAGTGTGACCAACCAGTTCGGGCGCGTGTACTCGCGTTTCGACAAGGTGCTCGTACTCGGCAGCGCGGTGCGCCATGTGCCGTGCTGGATCAGGGAAATCCGCCCTATCGACGTCAAGGCGCTGCGTGCCGCCGAACAGGAGAAGCGTCAGGCGCAGATGGCTGAGCGCGACAAGGCCTGACTTTATTCCGCCGGCGGCACGTAGCCGGCGGGCTTGGCTGCATCGCCGCCGAACAGGAACTTCACCATCTCGCCTTCCAGGAAGGCGCGGTGCTGCGGGTTCATGGGCGAAAGGCGGTTCTCGTTGATCAGCATCGTCTGATGCGCGAGCCACGCCGCCCATGCGGGCTTGCCGATGTGCGCGAACACGCGCTTGCCCAACTCACCGGGCCAGGGCACGAAGTCGAGCCCTTCGGCTTCGCGTTTCTCGTATTCGCAGTACACAGTGCGCGGCATGATCAGGCGTCCGGACGGGTCAACAGCAGTTTGCGGATCGGGGCAGGAATGCCGAGCAGGTCCAGCTCGTCGCGCGCGACCCAGCGCAGCGCGTCATTGTCGCCGATCCGCCCGCGCAGCTGCATGCCGCGCCAGTGCAATGGCGTGATCCTCAGTCGGTAATGACTGAACGCGTGGTCGATGGCCGGCAGCGGCACCGCGTGCGCGAACTCGCCGGACAGGTGCGTTTGGAACCAGTCGCGTGCGAGCGGCTCGTCGTCGGCTTGTGGCAGCGTCCAAAGCGAGGCCCAGATGCCGGTCGGCGGCCGGCGCTGCATCAGGATGCGGCCCTGCGGATCTTCCGCCCACAACACATGCGCGTACTTCTGTGGTGTCTTCTTCGAGATTCGCGGCCTTGGCAGGTATTGGACACGGCCATCGCGAAGGGCCACGCAATCGCTCTGCAGTGGACACAGCACGCAGGCGGGGTCGCTGCGCGTGCACAACGTTGCGCCCAGGTCCATCTGTGCCTGCGTGTAATCGGCCATGCGGGCATCGGGCAGGGCAGGATCGGCGACGTACGCGTCGACCAGTTCCCACAGCTGTTTTTCGATCGCAGGCAGACCCGGAAAACTCTCGACACCGTGATAGCGGCACATCACGCGCTTGACGTTGCCATCGAGGATCGCGTGCCGGTCGTTCCAGGCCTGCGAGGCGATCGCCGCTGCCGTACTTCGACCCACGCCAGGCAGCGCCTTGAGCGCTTCGACGTCGCGCGGCAGTTCGCCACCGTGCTGTTCCATGCACAGTTTCGCCGCGGCGTGCAGATTGCGCGCGCGGGCGTAGTAGCCCAGCCCGGACCACAGCGCGAGTACGTCGTCGAGCGGCGCCGCGGCGAGGTCGCGCAGTGTCGGCAGCGCGGCGACGAAGCGTTCGAAATACGGCGCTGCGGTCTTCACCTGCGTCTGCTGCAGCATGATCTCCGACAGCCACACCCGGTACGGCGTGCGAGGGTGTTGCCACGGCAGATCGTGGCGCCCGCTCACGTCGAACCACGCCAGCAGGCGCGTGGCGAAATCGTTGGTCGGCTTCATTGCGGGGTGTCTTCGCTGAATTCCACTTCGACGCCTTCCAGGGTCGCGCCGGAGATCACCAGCGTGGGGGCGGAAAGGCGTCCACGCAACGGCGGCAACGGCGAGCCGCGATCGAAGGTGTCGACCCATGCAAGCACGTCAGGCAGGTGGAAGCGGCCGTCGAACTCCGCGCCGTCGCGCTGCAGGCCCAGCATGGCGAGGCCGGAGAGATCACCGCGCCCTGCATAGCCCAGCGTGAAGGGCAGGGGCGATGTGGACTCCGACAGCGGCGAGGGCAGCGCCGGCCACGAACGCGGCCATGCCTGCAGCGTGCCGCGCAGCTGAAACTGCAGTTGCGGGCCGAAGCCGAACGCGCCGATGGCTTCCAGGCGCGGAATCACGCCCGTGCCCCACAGCACCGTGCCCAGAGGTGCGATGCGCAGCTCGCCCTCACGAAAGCGTGCCGGTCCGGCGATACCGAACGTGAAGGGAAGCGCCGTGCCCGAGTTGCGCCAGGTCGCGTCCGATCCCATGCGCAGGTCGTCCAGGCCGATGCCATCGTCGCCGTTGTGCAGCCGGCCGGACAGCCTGGTGCGCGTGGGCAGCGACCATGTCGGCGCTTGCACCGTGAGGTCGCCGACGACGCCCAGTCCCGCGCGTGCGGCCGGGCGTGTCAGGGCGACGCGCACGTCGAAGGGCATTCGCGTCGTCCCGCTGATGACGCGACCGCGCAGGCGCGCGTGCGCGGCGCGACGGGGATGCAGTCGGGGCAGGTCCGCATCGATCGCGTCCACGCTCCAGCCATCGCCGGTCACGCGCCCGCGCACGATGCGCAGGCCATCGGTGAGCGTGGGAATGCGCGTTTCCTTCGTCGGCGGGCGCGTCGCCAGCCATCGCTGCAACGCGGCGATGTCGAGCTGCGGTGCGTCCAGTTCGATGCGCCGTACCGTCAGGTCCGCGCCACGCGCGCGGATCGTCGACCACGGCAGTTCAAGGCGGATGCGCTCGGCCCGAAGGAGGGGTGTCGCCGCGCCGGGCTGACGCGCGACGACGTCGCGGATGGTCAGCATGGGAACGCCCCGCAGCCGGTATTCGCTGGCGCCGCTGGCGGTGATCTCCAGGCCGAGCGCCTTGCCCACCTGCGACAGGATCAGCCCGGCGACACGGTCGGGCCGCGACACCCAGTGCAATGCAAACGCGAACAGCACCAGCACGCCGATCAGCACGATCAGCGCGACCCGGCGGCGGCGCGATGGCGGGACGGGATCCGGCGCGGCCATTCGCGGACGGGCGACGGGCGTCAGGCGCCCAGGTTCTCGGGCAGCAGGGCGTCGACGAAGGCCTCTGCGTCGAACACGCGCAGGTCCTCCGGACGTTCGCCGATGCCGGCGTAGCGGATCGGAATGCCGAACTCGCGCGCGAGTGCGAACACCACGCCGCCCTTGGCGGTGCCGTCCAGCTTGGTCACCACCAGGCCGGTCACGCCAACGGCAGCATGGAACTGTCGCAGCTGCGAGAGCGCGTTCTGGCCGGTCGTGCCGTCGATGACCATGAGTACTTCGTGCGGTGCGGACGCATCCAGTTTCTGCAGCACGCGCTTGATCTTGCCCAGCTCGGCCATCAGGCCCTGTTGCGTATGCAGGCGGCCTGCGGTGTCGGCGATCAACACCTGCGTGCCGCGCGCCTTCGCCGCCTGCAGCGCGTCGAACGCGACCGACGCGGCATCCGCGTTCTGTCCCTGTGCGACGACGGGCACGCCGTTGCGATCGCCCCAGGCCTGCAGCTGCGCGACCGCCGCAGCGCGGAAGGTGTCGCCGGCGGCGAGCATCAGCGGACGGTTCTCGTCCTTGAAGCGCTTGGCCAACTTGCCGATGGTGGTGGTCTTGCCCACGCCGTTGACGCCCACGGTGAGCAGCACGAACGGCTTGGCCTGGGTGTCGATCTGCAGCGGTTGGGCGACCGGCGCCAGCATCGCCAGCAGGTCGCCGCGCAGCGCAGCGAGCAGCGCGTTCGCATCGGCGAACTCGCGCGCCTTCATGCGCCGACGCAGGTCTTCGATCAGTTGCGAAGTGGCGGTGACACCCACGTCGGCGGTGATCAGCGCCGTCTCGATCTCGTCGAGCAGGTCGTCGTCCAGGCGCGGATGGCGCGAGAACAGGCCGCTGAAGCTGCGCGCGAAGCCACTGCCGCGCAGGCGTTCGCGCCAGCCGGGCTTGCCGGCGGGGGCGGGAGCGGCAGGCGTGGTTTCGACCGGCTCCGCGGCCGCTACGGTGGCGGTGGGTTCGACCTCCAGCGCGGCGGCGATGATCTCCGCGGGAACGGGCTCCATAGCAGACGCTGGGGGCGCCGGCTCCGTGACCGGCTCAGCCACGGTTTCGCCTTCGTCGGTGTTGGGGAAAGCCGCGGCCAGTTCCTCGACGCTGTAGTGCTCCTGCGCGCTCCCGGGCTTGGCCGCATCGGCTGGGGTCTGGGGTTTCTTGCGACGGAAGAAGCTGAGCATCGAGGGGGGCGTGGGGGAATGCGCGAGAATGCACACATGCTAGCACCGGCCCCCGCGCGTCCCCGATGAACAAACCGACTCCAGGCCGGCCTCGACCGGGCGCCTCCAACGTCGAAGGCAAGGTCCGGCTGATCGGCGGACGCTGGCGTGGCACGCGGCTGAGCGTTCCCGATGCACCGGGTCTGCGGCCCACGTCCGATCGTGTTCGCGAGACCTTGTTCAACTGGCTCATGCCGATGCTGCCCGGCGCGCGCGTGCTGGACCTGTTCGCCGGCAGCGGTGCGCTCGGACTGGAGGCGCTGTCGCGCGGTGCGGCCTCCGCGGTGCTGGTCGAACGCGATGCGACGCTCGCCGCGGCGCTGCGCGCGGTGGCGGCGCGCTTGCCCGGCGGCGAGGCGGCCAGCGTCGTCCAGGGCGATGCGCTGTCCTGGTTGGCGACCCAGCCCGAAGGGGCGTACGACCTTGCCTTCGTCGACCCGCCGTTCGCGGCCGGAATGTGGGAAGCAGTGCTGCCGCAGGTAACGACGCGTCTGCGTCCCGACGGATGGCTGTACGTGGAGGCGCCGCACGAGGCGGCCTTCGCGCTGCCTGCGGACTGGCGCCTGCACCGCGAGGGACGCACCCGGGAGGTGCGCTATGCGCTCTATCGCCGGACACCCTAGTGCACCGGCGCCCGCGCGGGGCGGCCGCTGCTACACTGCCGGCCTCGCCGGGCGACCCTGACTCCGGTGCCAACGCCTGACCCAGAATGACCGTGGCCCGAAACCGAATCGCCGTCTACCCCGGCACCTTCGACCCGATCACCAACGGCCACATCGACCTGGTCGACCGCGCTGCGCCGCTGTTCGAACGCCTGATCATCGGCGTGGCCGAAAGCCCGGCCAAGGGGCCCGCCCTTCCGCTGGAGCTGCGCGTGGGCCTGGCCCGCGAGGCCGTGGCGCACCATGCGCATGTGGAGGTCCGCGGCTTCGATTGCCTGCTGGCGCACTTCGTCGACGAAGTCGGTGCCGGCGTGCTGCTGCGCGGCCTGCGCGCGGTGTCGGACTTCGAGTACGAATTCCAGCTGGCCAGCATGAACCGCCACCTGATTCCGGAAGTGGAGACGCTGTTCCTCACCCCCGCAGAACAGTACGGCTTCATTTCCTCCTCGCTGGTGCGCGAGATCTCCCGCCTCGGCGGCGATGTCTCGGGTTTCGTGCCGCCGGCGGTCGCAGCGGCGTTGCAGACGCAATGGCAACGCCAACCTCGCTGATCCGGCCCGCCGGATCCAACGTTTCACACCACCTGTCACCCGAATAAAACCAAGGGGAACCCGATGAAGACCACCACCCGCCTGCTGCTGATCGCCTGCCTCTCCATGCCGCTGCTGGCCGCGTGCAACAAGCAGGCCGAGACCGCCGCCGTCGCCGAAGCGCCGCTGGCCGCCCCGACCACCAAGGACGGCGCAGCGTGGGACACGTACCTGACCGAAGTGGTCAAGCGCAACATCGAAGGCGCCACCAACGTCTACCTGTACACGCTGCCGGACCCGGCCGTCGCCACCTTCCAGGACGAGTACGCCCGCCAGCTCGAGAAGGCGCAGAGCGACGTCGCCCGCGGTGGCGTGGAAGGCACGCTGCTGGCCTTCGGTTCGCAGGATTCGGCCAAGTCGGCCGACCTGGCCGTCGCTTCGTTCGCCCAGGCCGCCCCGGGCACGATGAAGGGCGTGCGCGTGATGTTCATCGGTGCGCAGGCCGACGCCGACCGCGTCAAGGCGGCCGTCGAGCCGTCGGGCGCCAAGTTCGAGTTCATCGAAGCCAAGTGACGTGACGCCGCGTGGCCGCGCAGCGGCCACGCCCCTGGCGGAACGTCATCCCGCGAAAACGGGAATCCAGCGCGTTGGAACGGGCCCGCATTGCGGGCCCGTTCTTTTTTCGACGGTTCGCCCCGATTCGCAACACAGCGTCCCTTCGCGAAAGGGCCTGCCGCGGGCCGCCATGCGACAATGCGTGCATGTCCCTGAAGATCAACGAGCTCTGCGTCAACTGCGACGTCTGCGAACCGGCCTGCCCGAACCAGGCGATCTCGCAGGGCGAGACGATCTATGTGATCGACCCGGCGCGCTGCACCGAATGCGTCGGCCATTTCGACGAACCACAGTGCGTGGTCGTCTGTCCGGTCGAGTGCATCGACCCCGACCCGGAACATCCCGAATCCAACGAGCAGCTGCTGGCCAAGCTGGCCCGGTTGCAACAGGAGAACCGCTGATGCGAATGACGTTGCGCGCGCTGGCTGCCGGCGCGTTGAGTGCAGGTTTGCTGATCACCGCAACGTTCCCGCTCCAGGCGGCACAGAAGGCATCCACGGCGAAGCCGCCGGGCGCGGCCATCGCATCCGCGCATGCGCTGGCGACGGACGCCGGCATGGAGATGATCCGCCAGGGCGGCAACGCATTCGACGCCGCGGTCGCGGTGTCGGCCACGCTCGCCGTGGTGGAGCCGATCAGCTCCGGCATCGGTGGCGGCGGTTTCTTCCTCCTGCACGATGCGAAGAGCGGCAAGGATGTCTTCGTCGACGCGCGCGAAACCGCGCCCGCATCGGCCACGCCGCAGGCCTACCTCGATACGAACGGGCAGCTCGACAACGATCGCGCCACCAACGGGCCTTGGTCGGCCGGCATCCCGGGCCTTCCGGCCGCACTGGTGCACGTGTCGCAGAAGTACGGACGCCTGCCGCTGAAGACCTCGCTCGCGCCGGCGATCCGCATCGCACGTGAAGGGTTCGAGGTCTACCCACGACTGGAGCGCGGCTACGCCAGCCGTCGCGAGGTGATGGAGCGTTATCGCGGCACGCGCGAAGTGTTCCTGGCCGACGGCACGCCGCCGAAGGCCGGCGAGGTCCTCAAGCAACCGGACCTGGCGCGCACGCTGGAACTGCTCGCGCAGAAGGGCTTCGACGGCTTCTACAAGGGCGAGATCGCGCAGAAGCTGCTGGCGTCCGTGAAGGAAGAAGGCGGGCAATGGCGAGCCGAGGAGCTCAGCGGTTATCGCGTCAAGGAACGCGAGCCGCTGCATTTCCGTTATCGCGATTGGCAGGTCACCACCGCGCCGCCGCCGTCGTCGGGCGGCGTGGCCATCGCGCAGATGCTGCAGATGCTGTCGGGCTGGGACCTGGCGAAGCTGGATGAGGCGCAGCGCACGCACGTGATCGTCGAGTCCATGCGTCGTGCATTCCGCGACCGCACGCTGTACCTGGGCGATCCGGATTTCGTGAAGATGCCGCTGGCACGGCTGATCAGCGCCGATTACGCCGCGGGGCAGCGCGCCAGCATCCATCCGTCCCGGGCCACGCCCAGCGATCTGCTGCCGGGCGTGCCGGCTCCGCTGGAAGACGATGAGACCACCCACTTCTCCATCCTCGATGCCGACGGCAATCGCGTCTCGACCACGCAGACGGTGAACCTGCTGTACGGCTCGGGTCTGGTCGCTCCCGGCACCGGCGTGCTGCTGAACAACGAGATGGACGACTTCGCACTGCGTCCGGGCACGCCCAACGCGTTCGGCGTGATGGGTTTCGCCGCCAATGCGCCGCAGGCCGGGAAGCGCATGCTCAGTTCGATGACGCCCAGCTTCATCGAATCGAAGGACAGGCTGGCCGTCCTCGGAGCCCCGGGCGGCAGCCGCATCATCACCGAGGTGCTGATCGGCATCCTGGGCTACGACCAGGGACTGAGCGCGCAGCAGGTGGCCGCCAAGCCGCGCATCCATCACCAGTGGATGCCGGACGTGATCTCGGCCGAGGCGGGCGCTTTGTCGCCGGAAACGGTCAAGGCGCTGGAAGCGATGGGCCACAAGGTGAACGCCGCCGAGCGTCCCTGGGGCAACCTGCAGACGGTGTCGTGGGACAAGCGCACCAATACGCTGGAAGGCGGCACCGACCCGCGCAACCCGGTGGGCAAGGCGGACGTGCTGGTGAAGTGAAGGTCCCGTTCGGGGCCTTCGCTCTCCCCGGGAATGGCCGGCCCGCGCCGCGGTCCGCGTGTGCCCGGTCATTCGAGATTCCATCGTCACGGCGTTAAAATCGCAGCGTCCGTTCGCAAGGTGACGCCATGAAACTCTGGTCCATTCTCGGCAACAGCCAGAAGCTCGACGGCGGCGCGATGTTCGGCAACGCGCCGCGCGCCATGTGGGCGAAGTGGTCCTCGCCGGACGACCAGAACCGCATCGAGCTGGCGTGCCGCGCACTGCTGGCCTCGCCGCTCAATGGCAAGACGGTGCTGTTCGAAACCGGTATCGGCGCATTCTTCGAACCGAAACTGCGCGAGCGCTACGGCGTGGTGGAAGACCGCCACGTGCTGGTGGAGTCGCTGGCCGCCGCCGGCTTCAGACCCGAAGACATCGACGTTGTCGTGCTCTCGCACCTGCACTTCGACCACGCCGGCGGCCTGCTCGCGCCATGGACGGAAGGCCAGGCACCCCGGCTGATGTTCCCCAACGCGACCTACGTCGTCGGCCGTCGCCATTACGAACGCGCGCTGCAACCACATCCGCGCGACCGTGCGAGTTTCATTCCCGAACTGCCCGGCCTGCTGGAAGGTAGCGGCCGGCTTGAACTGGTCGACGGCGAATTCTCCAGAACGCTCGGCAGCACCGTGCGTTTCCATTACAGCGACGGCCACACGCCGGGGCTGATGCTTTCGGAGATCGTGGGACCGGAAGTCGTCGGAAACGAAGCGCACGGGGGCGTGGTGTTCTGTGCGGACCTCATTCCGGGCCGTCCGTGGGTGCACGTGCCGATCACCATGGGCTACGACCGCAACGCCGAACTGCTGATCGACGAGAAGAAGGCGTTCCTGTCCGACAAGCTGCGCCGCAATGTGCACCTGTTCTTCACTCACGACCCGCAGTGCGCGTTGGCGCAGGTCGTACAGGACGAGAAAGGCAAGTTCGGCACGGCGCACGAAGTGCCGGAGCTGCAGGCCAGGGCACTGGCTGCATGAAGCCGCACCTGGCGGCCGCCGCGCTGTCGCTGGCCGCCGTACTGATGACGGGCGCGGTATCGGCGCAGGCGACCGCCGACGAGCCGATGGATCCGCCGCGCGCGGGCAAGGCCTTGCGCGACCGTGACTTCGGCGTGGCCACGCGACAGTTCGGTCTGGAACGCCAGGTCGAGATGTACCAGTGGCGTGCGGGTGCGGACGGATACACACGCGTGTGGCACACCGCGCCGATCGATTCGTCGTCGTTCCCGGCGGGCCACGAGAACCCGAAGCGCGTTCCATTGGAGCAGCGCCGGTGGTGGTCTCAGGACGCCACACTCGACGGCCGGCCGATCGACCTCCAGGTGCTGCAGACGCTGGGTCAATGGCGCGTGTTCCGCCCCAACTTCTCGCGCCTTCCGGCGAATCTGGCCGCGTCGTTCCAGCCGGAAGGCGATGGGCTGGGCAGTGCCGAGAATCCGCTGGACCCGCAGGTCGGCGACCTGCGCATCCAGTGGCGTGAGCTGCACCTTCCATCGCTGGAAGGAAAGGTCGAACTGCGCGATGGCCGATGGCAACTCACGCCGGCGGCAGCCGCGCAGGCGCTGACCGCGGCGCGCGCATCGGCCGTCGTGGAACTGCCGCCGGGCCAGGATCGCAAGCTGCTGCCGTGGTTGCTCGCAGGTGCGGCCGCGCTGGCGTTGGCTGCGCTGACCTGGCGACGGATGCGTCGCCGGGCCCATTGAGTCTGGTCGGGACGACACGCGTCGGGCTCGGAGCCCCGCGAATACGAAACGTCTGATTCCGGATCGCGCCTCGCACCTCTAGTTTTTCGATCTTTCGAAAGCTGGGGTGAATGATGGAGTGGTACCTGAAGGTCGTGCGCAACCACTACTTCGATTTCGCGGGTCGCGCCCGCCGGAAGGAGTACTGGATGTTCCTGCTGGTCAACGTGATCCTGGCGCTGTGCATCGGGCTTGTCGCTGGCCTGATCAAACAGTCGTGGATCGGGAGCATCTACGCTCTGGCGGTTCTGCTGCCGGGACTGGGTGTGACGGCGCGTCGCCTGCACGACATCGGCAAGAGCGGCTGGTTCATCCTTATCGGACTCATCCCGCTGGTCGGGCTGTACCTGATCTACCTGCTGGCGCAGGAGGGCGTGCGCGGTCCGAATGCGTTCGGGCCAGACCCGAAGGCCGCCGGCTGACGTTCCAGAGCCCTGGCCTGTAGTACGACGGCATGCCCGATCGGTCTCCGGTCGGGCGTGCCGTTTTCCTTTCCGGCGCTCGCTGCTGCCAGACCCTGTCAGCAGCCCGCGCCATACTGCGGACTCCACCCGGAAAGGAGTCGTGCCATGCCCCTCATCGCGTCCTGCCATTGCGGCGCCACGAAGATCCAGGCGGCGGAAATCCCACGCGCGGCGAAGGAATGCAATTGCTCGTTCTGCGCGCGTACCGGCGCCGTGTGGGCTTACTACAAACCCGGTGAACTGCTGTTCGTCTCGCAGGACGACGAGCAGACCTATTCGGCCACCGGCATGAACCGCCATCACTTCTGCGGCCGCTGCGGCATGCACACCTGGGGCGACTCACCCGACTGGGCGTCGTCCTACAACGCGGACGGGACCCCGAAGGAAGGTGTCACCGCGAACACGGTGCCGCAGCAACGCATCTACGCGGTGAACCTGCGACTGGTCGACGACCTCGACTGGTCGGCGATCGCCGTGGAGAAGATGGACGGCCGCAACAACTGGTGAGGCGGTCTGCGTTGGGCCGTTGTCGCGCCTCGTCACGAGGTGCGCGCGGCTCAAGCCCTGCCTGTGCGGTTTCGGAAAGTTCTGATTTGCGCGTCAGTCTTGCGATGCGAGGCTGCACGTCTTGCCTTCCGTGCGCGGCCGGCCCGTCGTGAGACGACGCTGACGCACCCCAATTCCCCTGATCACCCGCTGTATGCATCGCCGCGCGGGAGGCAAGCTTTTCCAGGGACGCGACGTTCCCCTTCGTCGATGCATGTGCGGAAACCGGGGCCCGGCTTCAGCGTTCGTGCCGCGTGCCGAAGATCTTGTCGCCGGCATCGCCCAGGCCCGGCAGGATGTAGCCGACCTCGTTGAGCCGCTCGTCGATCGATGCCGTGAATACCTCGACATCGGGATGGCGCGATTCGAGCACGCGCAGGCCTTCCGGTGCCGCCACCAGGAACAGGCCCTTGATGCGCCTGCAGCCGGCGGCCTTGAGCATGTCCACCGTAGCCACCAGCGTTCCGCCGGTGGCGAGCATCGGATCGAGGATGATCGCTGTGCGCTCGTCCATGCGGCCGGTCAGCTTTTCGTAGTACCCGACCGGCTGCAGCGATTTCTCGTCGCGCTGCAGGCCGACCACGCCCACCTTCGCCGCCGGAATCAGTTCCAGCACGCCGGGCAGCATGCCCAGTCCCGCGCGCAGGATGGGTACCAACGTGACCTTGGCGCCCTTGATGCGCCGCGTCGTCACCGGTCCGGCCCAGCCCTGGACGATGACCTCTTCGGTCTCCAGGTCGGCGGTGGCCTCGTAGGTCAGCAACGTCGCGACCTCGGAGGCGAGTTCGCGGAACTCCTTGGTGCTGATCTCGCCCACGCGCATCAGGCCGAGCTTGTGCTGCACCAGGGGATGACGGACTTCGACGATTTTCATCGCGCAAGCCTAGCGCATGCGGGGGTAGGGTGAGCACGGCGGCGGCGCGTGGACGTTGCCGCGAGGAGGCGCGATGGCCAACCCGGCAATCACCTACGAGCGCGAGATCGTGCCAGCGCTGTTCCGGCCCTGGGCGGAGGTGCTGCTGGACCTCGCCCGGCCGCAGGAGGGTGAGCGCGTGCTCGACCTGGCATGCGGGACGGGCATCGTCGCCCGCCTGGCCGCCCGGCGCGTCGGTTCCGGTGGTCGGGTGACCGGCATGGACCTGAATCCGGCGATGCTGGAGGTCGCACAGGCGCAAGCCGCGCAGGAAGGCCTGCGCATCGAGTGGCAGCAGGGCGACGCGACGACGCTGCCGTTCGCCGATGGCGCTTTCGACCTGGTCCTGTGCCAGCACGGCCTGCAGTTCGTGCCCGACCGCACCGCACTGCTGAAGGAGGCCCATCGCGTGCTGGGCCCGCAGGGACGGATCGCGCTGGCGGTGTGGGAAAACCTCGACAGGCATCCGTTCTGGGCGCGCTTCAACGAGGTGCTGGTCGAGCTGATCGGAATCCCCGCGCTCGCAGCCCCGTTCTGCCTCGGCGATGCCGAGCAGCTGCGCATGCTGCTGCAGATGGCCGGCTTCCGCGACATCGACCTGGCCGCACGATCGATGCATGCGGTATTCGGCGACCCGCAGGGGTTCGTCGCGATGGAAGTGGACGTGATCGCCGCGGCGATTCCCGTGACGCAGCACCTCAACGATGCCGCGCGCGCGGCGCTGACGCGCGCGGCGGAAACGAAGCTGGCCGATGCCATTGCCGGCCAGCTCCATCATGGAAAGATCAGCGTGCCGATGCACGCGCTTCTGTTCGCCGCGCGTGCGTGAGTGGTTCTGCGATGACGCCGCGCAGGCGGGTGGCCCCCCGACCACGGCCTGCGCGACGGTCGCTCAGAACGAGTAACGCGCGATCAGCTGGTACACCGGGCCGGACGATTCGCGTTCCAGTTCGAACTCGTCGAAATCGCGGGACAGCTGGTCGGCGGCATTGTCGAACTTGTTGAAGGCTTCGACCTTGGAGGCATCCAGCAGGTTCGAACCGGTCAGGCGGACCGACATGCGCTCGCCGAAACGCTTCTCCACGAATACCTCCAGGTCGCCGTCGTAGCGCGTGGTGACTTCCTCGGCGAGCACGCGCGAGTACGCATCGCCCTGCCGCCGATAGCTGGCACCGAACGACATGCCCCATTCGGGAATGTCCTGGATGAATCCGACGTTGTAGACGTAACTGGCCTGGTTGTTGAAGCGACGTTCGCCGAAGGCGTCGTCCACCGTGCTGTCCAGCCACGAGTAGTTCACGAACAGACCCGTGTCGGGCAGGCCGAGTGCGGTGAGCGGCGTGGACAGGTCGAACTCGATACCGTAGACCTTGCCATCGCCGACGTTGCGCGCGGTATAGACGAAGCTGTCCGGGTCGAACTCGGGGAAGCCGGGCGTGTTCTCGTCCGCGCCGGGATTGTCATCGAGGAATTCCTCGACCTCGTCGTCGTAGTCGTCCAGTGCGGTGGCGCTGGGCTCGCCCGTGTTGACCATCTCGATCAGGTCCTTCACGTCACGATAGAACACGTTCACGCCGAACACGCCGCGCGTGCCGAGACGGCGCTCATAGCCGAAGTCCACGCCCCATGCGCGCTCCGGATCGAGTTGCGGATTGCCGGCGAAGTCGTTGTCACCGAATTCCCCCTCCAGCGTCAGCGGCAACACCTGGTCGAAGTTCGGGCGGCGAACGGTGCGGCCCACCGAGAAGAGCAGGCGGTCGGCGTCGGTGAAGTCCCACTTGAGGTGAGCCGATGGCAACAGCACCGAGTAATCGTTGCTGTCGTCCTCGCCGTCGGCGGACACATCCACGTCGGTGGTCTCGTAGCGCAGGCCCGCTTCCCATGCCAACGCGCCGGAGCGGCCCGAGACCATCAGGTAGGGTCGATCCGCTGCTCTTCGATGCGGCTGGCGGCGCGCTCGAACTCATCGTACGGCGGCAATGCCGCACCTTCCTCGTCCGTGTCGACCTCGCTCACGGCCAGCGCCGTGTCGCGCCGCTTGTCCATGAAGTCCGCGCCGAACTCAAGCGTCGTCGTACCCCATGCGCGCTTGTGCGCAAGCTTCGACGTCGCTTCGCGGTCGCGCAGGGTGGCGATCTCGCGTGTGCCCTCGCGCTCGTCGAAGGACGGCGGGGTGTCGCCATCGTCGAAACTGGTCTGCTCTTCCGTGGAGGTGGTGTCGTCGTCGAAGCGGGCGTAGTCCAGGTCGAACTCGGTGCGCCCGCCGGCCATGTCGAAGACGTATTCCAGGCCCAGCGACCAGTTGTCCTGGTCGATCTTCTCGACCTGGTCGTTGATCGAGAGCAGGTTGTCGCGAAGGGTGCTGGTGGGGTCGTTGAACTCCAGCGAATGCTCGGTTTCGGTGCGGTCGGTGCGCACATAGAAGCCGTCGATCGACAGCCGACTGGTGCCGATGTCGCGCGTGTAGGACAGGTTGGCGGAGTAGTCGTCGCCGTCGCGCGTGTCGTCCTGGTCCTCGCGGTCGACGAAGTCCCCGCCCGGCTCTTCGAAACGGTCGCTGCGCTTGCGCTTCGGGTTGTAGCGACCCTGCACGTTGAAGCCGCCGAGCAGGCGGCCTTCGCCCACCTGGCCGCTGGCTACTGCACCGTAGGTAGGTTTGACCTCGCCGTCGTCGAAGCGCAAGGCACCGGCGCGAACGTACGTTCCGTCGAACTGGTACGCATCGCGCAGCACGATGTTGAGCGCACCGGCGACGGCATCGCCCGAACGATTGGCGCTGGTGCTGCGGATGATCTCGATGCGTTCGACCAGTTCGGCCGGAATGCGGTCGACGAAGAAGGAGCGGTCGTTGGACGCGCCCGGAACCTTCTTGCCGTTGATCAGGATCTGCGTATAGCCCGGATCCAGGCCGCGCAGCTGTGCGCCGTCATACTCCAGGATGTCGGACACGAAGGCCACGCTGGGCACGCGCTTGAGCATGTCGCCAACGGTGAGCGGCTCGAAACGCTGGAAGTACTCCAGGTCGTACGACAGCACCGGCGCGATCGCGTCGCTGCGGTTGCGGTATGCGATGTCGGCCTGCACCACCACCGCGTCGAGCTGCTTCGGGTCGGGCGAGGCGTCGGCCGGTGCTTCATTGGCCATCACCGAAAAGCTGATCGGCGCGACGAGCGCGCACAACAACGCCCGCGACATCGCCGCGGACAGCAGGTTACGTTTCATCGAGTTGCATCCACATGCAAGACAAGCGGCGTGTTGTACGCACGTCGCATGGCGGAAGGATGACAACGACGCGCCAGTTACCTGACACAGCCGCGTCACAATCGATGCGTAGAAACTCGCGCTTTGCTTACGAAGTCCCAGGGGAAATCATGTCGCTGCGACTGGCCACGCTCGCCTTTGTGTCCTGCCTTGTTGCCTGCACCACCACCGCGCCAACCGCTTCGCAGCGGGACCGCGAACCGGACGAGGCGATGGAGGTGGAGCCGTTGCTCAGCCAGGCGGGTATCGCCCACCGCGTCGTCACCGAGGCCTTCCTCACCGCCGCCACGCCTGCGGAGAACATCGATTCGCCGGCGAGCTGGCGCACGCACGATGGCAAGCGCTGGCTGATCGCCACCGGAAAGGCCAGCGACCGGCTCGTCGTCTACGACGGCGTCAGCGGTGCGACGCTGCGCACGGTCGGTGGGCCAGGCACGGCGCTGGGGCAGTTGCAGCGGCCAAACGGCATCGCGGTGATCGACGATTACGTGCTGGTGGTGGAGCGCGACAACCACCGCGTGCAGATGTTCCAGCTGCCGGACTTCAAACCGCTGCTCGCCTTCGGCAGCGAGGACCTGAAGCAGCCGTACGGCCTTTGGGTGCGCGCGCAGAAGGACAGCATCGAGGTCATCGTCAGCGACAACTACATGTCGCCGCAGAACGAGGACGTGCCGCCACCGCTGGCCGAACTGGACAAGCGCTTCAAGCGTTACCAGTTGCGGCGCGTGCCGGACGGCTGGCACGCGCGGCTGATGGGCACGTTCGGCGAGACCACGGCGGACGGCGCCATCCGCATTGCTGAATCGGTGTTCGGCGACATCGAACACGACCGCCTGCTGCTGGCCGAAGAGGACGTCGCCACCGGCACGCGCCTGCGCGATTACGGACTGGACGGACGCTACCGCGGTCGCGACATCGGCGCGGACCTGTTCAAGGCGCAGGCCGAAGGCATGGCGCTGATGCGCTGCGCGGGAGGCACCGGTTTCTGGATCGCCACCGACCAGTTCAAGGATCGCAGCCTGTTCCACGTGTTCGACCGCGTCACGCTGAAGCACCTGGGCGCGTTCGCCGGGCGCAAGACCGCCAACACCGATGGTGTGTGGTTGGACCAGAGTGCCGATGCACGCTTCCCGCAGGGCGTGTTCTACGCCGTGGACGACGACCAGGCCGTGGCGGCGTTCGACTGGCGCGACATCGCGGCGGCGCTGTCGCTGCCGGAGTGCATAGCGCCGTGAGATACGCGCGCGCCTGTGCGCGCGCGGTCACGCAGGAATCGAAAGAGGGGAGGGCGGCGGGTGCCGGGGGACGAACGCACCCGCCGCCGCTACAACCCGGAAACGTCAGGCCGCGACGGCCTGCTGCGCGCGCGGACCTTCCTTCAATGCGCGCGCGACCATCGCCACCAGCAGGTCGATCTCTTCGCTGGTGATGGTGAAGGTGGGCGTGAAGCGCAGCGAATTGACACCGCCGTGGATCACGCCGATGCCGTGCTCGCGCAGCCATTCCTCGGTGGAGTTGGCGCCGTAGCACTTGAACTGGGGATCGAGCTCGCACGAGAACAGCAAGCCGGTGCCCTGCACCTTGGTGATCAGCCCGCCGAGTTCGCCCTTGAGCTTCTCCAGCTTCGCGATCGACTCCGCGCCGCGTGCACGGATGTTCTCGCGCAAGGCCGGCGTGACCTGCGACATCACCGCGCAGGCCACATCGAGCGCACGCGGGTTGGTGGTCATGGTGTTGCCGTACAGGCCCTTCTTGTAGAGCCCCGCCGCGAGCTTGCCGACGGCGAGCACCGACAGCGGGTACTGGCCGGCGTTGAGCGCCTTGGAGTAGGTCTCCATGTCCGGCGGATCGAGCTGCTCGAAGCCGGGGTAGTCGATGATCGACAGCACGCCGTGCGCGCGCAGGCCGGCCTGGATGGAATCCACCAGCAGCAGCGAACCGTGCGCGCGGGTGAGTTCGCGTGCGGCGGCGTAGAACGCAGGCGGCACGCTGCGGCCCGGATCGCCTTCGCCCATCACCGGCTCCAGGAACATCGCTTCGACGAACCAGCCGTTGGCGTCGGCGTCGGCGAAGACGTTCTTCAGCGCGTCGACGTCGTAGGGCTCGACCGTGAGCACGGAGTCCTCGCCGCGGAAGCTGGCCAGGTGCTGCAGGTAGGTCTTGCGCGAGGAATCCGAGTACAGCGCCGGGCGTTCCGTGCGGCCGTGGAAGCTGCCCTTGACGACGACGCGCTTGATCGCGCGGCCGGCATGGCGGCCGCCGGCATCGGTCATCAGCTTGGTGTTGGCATCGGCGATGCGCGCGGCCAGCGAGACCGATTCGGAACCGGAGTTCAGGCAGAAGAACTTCTCGTACGGGCAGCCGCCGCGCGAAGCGCCGATGGCGGCGCGGATCGCGCGCTCGAAACGCAGCTGCGACAGCGACGGCGTCATGATGTTGGCCATCGCCTGCGGGCGCGCCATCGCGGCGATCACGGCCTTGGGCGCATGCCCGAAGCCGAGCATGCCGTAGCCACCGGAGTCGTGCAGGACCGCGCCCTTCAGCGTGACCACCCACGGCCCGCGCGCGGCCAGCGCGATGTACGGGTTCACCGCGTCGTCCGGGTAGAAGTTCACGTAGCCAGCCTGGACGGCGTGCACCTGCGCGTCTTCGTCCAGGTCCAGCAGTTCGGCGAATTCGTCCTTCAGGCGCTGGTATTCCTGCTCGGCGGCCTCGATCGCCTCGATCAGCTCGGCGTGGCTCGCAGCGAAGCGGACGATGGTGGCGTCGTCCAGGCCCACGGTACGGCGGCGGCCGCCATGGGCGCGCAGGGAAGCGAGACGGTCGATGACGGCCATGGGGGTTCTCCGGGTCGGATCTATTCCTTCTATTATCGAAATTAAATCGTCGATAGACAGTGCTGGTTTGTACGAAATTATGGATAATTTCGTCGTTTAGACGAAAATGGTGGGCAGGATGAAGATCACCGAGTCCGACCAGCAGCTCCTGTCGGTCCTGCGCGAGAACGCACGCGCCTCCACCGCCGACATCGCGCGCCGGCTGAAGCTGTCGCGGACGACCGTGCACAGCCGCATCGAACGCCTGGAACGGATGGGCGTGATCGACGGCTATACCGTGCGCATCCACGACGATGCCGAGCGCGGACACATCCGCGCGCACATCATGATCACCGTGCTGCCCAAGCAGATGCCGTCCGTCGTGGCCTCGCTGCATGCCATGCCGGAGGTGCGGGCCCTGCATTCAGTGAGCGGCGCATTCGACCTGGTCGCACTGGGCGTGGTGCCGACGGTGCGCGAGATGGACGAGCTGACCGACCGCATTGGCGCGATCGACGGCGTGGAGCGGACCACCTCGGCCATCATCCTGTCGGCGAAGTTCGAACGCTGACGGCGTTGGTGCTTCTCCCGCGCGGGGAGGCCGGGGAAGGGGCGTGGCACGGGAATGACGGTGGGCCGAACACCGGGCCACGGGCGACCCGCCCGAACCTCTTACAATGGTCGACCGCCTCCCGCGACCGACCGGCCTGTCCTGCCGGCCTTCCCTTGAAGAAATCCGACTTCCATTACGACCTGCCGCCCGAGCTGATCGCCCAGGCGCCGCTGCCCGAGCGTTCGGCCAGCCGGCTGCTGATGGTTCCGCCGGCGGCCGACGATGACGCGGTTGACCGCGGCTTCCAGGACCGCGTGTTCCGGGACCTGCCCGACCTGCTGGCCCCGGGCGATCTGCTGGTGTTCAACGACACGCGCGTGATCCCGGCGCGCCTGTACGGTCAGAAGACCAGCGGTGGGCGGGTCGAGATCCTGATCGAACGCCTGCTCGGCGGCGCGGAGGCTCGCGCGCAGCTGGGCGTCAGCAAGTCGCCCAAGGCCGGCGCGCGCATCCTGCTGGATGCGGGCGGCGAGGCCGAAGTGCTCGGCCGCGAGGGCGAGTTCTACCACCTGCGCTTCCACGTGCCCGAATCGCTGGAGAAGTACCTGCTGCGCGCCGGCCGCCTGCCGCTGCCGCCGTACATCCAGCGCGAAGCCGGACATGACGACGACACGCGCTACCAGACCGTGTTCGCGCGCGAGGTCGGCGCGGTCGCCGCGCCCACCGCCGGGCTGCATTTCGACGAAGCCCTGCTGCGGTCGCTGAAGGACAGGGGCGTGCAGTTCGGCCACGTCACGCTGCACGTCGGCGCCGGTACGTTCCAGCCGGTACGCGTGGACGAACTCGACCAGCACGTGATGCACAGCGAGTGGCTCAACGTGGGCGCAGAGCTGATCGAACAGATCCAGCGCACGCGCGCCGCCGGCGGTCGCGTGATCGCGGTGGGCACCACGGTCGTGCGCGCGCTGGAAAGCGCCATGCGCGAGGGCCACCTGCAGCCCTATGCCGGCGAGACCCGCCTGTTCATCCTGCCGGGCTACCGCATCCGTTCGGTCGATGCCCTGATCACCAATTTCCACCTCCCCGAGAGCACCCTGCTGATGCTCGTATCCGCCTTCGCCGGCAAGGCGCGCATCTTCGCGGCGTACGACCACGCCATCGCCGAACGCTACCGCTTCTTTTCCTACGGCGACGCGATGATGCTGTTCCCCGCACCGGAGGCGCAGGCATGAGCCGTCTGTCGTTCGAGCTGCTGGGCACCGACGGCGCCGCGCGCCGCGGCCGCCTGACCTTCCCGCGGGGCACCGTGGAAACGCCGACCTTCATGCCGGTGGGCACGTACGGGTCGGTCAAGGGGGTGCTGCCGGAGCAGGTCCGCGAACTCGGCGCGGAGATGATCCTGGGCAACACCTTCCATCTGTACCTGCGCCCGGGCCTGGACGTGATCGGCGATCACGGCGGCCTGCACGGATTCACGCGCTGGAACGGTCCCATCCTCACCGACTCCGGTGGGTTCCAGGTGTTCTCGCTGGCGCACAAGCGCAAGATCACCGAGCAGGGCGTGACCTTCGCCGCGCCGACCGACGGCAGCAAGGTCTTCCTCGGGCCCGAGGAGAGCATGCGCATCCAGAAGGTGCTGGACTCGGATGTGGTGATGATCTTCGACGAGTGCACGCCGTACCCGGCGACCGAGGATGTCGCGCGGCGTTCGATGGAGCTGAGCCTGCGCTGGGCCGAGCGCAGCCGGCGCGCGCACGAAGGCAACGACGCGGCGCTGTTCGGCATCGTCCAGGGTGGCGTCTATCCGGAGCTGCGCACGCGTTCGGTCGAAGGCCTCAAGGACATCGGCTTCGACGGCTACGCCATCGGTGGCCTCGCCGTGGGCGAGCCGGAGGGCGAGCGCAACCACATGCTCGAACACACCTGCCCCCAGCTGCCGGCCGACAGGCCGCGCTACCTGATGGGCGTGGGCCGCCCGGAGGACCTGGTGGAAGGTGTGGCCCGCGGCATCGACATGTTCGACTGCGTCATGCCCACCCGAAATGCGCGCAACGGCCACTATTTCACCTCGTTCGGCACCGTGCGGGTGCGAAACGCCAAGTACGAGCGCGACATGCGCCCGATCGAGGAAGGCTGCGACTGTTACACCTGCAGCAACGGTTTCACCCGCAGCTACCTCCGCCACCTGGACCGCTGCAACGAGATGCTGGCCCCCATGCTGGGCACCCTGCACAACCTGCGGTATTACCAGAGGCTGATGGCGCAGATGCGCGAAGCCATCGCAGGGGGAACCTTCGAGGCCTTCCGGCAGTCCTTCTATGCCGCACGCGCCGTCGGGGACGCCTCCTGAGGGTGCGCAGGGGTCTGGCCGGGGCGCGTCGCGGAAATGGCGCGGCGCGGAACAGGCTCCGGGCGGCCCCGTGGCATAATCCCCCGCTAATTTTCGATCAGGATGACCGGTATGAACCTGCTTGACCTCGTGATTTCCCCCGCCTTTGCCCAGGCCCAGGGAGCGCCCAGTGCCGGTGGCTGGAGCACGCTGCTGTTCCCGATCCTGCTCATCGGCGTCATGTATTTCCTCATGATCCGCCCGCAGATGAAGCGCCAGAAGGAGCATCGCGGGATGCTGGAGAAGCTCTCCAAGGGCGATGAAGTGCTGACCAACGGCGGCATCGCCGGCACCGTCACCGACATCGGCGAGAACTTCATCACCGTCGAGATCGCCGACAACGTGCGCATCCGCGTGCAGAAGGGCGCCATCGCCAACGTGCTGCCCAAGGGCACGCTGAAGTCCGCCTGATTCCTTTTTCCGATTCCTTTTGAGCGTGCGCCTCCGGCGCGCGCGGGTTGCCGCGATGCTTGAATTTTCTCGCTGGAAATATGTTCTGATTCTGCTTGTGCTGGCGCTGGGCGTGCTTTACGCACTGCCCAACGCCTACCAGAAGGACCCCGCCGTCCAGATCACGGCCAACCGCAACGGCCAGCTCGATGACGCGCTGCGCGCGCGCGTCAAGGACGAGCTGACCAAGGCTGGCGTCACGCCGAAGTCCGTGGCCGTGGAAGGCGAAAGCATGATGGTGCGCCTGGCCACGCTGGACGCACAGAACAAGGCCAGCAACGCATTGCGCACGGTCTTGGGCGAGAACTACACCGTGGCGCTGAACCTGGCCTCGACGGTGCCCAACTGGCTCTCGCGCCTGGGCGGACAGCCGATGGTGCTGGGCCTGGACCTGCAGGGCGGCGTGCACTTCGTCATGCAGGTGGACCAGAAGGCTGCGCTGGAGAAGCGCCTGGATGCGTACGCCGACGACATCCGCGTCAGCCTGCGCGACGCCAAGATCGCGTACCAGTCGGTGGAGCGTCGTCCGAACAACAGCATCGTCGCCGTGCTCAGTCCGGCTCCGGGCCAGAATGCCGGCGAGCTCGCCCGCAACGAACTGGCCAAGCTGATGCCGGCGCTGGCCTTCGAGGTCAGCGGCAACACCGTGACGGTGACCGTCCCCGAGGCGGAGCTGCGCCAGATCGCCAGCAGCGCGATCGAGCAGAACGTCACCACGCTGCGCAATCGCGTCAACCAGCTGGGCGTGGCCGAGCCGATCATCCAGCGCCAGGGCGAGGACCGCATCGTGGTCCAGTTGCCCGGCGTGCAGGATACGGCCGAGGCCAAGCGCCTGATCGGCGCCACCGCGACGCTCGAATTCCGTGCCGTCGTCGATGGCGACGCACAGGACGCCCAGCGCACCGGCGTGGTGCCCGCGGGCGCCAAGCTGTACACCATCCGCGACTCCGGCCAGCCGGTCCTGCTGAGCAAGCGCGTGCTCGCCTCGGGCGACCAGATGGTCGGCGCCAAGCTCGGTCGTGACCAGGGCGGCCTGCCGGCGGTGGACATCACGCTCAACAGCCTGGCCGGCCAGCGCATGTTCGACTTCACCAGCGAGAACGTCGGCAAGCTGATGTCGGTGGTGTACATCGAACGCATCCCGACCGTGACCATGGTCAACGGACAGGAAGTGCGCAGCGTCCGCGTGAAGGAAGAGGCGCTGTCGCCGACCCGCATCGCGGGCGTGTTCGGCAAGAACTTCCAGACCACGGGCCTGGAGCGGACCGAAGCGGAGACCCTCGCCAAGCTGCTGAGCTCCGGCTCGCTGGCCGCACCGATGGACTTCGTCGAGGAAAAGATCATCGGCCCGAGCCTGGGCGCCGAGAACGTCAAGCGCGGCATCACCGCCGTGCTGTACGCCTTCGTGTTCACGCTGGCCTTCTTCACCCTCTACTACCGCATGTTCGGCGTGATCACCTCGGTGGCGCTGCTGATGAACCTGCTGATCGTGGTCGCGGTGATGTCGGTGTTCGGCGCCACCATGACTCTGCCGGGCTTCGCCGGCCTGGCGTTGTCCGTGGGCCTGTCGGTGGACGCCAACGTGCTGATCAACGAGCGCATCCGCGAGGAACTGCGCCATGGCGTACCGCCAAAGGCCGCCATCGCGGCCGGTTACGAGAAGGCCGGCGGCACCATCCTCGACGCCAACCTGACCGGCCTGATCGTGGGCGTGGCGCTGTACGTGTTCGGCACGGGTCCGCTGAAGGGCTTCGCGCTGACCATGATCATCGGCATCTTCGCCTCGATGTTCACCGCCATCACCGTTTCGCGTGCCCTGGCGCAGCTGATCTACGGCAGCCGCAAGAAGCTCAAGTCCGTGGCCATCTGACCGGGTGAGAACGAATCAATGAAACTTTTCCCGCTGCATCTCATCCCCAACGACACCAAGATCGACTTCCTGCGCACGCGCTATGTCGCGATGACGGTGGTGGTCCTGCTGGTGATCGCCTCGCTGATCGTCATCGGCACGTTCGGCTTCCGCAAGGAAGCCTATGCGCTGGAATTCACCGGCGGCACGCTGGTGGAAACCGCGTTCGAGAAGCCGGCCGACGTCGAGCAGGTCCGCCAGAAGCTCGCCGCCGCCGGCTTCGAGAACGCGCAGGTGCAGGGCATCGGCGGCGGTAACGGCCTGATGATCCGCCTGCAACCGCATGGCGAAAGCAACAACACGATGGGCGACAAGACCATCGCCAACCAGGTGGTCCAGGCGGTATCCACCGCCGAGAACCCGGCGCGCGTGCTGCGCAGCGAATTCGTCGGTCCGCAGGTGGGCGCCGACCTGGTGCGCGACGGTATCTACGCGACGCTGTTCATGCTGGTCGGCTTCGTGATCTACATCGCCTTCCGGTTCGAGCTGAAGTTCGCACTGGTCGCCAGCCTCACGGCGTTCTTCGACCTGATCGTCACGGCCGCCTACATCTACGGCACGGGTCGCGAGTTCGACCTGACCGTGCTGGCGGGCCTGCTGTCGGTGATGGGCTTCGCGATCAACGACATCATCGTGGTGTTCGACCGCGTGCGCGAGAACTTCCGCACCCTGCGCGTGGACTCGATGGAAGTGCTGAACCGCTCGATCAACCAGACGCTCTCGCGCACGGTGATCACGGCGGTGATGTTCTTCCTCTCGGCCTGGGCGCTGTACCTGTACGGCGGCTCGTCGATGGAAGGCCTGGCGCTGACCCACATGGTGGGCGCGGTGGTCGTGGTGGTGTCCACGATCTTCGTGGCGGTGCCGATGCTTTCGCTGGGGCCGTTCAAGGTCACCAAGCAGGACCTGCTGCCGAAGGCCAAGGACGAGGCCGCTCTGGCGCGTCGTCCGTAAGCCGGACCGTCGTAAGGTTCCTGGAGAAGGCCGCGCACTGCGCGGCCTTTTCTTTTTTCCGGAAGCGACGGCAAGGGGCCGGTAGGTTCACGGCGCCGGGGCAGAGTTACCGCATCGGGGATTGTGAGACTCAAGTCACAAATGAGTCGGCCGATAACGGGGCGACCCCCATACCCGGCGCTCGCCATGTCCCTCTCCGCCCTTCCTTCCGCCGCCCATGCGGCCGATCGCAGCCCGCGTTCCCCGCTGAATCACCGGCGGTCCGGCCTGTTGCATTGGGTGCGTTCGTCGCTGGGACACCAGATCGGTTTCACGCTGGGCGTCACGATGGTGCTGATGCTCGCCGGCCTGGCCGTGCTGGTGAACCGTCACGCTGCGCAGGCAGTGGAAGAGCGCGCCAGCCACGACCTGCGCGCGACTGCGCAGATCCTGCGCGACAACGTCGCCACCTACGAGCACAGCCTGACCGAAGCCACGCGCACGCTGGGCGGTGCGTTGCAGACCGCGTTCGCCAGCGGTTCCGTGCGGCTGGCTCCCGCGAAGGACGATGGCCTGCCCACGCTGTGGCTGCAGGACAGGAAGGTGGACGCCGGATTCGCTGGCGTGGATCGCTTCACCCAGGACACCGGCGCCGTGGTCAGCCTCTTCGTCCGGCAGGGCGAGGAGTTCACCCGCGTGGCGACGTCCGTGCGCAACGAGAAGGGCGAGCGCGTGATCGGCACGAAGCTCGCACACGACAGCCCGGCCTACGCGCGCATGCTCAAGGACGAGCCCTACACCGGCAAGACCAAGCTCTTCGGCCGCGATTACATGGTCCATTACCGGCCGCTGCACGACGACGCGGGCCAGATGGTGGGCATTCTCTTCGTGGGCAAGGACTACGGGCAGGAACTGACCGCGTTGAAGGAGAAGGTGTCGTCGATGCGCATCGGCGAGGCCGGCCAGTTCTTCGTGATCGACAGCACCAAGGCGGGTGAGGAAACCTTCGCGATCCATTCCGCGGCGGAAGGCGCCCCTGTACGTGCGCACTTCGACGCGGCCGGCTACCGCGCGCTGGACGCCGCCATCGCCGCGGGCGGTGGCGTGGTGGAGGCCAGCATGACGGGCAAGGACGGTGCCACGCCCGCACCGACGTTGCTGGCGGTCGAAACCTTCCCCACCTGGCACTGGGCCGTGGTCGCCGCCGAACCGCAGGCGCAGATCGTCGCCTCCACCCACGCGCTGACCGTACTCATCGCGATCGCCTCGCTGGTGACGCTGCTGGTGATCCTGGCCGTGTCGTGGGTGAGCATCCGCCGCATCGTGATCTTCCCGCTGGCCGCTGCATCGCGCCTTGCCGACGACGTCGCGCAGGGCCGCATGGACGGCGCGATGCCGCCCGCCCGCGACGACGAACTGGGCGGGTTGCAGCGTTCGATGGCGCGCATGCGCGAGCAGGTGCAGTCGGTCATCGCCGCCCAGCGCGAGATGGCCGCACGCCATGACGCCGGCCAGATCAGCCACCGCATGGACGACACCGCGTTCCCGGGCCAGTACGGCCAGATGGTGCGCGACACCAACACGCTGGTCGCCTCGCACATCGCGGTGAAGATGCAGCTGGTGGACGTGATGCAGCACTACGCCGAGGGCGACCTGTCCGTCGACATGGAGCGCCTGCCCGGCGAGAAGGCCGTGCTCACGCGCACGATGGACGCCGTCAAGACCAGCCTGTCGGCCATCAACGACGAGATCAAGCGCCTCGCGGCTGCGGCTGCGATGGGCGATTTCAGCGTGCGCGGCGATGCGATGCGCTTCCGCAATGACTTCCGCGTGATGCTCGATGGCCTCAACGCGATGATGGCGGTGAGCGACGACAACCTCGCGCGCGTCTCGATGCTGCTGCGCGCGATCGCCCGCGGCGACCTCACGCAGCGCATGGACGGACAGTTCCATGGCGTGTTCGAGCGCATGCGCGACGACGCCAACGCCACCGTGGCGCAGCTCACTGCCATCGTCGGCCGGATCCAGGACGCTTCCAGCGCCATCAACACCGCCGCCGCCGAGATCGCCTCGGGCAACGCCGATCTGTCCACGCGCACGGAACAGCAGGCCGCGAGCCTGGAGGAAACCGCCGCGTCGATGGAGGAACTGACCTCCACCGTGCGCCAGAACGCCGAATCCGCACGCCAGGCCAATCAGCTCGCCATCGACGCTGGCGCGGTCGCCGCGCAGGGCGGCGACGTGGTGGGCGAGGCGGTGGCGACCATGCGCGACATCGAGTCGGCGTCGCAGCGCATCGCCGAGATCATCGGCGTGATCGATGGCATCGCGTTCCAGACCAACATCCTGGCGCTCAACGCCGCCGTGGAAGCTGCGCGTGCCGGCGAGAGCGGACGCGGGTTCGCGGTGGTGGCATCGGAAGTGCGCTCGCTCGCCCAGCGTTCCGCGCAGGCGGCCAAGGAGATCAAGGGCCTCATCGAGGACTCGGTGGCGAAGATCCACGACGGTTCCACGCTGGTGAACCGCACTGGCGCCACGATGGGTGAGATCGTCGCCTCGGTGCGCCGCGTCACCGACATCATGGCCGACATTTCCAATGCGTCCCAGGAGCAGACCACGGGCATCGAACAGGTCAGCGCCACCATCGCGCACATGGACGAAAGCACGCAGCAGAACGCCGCGCTCGTCGAGGAAGCTTCGGCATCGGCGCACAGCATGGAAGAGCAGGCACAGACCCTGGCCGACGCAGTGCGCCAGTTCGTCGTATCGGCCCAGCACCGCGGGAGCGCCGAGGCGGCCTCGCACCCGCGCAGGGCAAACGTGGCCTGAGGGCACGCATCGCGGGCGCACGCCTCCGTCGGGGGATGGGAGGTGCGCCCGCGGTGCGGGCAACACGGTCGGTGCGCGACAATACGCGCGACGCGTGCCCACGAACGAAGGAGGCTTCCCACGTGCGAACCGTCCTGATTTCCCTCCTGCTCGTCCTGTGCGGCGTGGGTTGCACCCGGTCGGTCGGCGACGACGAGCTGCAGGCGACCTGCGAGCAGCGCCTGGGTGAACACAGCCGGCTCACGCCCGTCCAGGCGAACCGGTTCTGTTCGTGCTTCCTCAAGGCCTCGGCGCGCAAGGTGTCCAACGCGCAGATGGCGGACGCGTTCCGCACCGGCGGCGACGACGTCTTCAAGAACACCCTGAGCGCTGAATTCGAGCAGTGCCAGTCGACCCTGCAGTAGGGCCCGTGGCGGACGACGGTCGCGAAAACGAAAAGGCCGCGCGATGCGCGGCCTTTCGTCATCGGCGCCCGTGCGATGCGATCAGTCGAACGCGGCCGCGTAACCGGTGTTGACGATCTTCTGCTGCAGGGCGTCGCAGATCTTGAGGTTGCCGGCGACCAGCTGACGCCCCGGCAGGCCGCGGTTGTCCATCGGGCCGGTGGTGCGGCCGCGGAAATCGCAGACCTTGCCGCCCGCCTCGCGCACCAGCAGCACGCCGGCGGCGATGTCCCACGGCTTCACGCCGGCTTCGAAGTAGGCATCGGCGCGGCCGCAGGCGACGTAGGCCAGGTCCAGCGCGGCCGAACCGGTACGGCGGATGTCCTCGGCCTCCAGCAGCAGTGCATCCACGCACTTGAGCTGCGCGCTGACGCGCTCGCGCTCGCGCGGCGGGAAACCGGTGATGACCATCGCGCCGGCCAGATCCTTGCGGTCGGCGATGCGGATCTTGCGCTCGTTGAGCATGGCGCCGCTGCCGCGGCTGGCGGTGAACAGGTCGTTGCGCAGCGGGTCGAAGATGACGCCGTGGATCGGCTCGCCGTTCTCGACCAGCGCGATCGACACGCAGAAATGCGGGATGCCGTGCAGGTAGTTGCTGGTGCCGTCGAGCGGATCGATCACCCAGGTGAAGCGGTTCTGGCCCATCGAACCGGTTTCCTCGCCCAGGATGGCGTAGTCCGGCGTGGCGCGGCGGAATTCCTTGATGATTTCCTTCTCGGCGAGGCCATCGACCTCGCTGGCATAGTCCATCCGGTCCTTCTCGACCACGTTCAGCGCGTCGAGCTTGTTCATGTGCCGCAGCAGCACGTTGCCGGCGGCGCGGGCGGCCTTGACCATGAGGGTGACGGCGGGTTTCTGCATGGGGCAAGCGCCTCGTTCGGGGGACGGGGGAGGATGGACTGGCGGCGGTAAAGAGCGCGCCGGTTCTGGACCGGGTCGCGGAGTTTACCATTGCGAACCATGAGTTCCGAATCCAATTCCCCCCGTCCCGCTGCCGATGCCCCGGCGGCCCGTGTCCGCATCGTCCTGGTCGGCACCCAGCACCCCGGCAACATCGGCTCGGCCGCGCGCGCCATGAAGACCATGGGGCTCTCGCGCCTGGTGCTGGTGGCGCCCGAAAAGGCCCCCAGCGCCGAGTCCTACGCCCTGGCCGCCGGCGCGGACGACGTGCTCGGCGAGGCCGTCACCGTCGAGACCCTGGCCGATGCCGTGGCCGACTGCCGCCTGGTGCTGGGCTGTACCGCCCGCAGCCGTCGCGTCCAGCTGGAGGAGCTGTCCCCGCGCGACGCGGCGGCGCGCGCGGTGGGCGCGGTGGGCGAAGCCGCGGGCGGTGCCGAGGTCGCCCTGGTCTTCGGACGCGAGCGCACCGGGCTGAGCAACGACGAGCTGCAGTTGTGCCACGCCGCCGTCCATATCCCGGCCAACCCGGACTACAGCTCGCTCAACCTCGCCGCCGCCGTGCAGGTCCTGAGCTACGAACTGCGCATGGCCGTGCTCGACACGGTCGGATCGCAGGCCGCGGGCGAGGCCGAGCAGCGCGACCCGCCGGCCTCGCATGCGGAGATGGAGGGCTTCTTCGCCCAGCTGGCCGAAACCCTGGACGCCATCGACTTCCACAAGGGGCGGGCACCGGAGTCGGCAATGCGCAAACTGCGCCGGCTGTACCTGCGGGCCGGGCTGGACACGCGCGAGGTGCGGATCCTGCGCGGCATCCTGGCCGACGCCCAGCGCATGGCGATGCTGGCCGGGTCAAAACGCTGAACTGCGTCCCGGCCGTCGCTTTGCCGTATCGGGTCAGCCGGATTTTCGATTACGCTGGCTCCGGCATTCCGACCGGGTCGTCGTTCTTGATCGCCAGCCTGCGCCGTATCGCCCTGCTGATCTTCCTCGCGCTGGCCACGGCGACCGCATCCCATTCGGCGATCGCGGGCAACGCGCCCGGCGTGCTGGTGCTTGGCCGCATCAGCGACGATCCCAAGACCCACTACGAACAACTCAAGGCCCTGCTGGACTACGTGGTCCCGCGGATGCGCGATGTCGGCATCACCGAGGGGCGCATCCTCATGGCCAAGGACTCGCACCAGATGGCGAGTTACCTGCGCCGTGGCCGCGTGGACTGGGTCACAGAGACCACCGGCACGGCGATGCTCCTGCAGCGCAACGCCGGCGCCCGCCCGCTGCTGCTCACCGAGCGCGACGGCGCCAGCCACTACCACAGCGTGTTCTTCGCCCGTCGCGACGGCAACGTGCATTCGCTCGACCAGCTGGCCGGCCACAGCATCGCCTTCCAGCGTCCGACGTCCACCAGTGCGTATTTCGTGCCGGCCGCGGAACTGCTGACGCGTGGGTTGCCGCTTGAGATCCTGCTCTCGCCCGAGGACACCATCGAGCCTGGCAGCGTGGGCTACCTGTTCGCCTGGTCGGAGCTGAACATCTCGACCTGGGTGCACAAGGGCCTGGCCGACGTCGGCGTGATGAGCAATCTCGACTGGAACAACCCCAAGCGCATGCCCCCGGCGTTCCGCGACGACCTGATGGTCATCGGCGAAACCACGGACTATCCGCGAGCGATCGAGATGGTGCGCTCCAACCTCGATCCGCGCGTCGAGGCGCGCCTGCGCGAAGTGCTGCTCGACGCCGCCGGCGACCCGGAAGCGGGCGACGCGCTGTTGCGCTTCTTCAACACCACGCGTTTCATGCCGGTCGATCCGGACTCCAGGCGCACCCTCGACCGCATCTCCGAAGGTGTCGCGCGGGTGCGGGCGGAGGTCGAATGAAGCTGCGGATGGGCCTGCAGGCCCGGTTCCTGATGTTGCTGGGCATCGCGCTGATCGTGGTGGTGGCGCTGGTCGCACTGCTGCTGAACCGACAGGAACGCATGCGCCGCGAGGTCGAGGGCGTGAGCCGCGAGGCCATGCGCACCATCGTCGCGCAGAGCCTGCGCCGCCAGGGCGAGGGCGCGGTGACGCAGCTCGCGGCGACGCTGACCAATCCGCTGTACTACTCCGACCTGGATGCCATCGGCGTGCTTGCACGCACCACGCTGCGCACGCCCGCGGTGCGCTACGTCGTGGTGTACGACGAGAACGGCAAGGTCGTGCACGACGGCAGCGATGAGATCGCGCATTTCGGCCGCCGCATGGACGATCCGCTGGCCACGCAGGTGATCGAAGCCAAGGGCCTGCACACGCAGATCGCCAGCGACGTGATGGACGTTTCGATGCCCATCATGATCGGCCGGCAACGCATCGGTGGCGTGCGCGTGGGTTACGACACGCAGGCCATGCGGCGCGACCAGGACGATGCGGTGGGCAGGCTGCGCGCGCGACTGGATGCGCTGAGCCAGCGCCACGTGATCTGGATCGGTCTGCTGGGCGTGGGCCTTCTGATGTTCGGTGCGCTGTCCCTGGGGCTGATCCAGCGGATGCTGGTGCGCCCGATCCGCCAGCTTGCCGACGCGGCGCACGCGATCGAGGACGGGCATTTCGATACCGCCACGCCGATCGACGACCGCAACGACGAAGTCGGCGACCTCATGCGCGCCTTCGACCGCATGAACCGCAGCCTGGCCCGCCACGATCGCGAGATCCGGCGCATGGCCTACACCGATGCGCTCACCGGCCTGGCCAACCGCCTGGCCTTCCGCGAATCGCTGGAGAGCCGCCTGGACCAGATCCACGGTGCCGGCCGCCAGCTCGCGCTGCTGTTCGCCGACATCGACGACTTCAAGCGCGTCAACGACACCCTCGGGCACGACGCGGGCGATGAAGTGCTGCTGCAGTGCGCGCGCCGCATCGAGACCGCGGTGCAGCGCGTGGGCGGTGAGGACGCGCTGCTCGCGCGCTTCGGCGGCGATGAGTTCGTGATCCTCGTGCAGGGCACGGACGCCACCGGCGACGACGTACGCGGTCTGGCCACGCAACTGGCCGAGACGCTGGTGGTGGAACTGGGCGTGCCGATGACGGTGCAGGATCGCCAGGTGTTCCTGGGCACTTCCATCGGCATCACCATGTTCCCCGAGGACGCCGCCAGCGCGACCACGCTGATGAAGAACGGCGACATCGCGATGTACCAGGCGAAGGTCGCCGGCAAGAACTGCTTCCGTTTCTACAGCCGCGCGATGAACCAGGCGGTGGAGCGTCGCGTGCACCTGGAACAGGAGCTGCGTGGTGCGTGGGATCGCGGCGAACTCAGCCTGGTCTACCAGCCGGTGTTCCGCCTGGTCGATGGCGCGATGATCGGCGCCGAGGCGCTGCTGCGCTGGCGTCACCCGGAACTGGGCTTCGTCGCGCCATCGGTGTTCATCGACGTGGCCGAGCAGAGCGGCCTGATCGAAGTGCTGGGCCCACAGGTATTGCATGCCGCATGCGCCGATGCCGTGCGCTGGCAGCAGGAGCGCGACGACGAGCACCCGCTGTTCGTCGCGGTGAACGTCTCGCCGCGCCAGCTGCGCAGCGGCGATCTGCCGGAGGTGATTTCCGCGTCGCTGCGCGAGACCGGGCTCGACGCGAAGCTGCTGCACCTGGAACTGACCGAGACCGCGGTGATCGGCGACGAGCTGCACGCCAGCGCGCTGCTGTCGGAACTGCGCGGCATGGGCATCCGCGTGTGGCTGGACGACTTCGGCACCGGCTTCTCGGGCCTGAGCCATCTGCGCCGCGTGCCGGTGGATGGCGTGAAGATCGATCGCAGTTTCGTCGCCGACGTGCTGCGCGATCCGGACGACCTCGCGCTGACCACTGCCATCATCGCGATGGCGCACTCGCTGGGCATCATGGTGGTGGCCGAGGGTGTCGAGAAGGAAGGCCAGTACGCGATCCTGCGCGAACGCGGTTGCGACTTCGCCCAGGGCTACTGGCTGGGCCATCCGGTGACCGCCGAAGAGTTCCTCGCCCTGCGCGTTTGACGGTTCAGCGCCGTGCGCGCCGCGCGGCGCGCGAAGGACGGCGCGAGACGTGCGGGTCGTCCGGCACGTGCCATCGCCACGGCTCGTCCACCGCCTTGCTGATGCCGATGCGCGATGACGCGATGGGTGCGCCCGGCGGCGGCGTACCGTCGTCGGCGAACCACACCGGCGAGGCCGGATCGGTGATGTCCACGCCGTTGAAAGCACCGTCGATGCCCAACGCCTGTGCGAGCCGACCGGGGCCGCTGGCGAGCAGGCGGTCGTCGTTCGTGCCACGCGCCGTGCGCATGCGTTCGATTTCCTGCAGCGGCGACAGTGCGCGGATCAGCACCGCGTGGCCGGCGCCCTCGCCGCATACCGCGTTGATCGCCCAGTGCATGCCGTAGATGAAATAGACATACAGGTGGCCCGGTTCGCCGAACATCACGCGCGTGCGCCTGGTCGGGCCGCGGAAGGAATGCGCGGCCGGGTCCTCGCCGCCGCGGTAGGCCTCGACCTCCACGATGCGACCGGCGCGACCGTCGGCCGTCACCACGACGCGATTGAGAAGCTCCGGAGCGACCTCGCGCGAATCGCGGGCGTAGAAGGTGCGGGGCAGGGGCGTGAGGACCATCGCTGAATGCTAATGCGGTCGCGCGCATCGCGCGTTCACGCCACCCTGGCCATTCCTGCATCGCGATGCCATTGCCGACGGGAGGCCTCCGGCGGCGAAGCGTGCGAATCGGCCGACGAACCGTTGCCGTGCCGACCTCTGCAGGCGATAGCATCGGAACCCTGTACTCCGCCGCCTGCACGGCACGCCATGGCCATCACCGCGACCCACCCGCTGGATCTTCCGCGCCAGCACCTGTTCTGGATCCTCCACGCCGGTGGCTGGGTCGGCTATTTCAGCCTCGGCTACATCCAGGCCATCGCCTACGGCAAGCCGTCGGGTTACTGGATCGTCCCGCTCACGGCCGCGTGCACCGGCTTCATCGTCACGTTGGGCCTGCGCTATCTGCTGCGCGCCTGCTGGGGCCTGTCGCCGCGCAAGCTGCTGGCGACCATGATCCTTCCCATCCTCGCCAGCTCGGCCGTGATGGATCTCACCACGCGCGCGGTGCTGGTGAAGTTCTGCGACACCTGCGCGCCCACCAGCCGCATCGCGTACCTGGCCTATTCGCTGAGCTACATCTACGTCGTCCTGGCGTGGGTGGGCATGTACCTGGGCATCAAGTACTACCGTCAGCTGCAGGATGAAACGCAACGCGCGCTGGCCGCGCGCAGCATGGCCCACCAGGCGCAGCTGAAGATGCTGCGCTACCAGCTCAACCCGCACTTCCTGTTCAACACGCTCAACGCGATCTCCACGCTGATCCTTGATCGTGACAACGCCACCGCCAACCGCATGGTGCAGGGCCTGTCGTCGTTCCTGCGCCATTCGCTCGACAACGACCCGATGCAGCGTGTCACGTTGCGACAGGAGCTGGATGCGCTGACGCTGTACCTGGACATCGAGAAGATCCGCTTCGCCGAGCGATTGCGCATCCAGACCGACATCGATGAGGACTGCTGGCGCGCGCTGCTGCCCAGCCTGCTGCTGCAGCCGCTGGTGGAGAACGCGATCAAGTACGCCGTGGCCAAGCAGATCGAAGGCGGGACGCTGCGCATCGAGGCGCAACGCGATGGCCAGCAACTGGTGTTGCGTGTGACGGACGACGGCCCCGGCTGCCAGAGCCTGGAGGGTGGGCAGCTGCCGCCGGGCAAGGGCGTGGGGCTGCGCAACACGCGCGAACGACTTAACGTGCTGTACGGTGAGGAAAGCAGTTTCGGCGTGCGCAACCGCGAGCGCGGTATCGAGGTGACGCTGCGGCTGCCGTTCGAGACCAAGCAACTGGGTGGAGACTGACATGGACCGGGCCGTCGACCACGCGACGCTGCAAGCCAACACGACGCACCTGCCCCTGCGCGCGCTGATCGTCGACGACGAGCCGCTCGCGCGGCGCGGGCTGGAGATCCGCCTGGAATCGCACCCCGACGTGGAGATCGTCGGCGAGTACGGCGATGGTGCTTCGGCCATCGAAGCCCTGCGTCGCGACCGTCCGGACCTGGTCTTCCTCGACGTGCAGATGCCGGGCATGGATGGCTTCCAGACACTGCGCAGCATTCCCACCGCCGAGATGCCGCTGGTGGTATTCGTGACCGCGTACGACCACTACGCGATCCGCGCATTCGAGGCCTCGGCCACCGATTACCTGCTCAAGCCCGTCGACGAAGCGCGCCTGGCGCAGGCGCTGGCCCGCGTCCGCGAAGCGCGCTCGCAGCGGCAGGCCATCGATCACCGCGCGCACCTGCTGGGCCTGCTGGGCGAGCTGAGCGGACGACCGCTGCTGGACCTGGACGAAGCGCTGAAGCCCGACGCACTGGAGCAACTTCGCCGCGAGGACAAGCTGGCCGTGCGCGACGGCGGCCGCACCGTGCGCGTGGACCTGTCCAGCATCCGCTGGATCGATGCCGCGGGCGACTACATGTGCATCCATACCGACGGCGACACGGCGCAGGGCGAGACGCTGGTCCTGCGCGCGACGATGCGCGACCTGGAGAAGCAGCTGGACCCGCAGCGTTTCCCGCGCATCCATCGTTCCACCATCGTGAACGCCCGGCGCGTCGTCGAGATGCGCCCGCACACCAACGGCGAGGGCTTCCTGCGGCTGGATTGCGGGCAGGAACTGAAGTTGTCGCGCACGCATCGGGACAAGCTGGCGCTGTTGCTGTAAGGCCGTTTCGACGGCGGATCGCGTTTCAGAGGAAAGGACCGTCGGCGAGGGTGTGTGATGCGGCTCAGGCTGCGCTTGCTGTGGCTCATCCTCACGTTCGCGTGGCGCAGGCGCCTGCGCGTCCTGGACGAGTTCGTGCTGCCGTGCACCGTTCTGCCGAACGACATCGACGTGTCCAAGATGACCGACGATCGTTACCTGGCCATTGCCGACCTGGGACGTCTCGACATGGTGTTACGGCTGGGCCTGGCCCGTTCGCTCCTGAAGCGGGGCTGGGCTCCGCTCGCCACCGTTGCAGCGATTCGTTTCCGCCATCCGCTCAAGGCATTCCAGCGCTACCAGCTGCGGACACGTGTCGTGTACTGGGACGACACCACCTTCTACCTGCAGCAGGTATTCGAGCGCCATGGCCGCACGCAGGCGACCGCATATGTCTGCGCGACGTTCCTGGCGCGTCGGGCAGCGGTGCGTCCGACCGAGGTCCTGGCCGAAATCGGGCAGCCCGTCGTGAGGCCCTGCAAACCGGACGTGGTGTCGGACCTGCAGGCACTCGCGGTGGCGATCCACATGGAACAGAAGGAAGGCGCCTGCGTGCAGGTGACCTGAACCGGCGCGCATACGGCAAGAAGCGCGCCAGTCTTGAACGCATCGAGCCTGCGCGAACGGTTCGTCGTGGAGTGGACACCGTTGGCCGCAACGGCACGCGACGAATGACTTCCGGACCATTCCGGCAAAGCGGGGTGGGCGCATCGTGCGCCGGCATTCGCCCCCGCGGAACCGTCGATGAAACTCACCGAAATGTCCCTGCGCAATCCCGCCGCCGTCGCGGTCACCGTGGCGATGGTCTGCGCGTTCGGTGTGATGAGTCTGCTCGACCTGCCGCTGCAACTGTTCCCGGACATCGAGCGACCGCAGATGTCCGTGCAGACCAGCTGGCGCGCCGCGTCGCCACAGGAGATGGAATCGGAGATCGTCGAACCCATCGAGGCGGTGATGCAGGGGCTGCCCGGTCTGGAGGAGATCGAATCCAACATCAATGCCGGCAACAGTTTCATCAACCTCACCTTCGCCGTCGGAAGCGACATGGATGCGATGCTGGTGGAGGTGCTGTCGCGCATGAACCGGCTGCAGCCGCTGCCGCGCGACGCGACGCCACCGGTGGTGCAGTCCGGCGCGGACAATGCCAACAACTCGCTCACGTTCTTCTTCGTGCAGAAGTTGCCCGGCACGGCCGGCGACATCCTCGACTACCGGCAGATGATCGAGGACCGCATCGTGCCGCGTCTGTCCGCGGTGGAAGGCGTGGCAGGCGTGGAGATCAACGGTGGCGCGCCGGAGGAACTCACCATCACCCTCAACCTGGAGCGCGCCGCCGCGCTGGGCATCCAGATTCCGCAGGTGGCCGACGTCGCCGCGCGCGCGACGGACGTCTCCGGCGGCGTGGTCGAGGCCGGTCGTCGTGAGTACGTTCTGAGGTTCGCCGGGCGCTATTCCCCCGAAGCGCTCGGCAACCTCATCCTGGCCTGGCGCGACGGCCGGCCAGTGCGGCTGGGTGACGTGGCCACGGTGGAAGTGAAGCGCCCCGAGCAGCGCTTCTTCGCCTATCAGAACGGCAATCCCGCCATCGGCCTGCGCATCCTGCGCGAGACCGGCGCGAACGTGCTCGACACGCTCGACCAGGTGAAGGCGGTCGTCGAGGACATCCGTGAGAAGGAGCTCAAGCCTCAGGGGCTGGACATCCGCCAGAGCTTCGATGCTTCGGTGTTCATCAACCGGGCCATCGGACTGCTCTCGGGCAGCCTCGGCGCGGGCGTGCTGCTGGCGGTGGGCTGCCTGTGGTGGTTCCTGCGCGATGTGCGCGCTACCGCGCTGATCGCCTGCGCCATTCCCATCTCGCTGCTTGCCACGTTCATCGTGCTGCAGCTGACGGGTCGCAGCCTCAACGTGATCTCACTGGCTGGCCTGGCTTTCGCGGTGGGCATGGTGATGGATGCGGCGGTGGTGGTGGCCGAGAACATCGTGCGCCTGCGCGAGGAAGGCATGCCGGCCACGCAGGCCGCGCTGGAGGGCACGAAGCAGGTGGGTGGCGCGCTGGTCGCGTCCACGCTCACCACCATCGCCGTGTTCCTGCCCGTGATCTTCATGGACGACGTCGAAGGGCAGCTGTTCGCCGATCTCGCATTGACCATCTCCATTGCGGTCGGCATCTCGCTGCTGATCGCCGTCACCGTGTTGCCTGCCGCGGCGGGGAGCTGGTTGCGCCAGCGCGAGGGCGATCGCGAACAGCACCGCTACTGGGCCGGCGTGAGCGACTGGGCGTTGCGTGTCACGCGTGACCGGAAGCAACAGATCGCATGGGTGGCAGCGCTCGTCATCGGACCCATCCTGCTCACGCTGCTGCTGATGCCCAAGATCGACTACCTGCCGCCGGTGAAGCGTGCAGCGGTGGATGCGATCTTCAACTTTCCGCCGGGCATGAGTCCGGAACGCGTGAATCGCGAGATCGCGCCGACGCTGTTGGCGCGCATGCGCCCGTACATGGACGGTGAGAAGCCGCCGCAACTGAGCAACTGGTACCTCAACCTGTGGCCCGGCGGCGGCACCATCGGCGCGCGCGTGGTGAATCCCGACGACATCGGCGAGCTGGAGCGCATCGTGCGCGACGAGGTAGCCGTCGGCTTCCCGGACACGCGCGCCTTCGCCAGTGAGGGCGAACTGTTCGGCAGCTTCGGTGGTTCGGCGCGCGCCATCGCCATCCATCTGCAGCACTCCGACGGCGACGCGCTCACGCGAGCGGCGGAGACGGGCCGCAAACTGCTTGCCGAACGCTTCCCCGGTGCGAACGTTCAGGCCTGGCCCAACGCCGATGCGGGAACGCCGGAGCTGCGCATCAATCCGGACGATCGCCGCCTGGCCGAAGTGGGCTGGCGCCGTCCGGACCTGGGCACCGTCGTGCGCACGCTCGGCGATGGCCAGTGGCTGGGCGAGCATTTCGACGGCGACCGTCGCCTTGCCATCATCCTGCGCAGCGACCGCGAGGATGACGTGGAGCGTCTTGGCGCGGCGCCGCTCGCCACGCCGCAGGGCGGCGTGCTGAGCCTGGCCGAGCTGGCGCAGGTGGACACCGTGCTCGCACCGAACCAGATGCGTCGAGTCGATCGCCGGCGAACTGTCACGCTCACCGTCGATCCGCCGCCGGCGATGTCGCTGGAAGAAGCGCTTGGCATCGTCGACAACGACGTGGTGCCGGTGCTGCGCGACGCCTTGCCCGACGACGCGGCGATCCGCGTATCCGGAAGTGCGGACCGGCTGGGCCAGGTCGTGCGCACCATGGGCATCAACTTCGCGATGGCGCTGGCGGTGCTGTTCCTGCTGATGGCAGCGATGTTCCGCTCGCTGCGCGACAGCGCGTTCGTGATGGCGACCCTGCCGATGGCGGTTCTGGGCGGCGTAATCGGCCTGCGCGTGCTGGACCTGATCGCGGGGCAGACGCTGGACCTGCTGTCGATGATCGGTTTCATCATGCTGCTGGGCATGGTGATCAACAATTCGATCCTGCTGGTCGCACAGGCACGCGAGGCACAGGACGCCGGCGCGACGCTCGAAGACGCGCTGAAGCAGGCACTGGACCAGCGCCTGCGTCCCATCCTGATCGCCGCGCTCACCGGCGTGTTGGGCGCGCTGCCGATGGCGATCAATCCCGGCCCCGGTGCGGTGATCTACCGCGGGCTGGCGGCGGTATCCGTCGGTGGCGTTGCCCTGAGCCTGCTGTTCACCGTCGTCCTCGTGCCCGCACTGCTGCGTCTGTTCGCAGCCCGCCGCGCCCGCGTGCCGGTCTTCGATGCCGTGCCGCAAACCGTTTCCTGATTCCTCCCTCCCCCGGAGCCGTCGTCATGCGCACCCTGCACAAGAGCCTGATCGTCGCCGCCCTCGCGGGCGTGCTGGTCGTCCCGCTGATCCACTGGGATGTGGATGCCAGCGCACCGGCGAAGCCGGAAACGCCGCCGGCGGTGGTGGGCGTGGCCCGCGCCGTGACCACGCAGCTGGCGCCGCGTCACTGGGCGCCGGGCAGCGTGATCAGCCGGCAGGACGCGAAGGTCGCCAGCGAACAGGACGGTCGTGTGGTGCGGGTGGCCGAAGTGGGCCAGCGGGTGCACACGGGCGATGCGCTCGCGGTGCTCGATGACACCACTCTGAAGCTGCGCGAACAGGAAGGGCAGGCCGACCTGGGGCGCATCCAGGCGCAACTGGACATGGCCACCCGCCAGGAGCAGCGCTACGCGCAGCTGGCCGCCCAGCAGAACATCGCGCGTGCGCAGTACGAACAGCTGCGTGCCGATCGCGACACGCTGGTGCAGGAACGCGCCCGCGCGCAGGCGCTGCTGGCCCAGACGCGCCATCAGCGCACGCAGATGGTGGTGCGCGCGCCGTTCGACGGCGTCGTCGCCGAGCGTTCGGTGCAACTGGGCGAGTACGTCAACACCGGCGACGCCGTCGCGCGACTGGTGGACACGGGCGCGCAGGAAGTGCGCGTGCGCGCGCCGGTCGACCTGGGGGAACATCTCGGCGTCGGTACGCCGGTGGTGGTGCGGGTTGGAAAGCAGGAACGCACGCATCCGGTGAGCGCGCTGGTCCCGGTGGGCGATGAAACCTCACGCCAGCTCGAACTGCGCATCGCGATGGGGACCGGCGAGCTTCCAGTGGGCAGCGCAGTGGATGTGGGCATGCCCAGCGCAAGCGTACGTTCGGTGGTCGCCGTGCCGCGCGATGCGGTGATCCTGCGTCGTGAGGGCGACTTCGTCCTGCGCGTGGCCGCCAACAACACGGCCGAGCGGCTTCCCGTCAGGACCGGCACCGAGGTCGAGGGCATGGTCGAAGTGGACGGCGCGGTGAAGCCGGGCGATCGCCTGATCGTGCGCGGCGGCGAGCGAATCGAACCCGGTCAGCCGGTGACGATCCAGCAGGACCTGGCACAGGCCACTGCGCTGCGCTGATCGCGAGGACGCTCGAGAGGGCGTGCACGCCTCAGTGGTGCGCGCTGGTGGCGGCCGTACGCCACGGGCCGTCGACCCAGTACTTCATCTCGCGCAACTGCTCCAGCACCTGAGCGAGCGGGGCAGGGCGATGGATACCGAAGCCCTGCACCTGGTCGCAGCCGCGGCGTTGCAGCCATTCGAACTGCTCCTGCGTCTCCACGCCTTCACCGATCACTTTCAATCCCAGGCCATGGCTCAACGCCAGCAACGCCTCGCAGATCGATGCGTTGCGCTCGTCGCGGTGCACGTCGCGTACGAACGAGCGGTCGATCTTGATCGCGTCCAGCGGTAGCAGCTTGAGGTACGACATGCTCGAGTAACCCGTGCCGAAATCGTCCAGTGATACGCATACGCCGCGGTTGCGCAACCTGCGCAGGGTGTCCAGTGCCTGTTCGGGGCGGGTCATCAGCACGCTTTCGGTCAGCTCGATGTGCAGCGCGCTGCGCGGGAGTTCGAACTCTCGCAGCACGCGTTCGATGTCGCCGGCGACGTCGCCGTCGATGAACTGCATCAGTGATACGTTCACCGCGACCGACAGATCGCCATAGCCCGATTGTGCGAGCGTGCGCTGCGCGGCGGCGGCCTCGCGCAGCGTCCAGCGGCCCAGCGGAACGATCAGGCCCGTGTCTTCGCACAGACCGATGAACTCCGACGGCGGCACATAGCCGCCGTCGCGCTGCGGCCAGCGGATCAGGGTTTCCAGTCCGCAGGGGCGCGCCTTCGCCACGTCCCAGAGGATCTGGTAGTGCAGCTCGAACTCGTGCGTGTCGATCGCGCGATGCACGCGGCTGGCCAGACGCAGGCGATCGCTCGCGTGCTGCGCCATGTCTTCGTCGAACATCACCACCGGGCGGCGTTCGGTGCGCGCCACGTGCGCTGCCAGCCCCGCGTTTCCGATGGCCTGTGCGGCCGTACCTTCGCCCGAGTGCACGGCAGCCACGCCGATCCACGATTCCAGCCGCTGCAGCGTGTCCTCGCCCGGGATCGGGCGCGCGAGTTCGGATTGCAGTTGCGCCAGCGCCTGCGGCCATGCGGCTGCCGGACACACGACCAGCGCGAACTCGTCGCCGCGCACGTGACCGGCGGTGCCGTAGCGCTCGCCCAGTCGTGCGATGCGCGTGGCCATCGCGCGCAGGGTTTCGCGGCCCGCCTCAAGGCCCAGGCTGTCTTCGATCAGCTCCAGTCCGCGCAGCTGGATGCAGGCAATGCGGCACTCGGCCCTGCCCATGGCGTCGATGCGCTGGGCCAGCGCATCCGCGTTGAGCAGGCCGCTCACCATGTCGTGGCTGGCCCGGTACGCCAGCTCGCGTTGATGGGCCATCAGTTCGGTGACGTCCTCGGCCAGCGCCAGGCGCGCGGCGCGTCCGTCCATCTCGATGTCGGTGGCATACACCCGCACTTCCAGCAGGCTGCCGTTCTTGCGCTGGTGCAACCACACGCGCGCGGCTTCCTGGTTCAGACGATGGTGTTCGTCCAGATCGTCGAGAACTTCGGTGCGGTACTCCGGCGGACGGATGTCCAGGATGGTCATGCCGAGGAATTCCTCGCGCGTGTAGCCGTACTGCTGCATGGCCGCTTCGTTCACTTCCAGGAAGCGCAGTGACTCCACATCGAACAACCAGAAGGGAAGCGGGTTGCGTTCGAACAGCACGCGGAAACGGCGTCCCGCGTCGGCCAGCTGTCGTTGTGCTTCCACGCGCTCGCTGATGTCGAGCACCGTCCCGGCCATGCGCGGAGGTCCATCGCCGTCGACGATGCTGGCGCCCTGCACGGCCATCCAGCGCACGCGTCCGTCATCGCCGATGATGCGGTAGTCGATCGAGAACGGCTCGCCGGAGCGCCAGGCCTGCGTGAAGCCTTCCGCCACACGTTCGCGGTCGTTGGGGTGAACAAGGCTGTAGAACTCCTCACCCGATGCCGTCCGGCGGTGCTTCTCCAGGCCCATCAGCGCGACCACGGGGCCGGCCCAGGTGATGGTGCCGTCGCGATCGGCCGTCCACGTGCCGGTGCGGCCCAGTTCCTGTGCGCGGCGCAGGCCTTCGGCGGCTTCGCTGACGCGCTGCACCAGCGCCTCGCGTCGGCGCGCATTCCGTCGCAACACATGCACCAGGAACGCAAGGCCCGCGGCGTACAGCGCGAACAGCACGATGCCCACGCCGACCAGCCGCCACCACGGCGCCATGATGTGTTCGCGTGCGATGCCGACATCCACATGCAGCGGGTAGTCGGGCACGGTGCCGCTGACGGTGGAACGGATGATGCCGTCGAGGCGGTAGTGCTGCTCCGGGTTCACGCGTCGCGGTTCGCCCGCATGCACCACGGGCGCATCGTCGATCCGCCCGATGTAGCCATCGCCGCGGCTGTCGGCCACGATGCGACCGTCCGCTTCGCGCAGGCGGATCACGCGTGTGTGGCCGATGTCGAGGTCCCGCACCAGCCGCTGCAGTTCATGCGATTGCAGGCGCGCGACCACCCAGCGGGTTTCGTCCATGCGCACCGCCAGCGGCAGAAGCCAACGCCCGCCATGCGATTGCAACGGACCCACCACCATTGCCTGGCGCGGTTGGTGCGTGCGCATGTCCGGCCACTGCAGCAGACGCACTTCGCCACGCCCATCCATGAGCGCGCGACCAGTGGCGTCGGTCAGGACGATGCTTTCCAGTTCGCTCTGGCGACGCGCGACATCCGAGATCGACTCGGCCATCAGCGGCAGCGCGTGTTGCGGCGCGGTCGCGGCCACGCGCTGGGCGTCGCCGGCGATGCCGCGCAGGGCGCGTTCGAGGTTGCGCAGTTCCAGCCACACCAGCCGTTCGGCGCCGACGGTCAGCGCGAGGTTCTGCTGCTCCGCCGCGGCCAGCCGGTTACGGCGGTCGGACGCGGCGATGTACAGCAGGGCAGCGGCCATCACCACGCCCAGCACAATACCGAAGGCGAGCACCGCCGCGGCGGATTGTGACGCGCCCGGTACATCGCTGGAACGATCGCTCTGGGCCATCGGATCGTGGGTGATGGGAAAGCCCCTATTCGGTAGTCACCGCCGTGACAACGCCGTGAGCACATCCCTGGCCGGACGCGCGACGTCCGGTCGCTCGGCCACGGTATCGGCCGCCCATGCGCAAGCTTCAGTCCGAGGTGCCCGCGTTCAGCCGCTGACGGGCAGGCGCTCGCGAATCAGTGCGGCCAACTGGCCGATCCGGTAGGGCTTGGGCAGGAAACTCACGCCCGGCGGAAGCGGCGGCAGTTGCGCACGCGCGAAACCGGAGGCCAGCACGATGCGGGCGCCGGGCTGTACCCGCAGCGTGTGCTCGGCAAGTTCGATGCCGGAAATGCCGTGCGGCATGCTCACGTCGCTGACCAGCACATCGAAGGACGACTCCTGCATCGCTGCCAGCGCGCTGGGGCCGTCCGCGACGGCGACCACGTGGAAGCCCAGCATGCGCAGCGCTTCGCCGACCAGCATGCGCAGGTCATCCTCGTCTTCCACGAACAGCAGGCGCGCCTCAGCCATCGCCCGCTTCCTCGGGCAGGGGCAGGCAGATGCGCACCGTGGTGCCGTGCCCGGGATCGCTGTGCAGCGTGGCGAAACCGCCGGTCTGCAGGGCAAACCCGAACACCTGGCTCAGGCCCAGGCCACTGCCGCGTCCGACTTCCTTGGTGGTGAAGAACGGCTCGATCGCGCGTTCGACGATGGCCTGGCTCATGCCCGTGCCCGGGTCGATCACGTCGACCGCCACGTAACGGCGCGCCGGCGTGTCCGGTGACTCCGGCGGCGAGGCGAGCAGTTCCTGCGTGCGCACGACGATGGTGCCGCCGCTGGGCATCGCGTCGCGGCTGTTGACCACCAGGTTGAGGATCGCCGCTTCGAACTGGGCGGCGTCCACCCAGACGCGGGGAAGCGCGTCGGCGAAGTCGAAGTGGAACTCGACCGCCGCGCCGCACGCGCGCCGGTACAGCTCGCCGGAATGCTGCAGCAGCGCGTTGATGTCGTGCTCCTCGGGCGCCAGCCGCTGACCGCGGCCGAAGGCCAGCAGTTGCCGGGTCAGCAGGGTGCCGCGATCGGCGGCGCGCAGCGCGGCTTCGATCCAACCCTGCATGCGCGCATCGGTGCCGACGGACTGTTCGATCAGGTCCAGGCTGTTGACGATCACCGTGAGCAGATTGTTGAAGTCGTGCGCCAGACCGAGCGTGAGCTTGCCGATGGCCTCGATCTTCTGCGACTGCGCAAGCGCCTGCTGCGCTTCCTGCAGGCGCAATTGCGCGACGTGGCGCTCGGTGACGTCGCGGGTGACCTTGGCGAAGCCGATCAGCGTGCCGTCCTGCCAGATCGGGTCGATCACCACGCTGGCCCAGAAGCGCGTGCCGTCCTTGCGCAGGCGCCAGCCCTCGGCCTCGAACTTGCCCTGCGTGCGCGCGCACTGCAGGCCGCGCGCCGGTTCGCCGCGCGCGACGTCTTCCGGCGTGTAGAAACGCGAGAAGTGCTGGCCCACGATCTCGCGGTCGCTGTAGCCCTTGATGCGCTCGCCGCCGGGATTCCAGCTGCGGATGTAGCCATCCGGGTCCAGCATGTAGATGGCGTAGTCGGTGACGCTGCGGATCAGCAGCGCGAGCTGGCGTGTCTCGTCGGCCAGGCCGCGGCTCAATGCCACGCCCGGCGCCGCCTGCGCGTTGGTTGCGTTGCTCAACGGTGGTCCCCCTGGCTGCGGGGCAGCAGCCTATTCGTGGCGACGTTAAGTTCCCGTGCAACGATAGCCCGTCGTGGACACCATCGCATTGGCAAACCCCGCGTCATTGCATCACCCGCGCACCCGGGCGACCACGCCGTCCGAGTCCGGGCCTTCGACGAACACCGCCACGCGCTCGCCCACCCGCTTGAGCACCAGGTGCGCGCGCCGTTCCCCCAGCGGAATGTTGCGGATCGACAACTCTTCCACGCCGGCCGGAAGGCGGGGGTGGTCGAGCACGAGTTCCGCCGCCGGCCCGTCGATGCGGATGCCCAGGCACGCCTGCAGCGACATGAAGGCCGATCCCGCGGCCCACGCCTGCGGCAGGCACGCGACCGGGTAGGCCACCGGTGCGCCGCCGGGCACGCGCGGGAACCCGCAGAACAGTTCCGGCAGGCGCATGTCGAAGGCCACCGCGGCTTCGAACGCGCTGCGCAGCAGGCGCACGGAGGCATCGCGCTGGCCGTAGCGTGCCAGTCCGGCTGCACACAGTGCGCTGTCGTGCGGCCACACCGAACCGTTGTGGTACGACATCGGGTTGTACCGCGCTTCGCCCACCGCCAGCGTGCGGATGCCCCAGCCGCTGAAGAATTCCGGCGACAGCAGGTGTGCGGCCACTTCGCGCGCGCGCTTGGCCGAAGGCAATCCCGTGAAGAGCAGATGCCCCGGATTGCTCGCGCGCACCGCGCACAGACGGCGCTCACCGTCCACGGCGATGCCGTAGAAGCCGTTGTCCATCGGGAAGTGCGTCTCCACCGACTCGGCCATCCGCTGCGAGCGTGCGGTCCAGTGGCGCGATGCCTCGTCCTCGCCCAGTGCCAGCGCCAGTTGCGACATGCCGCGCAACGCTGCGAACACGTATCCCTGCACCTCCACCAGCGCGATGGGGCCCTGCGGCGAGCTGCCATCGGCGTGGAAGACCGAATCGAAGCTGTCCTTCCAACCCTGGTTCGCCAGCCCGGTCGATTCCCCGCGCGCGTAGTCCAGAAACCCCAGCGGGTTGGCATCGCACACCCGTTCTATCCAGGCGACGGCGGCCTTCAGTTCGTTCCAGATGCTGCGCACGAACTCCAGGTCGCCGGTTCGGCGCGCGTAGGCGGTCGCCAGCACCAGGAACAACGGCGTGGTATCGACACCGCCGTAGTACAGGCCGAACGGCAACTCACGCAGGCGTGCCATCTCGCCCTTGCGGGTCTCATGCATGATCTTGCCCGGCGAGGCGTCCATGAAGGACGACTCCTCCTTCGCCTGGTGCCGCGCGAGGAAGGCCAGCACGCCGCGCGCGAGCTGGGGATCCAGCCACAACGTCTGCAGCGCGGTGATCACGGCGTCGCGTCCGAAGGGCGTGGAGAACCATGGAATGCCCGCATAGGGATACGGCCCGGTGTCCAGCTCGCTGGTCAGCAGGGCCAGGTCGGCGCGTGAACGCTCCATCCATGCGTTGAACAGCGGCGCCTCGCTGCGCACGCGCGCCAGCCGACGCTGGCGGCGGCGCATGCGCGTGCGCGCCACGCTCGCCGCTGCACGGAAGCGTGCGCGCGTGGCTGGCAACGCGTGGTCGTCCGCGCCCACTTCCAGGTAGATCTCCTGCCGGCCGCGTGAGGCCAGATCGAAATCCATGCACAGACGGCCGTCCTGCAGCGGCTCCGGTGGGCGCGAGAACACCAGCGACGACTGGCTCATCGTGCCGTCCAGGCCGACGTAGCCGAACGTCACGCCGTTCTCGTGGTAGCGCGGCATCTGCGGCTGACCGCGCGCGGCACGGTGGCTGCCGCGCACTTCGAACATGTCGCGGAAGTCGGCGCCCACCTCGAACACCAGCCGCAGGTGCACCAGGTCGCGGCCGTAGTTGGTCAGCGCGATGCGTTCGAACAGACGATCCGCGCACAGGAAACGCGTGCGCTTGAGATGCACCAGGCCGTGCGGCGTCTCGTCGCCGCCCAGCGGCGGCAGGGTGCGGTTGGTCAGGTGCGCGACGAAGAACACGTTGTCGCGTGAGACCATCGAGCTGAGCAGTGCCGGTGCGGAATCGCCCAGCGTCAGCCGGTAGCGCGACAGGATGCGCGTGTCGTTATGGAACTGCCCGTCGCTGTCGCCGATCACATCGCCGGTGGCATTGGCGATGAGGAAGGTGTCGCCATCCTTGAGGACGTAGCTGGAGAACAGGGTCGCGGCGGCAGCGGGATCCATGCGCGTCGATGCTCAGGCGGAGAGGCGGATCCGGGAACCCCCTTCCTCGAGGATGCGCCAGTACAGTTCGACGTAGCGCCGCGCCATGGCCGCCGCGGAGAAGCGCTGCTCGAAGCGTGCGCGGATGCGGCCGCGCTCGTAGCGCGAGACGGCGCGCACCGCGTTGGCGGCGTCGTCGAGGTGGTTGACGATCACGCCGGTGAGGCCGGGATCGATCACTTCCGGCACCGAACCGCAATTCCACGCCACCACCGGCGTGCCGCAGGCCATCGCCTCGATCATCACCAGGCCGAACGGTTCGGGCCAGTCGATGGGGAAGAGCAGGGCGATCGCGCCACCGAGGAAATCGCTCTTCTGCGCGTCGTTGATCTCGCCGATGTACTCCACCAGCGGGTCGTCCAGCAGCGGTTCGATCTCGTTGTGGAAGTAGGCCTGGTCCACCGCGTCCACCTTGGCCGCGACTTTCAGCGGCAGGCCCACGCGGCGCGCGATGGCGATCGCGCGATCCAGCCGCTTCTCCGGCGAGATGCGCCCGAGGAAGGCCAGGTAACCGCCGCGCGGCGTGGGGCTGAATTCGTACAGCGAGGTGGGCAGGCCGTGATGCACCGTGCCGGCCCAGTTCGCCGCGGGCAGCGGTCGCCGCTGACTGTCGGAAATGGACGCCAGCGGAAACTGCGGCCAGCGTGCGTACACCGAATCGAGATCCTTCAGGTCCAGCCGGCCGTGCAGCGTGGTCAGAGTGCGCCGCGGCATCTCCTGGAAGAACGGAAAGTGCAGCAGGTCGATGTGGAAATGCAGGATGTCGAACTCGTCCGCGCGCTGGCGCACTTCATCGAGCATGGCCAGGTGCGCGGCCAGGTCGCTCTTCAACGGCGCCGGATCCAGCCGGATCGCCTGGTCGCGCATGGGCGCGAGCGTGGCCGAAGTTTCCGCCTCGGCGGTTGCGAACAGCGTGACGTCGTGCCCCGCTTGGACCAGCGCATCGGACAGGTGTGCGACCACGCGTTCGGTTCCGCCGTACAACCGTGGTGGGACCGCCTCGTACAGCGGAGAGACCAGGGCGATCTTCATGTCGCATTCTTCGAACGCCGCGACCGGCCGAGGCGAACGCCGCATGACGTGCATGAACGGGCGTTCGTTCGGCCGGCCGTCGATGGCAATGTTTCGACCTTATGTCAGCGTTCTTCAAGGCGACGTGATGCGTCGTTCATTCCGCGCGCGTACACGGCTGAATGGGTCCGCGGGCGACCAGGCGGCCTCGTGCTAGGCCGGCACGCACAGGGCCGCGTCGAGGTCGCGCGCACCCAGGATCGACAGGTGAAGCAGCAGTTGCGCCAAAGTCACCACATCGCGGTCGTTGTGCGCCAGCACGCGGCGCAGGTTGCGCGCGGAGCCGCCGCGCAGGTACGACAACCAGGCCGCGGGCGCTTCCGATCCGGGCAGATCGTCCTCGCGCACGACATCGAGCGCGCGCCGTTCGATGGTCGCCAGCCGGCAGTTCTCCCAGCGTCCGCGGTAACGACGACGTGTGGGATAGAGCAGGTCGACGTGGTCCAGTCCCGCCAACGGGCTGTCCATGCGGTTGAGGCGGTAGCGCGTGTTGAGCAGCGGGGCGTCGTAGCACTTGCCGTTGTAGCTGACGAGCACGCTGTCGGGCTGCAGCCACTGGCGGAAGGTGTCGAGCATCGCCGCTTCGCCGGCCATCGTGGTGGTCAGCAGCTGGCGGATGCGCAGCGCGCCGCCGTGCCAGTCGGCCGCACCGATCATGAAAGCACGCGTGCCGCTGCCGCCGGCCAGCCCCGTGGTCTCGGTGTCGAAGAACACCAGCCGTTGCGCCTGCAGGGCATCGCGCCGGTCGAAGCGCGCGTCGATGCGCTCCTCGTGCGGTGCCAGCGGCACCGTCGCTTCGAGCAGGTGCAGGCCGCGCGCGATCTCCACTCCGGGCACGAAGCGATCGTGCGATGCGGCGTGCGGCACGGCGTCCGGCGCGCGACGCCGCAGCACGCGGCGCAGGTCGTCGAGGTCCGGCGGCGGGATCGGTGTCGAGGGCGTGGCCGCGGCCTGAGCGGCCACGCCACCGGCCTGCCGCTTGAGCTGCTGCAATCGAGCGAGGGTCAGGCTCATGCGGGCGACAGCGCCCGCAGCACGCGCAGCGCTAGCGCGCGCGGCGCGACGGTGGCGTCCTCGTCGGCGGCGAGTACCGGCCCCACACAGGCCGGGCAGCCGGCCTTGCAGTCGCAGCCTTCCACCAGCTCGGTCGCACGCTGCACCAGTTCACGCTGGCGGAACCAGAGCGGTTCGCTCAGGCCCACACCGCCAGGGAAGTTGTCGTAGAGGTACACGGTGGGCACGAAACGCTCGCCGTCTTCGATCGACACCGCATCCTCGCCGGCACCGCGCAACTGGCCACGCCCGCGTCCGTCGGCGCTGGCGAACCAGGCGCCATTGCCGTCGCCGACAGCCTTCTGCAGGTCCACGCCTTCGGCCATCACCGCCAGCTTGGCGACCACGTGCAGCGCGTAGCCCGCACCGAGGAAGCCGTCCAGCGCTTCCTGGCGCGAGGCGAACGTGGATTCCAGCACCGATTGCGGCAGCTGCCACCACGCGCTGGTGGTGTGCAGCTCCTGGTCGGGCAGGGTGACCGGGCCGTAGCCGATGTTCTCGTGCGTGTAGTAGCGGATCTTCTTGTAGCCGGCAACGCGGCGCACCACGTGCACCTCGCCGTGATGGCAGGTGCCGCTGCCAGCGGGCGAGCCGTCGAAACGCTCCAGCACCTTCAGCTTCGTGTAGTCGATGGCGTCGGTGTAGTAGTCCACGTGCGTGCGCGTGACGAAGGCCTTGCGGCCGTCCCAGTCCAGTTTCTCCACCTGGTAGGGCGTGGCCTGCACCATGTGGATGGCGCCCTCGTACAGCGTCAGCGGCGCGGCGGAGAAGTCCACCTCGGCGATGATGGTCTGCCGGCCTTCGGTGCGATCGACCACGACGAAGTTGCCGTCGGCCACCGAGCGCAGGCTCACCGCGTTGGCGGGATAGCTGTCGGCGATCCACTCCCAGCGGTCCTGCTCGCCGTGCACCACGCCGTCCTCGGCCAGCAGCTGCAGGTACACCGACGGGTCGACGTCGCCGAACAGCTCGCGCGCCTGGAAGGGCAGCTCGAACGCGGCGCAGCGGATGTGGTCCAGCAATATCACCGGCTGGTCGGCGTGGATGCGCGCGTGTTCCGGCGAAGCACCGGCGAAGAATTCAGGATGACGGATCACGTACTGGTCCAGCGGATCGGAGCTGGCCACCAGCACGCCCAGCGAGGCCTGCCGGCGCCGGCCCGCGCGGCCGAAACGCTGCCAGGTCGCGGCGATGGAGCCGGGATAGCCATTGAGCACCACCGCGTCCAGCGCGCCGATGTCGACGCCCAGTTCCAGCGCGGACGTGGACACGATGCCGTCGATGGTGCCGGCACGCATCGCACGTTCGGTCTCGCGGCGTTCGGTCGGAAGGTAACCGCCGCGGTAACTGCGGATGCGCGCGGGCTTGCGCGGGTCGCTGTCGAATACATCCTTGAGGTACTTGGTGAGTACCTCGACCATCAATCGCGACTGCGCGAACACCAGCGTCTTCAGCCCGGCCTTGATGGTCAGTCGCGCGATGAGGTTGCTCTGCGAACGCGCCGAGGCGCGCAGGCCAAGGTCGGGGTTCACCACCGGTGGATTCCACAGCAGCACGTGCTTGTCGCCGCTGGGTGCGCCGGACTCGGTGATGGCGGTGACATCACGCCCGGTGAGGGCCTCGGCATGCGCCTTCGGATTGCCGATGGTCGCCGAGCACAGGATGAACTGCGGATGCGAGCCGTAGAATGCGCAGATGCGCCGCAGCCGGCGGATCACGTTGGCCACGTGCGAGCCGAACACGCCGCGGTAGCTGTGCACTTCATCGATCACCACGTAGCGCAGGTTCTCGAAGAACTGCGCCCACTTGGTGTGATGCGGCAGGATGCCCTGGTGCAGCATGTCCGGATTGCTGACCACGATGTCGCCGTGCAAGCGGATGGCCTGACGCGCGTCGCCGGGCGTGTCGCCATCGAAGGTGAACGTGCGCACGCCCAGATCGCCCGCCGCGTTGAGTTCCAGCAGCTCGGCCACCTGGTCCTGCGCCAGTGCCTTGGTGGGGAACAGGAACAACGCCTTGGCGCGCTGCGTCGTCGCGGCGGCCAGCACCGGCAGCAGGTAGCACAGGCTCTTGCCCGAGGCGGTCGCGGTGGCGATCACCACGTCCTCGCCGCGCGCGACGGCATTCCACGCATCGGCCTGGTGCGAATAGAGGCGCTCGATGCCGCGCGCGCGCAGCGCGGCCGCGATGGCGTCGGGCACGTCGGGGGGCATCGGTACGCTGCGCTCGGGTCGGCCCGGAACGGTGTGCACGCCGGTTACGCGCGAGACGTACTTGTCCTCCAGCCGCCGTGCCAGTGCGCGGCCGTCGGAACGCGGCGCGGGGCGTGCGACCTCCGGGAAGATGGACGTCGAAGGCTGGCTGCGCGCCGGCTGGCTCATGCGTGTCGCTCCGCGGAAGGCAGGGCGTTGTAGAGGTTCTGCGTCTCACGTCCTGAGACGGCGCATCCGATCGCATCGCGATCGCCGTTGGCCGGCATCTTGTTGCCTGCCGTGCACGCGCCTAAGCTCGCCAGCGGCCGGCGAAGTACTGCCGGCTCCCTTTCCCCATCCGAGGGCACCCCCATGTCACGCAATCGCCTTTCCATCCTGGTCGCCGCGTTCGTATCGGTGGCCGTGCTCGGTGCCTGTTCGAAGCAGGAGCCCGCGCCATCGACCGAGACCTCCGCGCCCGCGGCAGCACCGGCAGCCGCTACGCCTGCGGCGACGGCACCAGCGGCCCAGAGCGATGCATTCGCCTTCAAGATCGGTGCGCTCGACGCGTTCGCGCTGAAGGACGGCGACATCGACGTCGCCAATGACGGCAAGACCTTCGGCGTCGGCCAGCCCACCGCCGACGTCGCCGCGCTGCTGTCCGCGGCCGGGCAGCCCACCGACACGATGCACCTGAGCATCCAGCCGCTGCTGGTGCGCAGCGAAGGACGCGTGCTTCTGTTCGACACCGGTGCGGGCGAAGTGACGTGGGCGCGTGCCGGCCGCCTGCAGGCATCGCTGCACGCGGCGGGCGTGGAAGCCGCGCAGGTGACCGACATCTTCCTCTCGCACCATCACGGCGACCACGTCGGCGGCCTGCTGACGCACGAGGGTGCATTGGCGTTCCCGAATGCCGCCGTGCATCTGTCCGCCGCGGAGTGGGATGCGATGAAGGCCGAGAAGGACGTCGCTGCGCTCGTCGCGGCCATTACTCCGAAGGTGGCACCGTTCCAGCCGGGCGAGGCGATCGTGCCGGGCGTGGTCACCGCGGTCGCCGCCGAAGGCCACACGCCGGGGCACAGCGCCTACGAGATCGCCTCCGGCAACGAGCGCCTGCTCTACATCGGCGATTCCGCGCACCATTTCGTGGTGTCGGTGCAGCGTCCGGACTGGGTCGTGCAGTACGACGAGGATTCACCCAAGGCCGTGGCCAACCGTCGCGCCGTGCTCAAACGTGCTGCCGACAGCGGCGAGCGCGTGTATGCGGTGCACTTCCCGTTCCCGGGCATCGGCCACGTGAAGGCGCAGGGCGACGGCTTCGTCTGGGTGCCGGAGAACTGAGGACGGCACCTCACCCGGCCGGCCATGGCCACAGCCGCCGTCGCGCGGTGCCGTGATTGCCCAGCTGGTACACGGCGATGGCCGCCGGTGAGACGACGAAGGCCTCGAACGGCGCGCGCTGCAGTTCCCGGAGGAATGCGGCGCGTGCCCTGCCCAGGGTGATGTGCGGCGCGTAGTTCGCGCCGCTGTGGTCGGGCGCGAAGCGTTCGACGTAATCGATGGTGCTGTCGCGGATGGGCGTGCCGTCCTCATTGGGGACGAACGCGGCCTGTCCGCCGCCCGAGATCGCGAACGGCGCGGCCGCATCGAGGCAGGCATCGGCCAGCGCCTGCAATGCCGGCGTGTTCGCCAGGGTCCACGATGCGGAGCCCACGGTGTCGGTGGCGCGCATGTGCAGCCCGGTCGCCTGCAGGTGCATCGCGCGGACGTCGTGCTGCATCGCGATGTCCCGAACCGCCTCGCACACCGCCGGAAGGTCGTCGCGGCGCACGTAGCGCTGCACCAGCGTGACGTGGGGCAGGTGGGTGTCGTCGAAGGCGAAACCCGGGGGATGGTCGGCGCGCAGGACCGCGTTGGCGGCGCGGGCGCGTTGCAGCAATGCGCTGTCGGGTTCGATCAGTACGTCGATGGCGATCACGTTCGCTGGACCTCCGGAACGACAGAATTCCACGGTCGCGGTGCATCGGCGCGTGCGCGGTCAAGAAATGCCGCGCGCGGCCGATGATTCTGTCGATCCCGCGACCATCGTCGCGGAAGCGCCGTGCGTCCATGACGACCGGCCATGGCACGGACGCCGCCTTTTCGCCAGAGTCGCGGCGGCCCGCCTTCCATGATGATGCCACTTCGCCACCTTTCACCCTTGCGCGGTTTCCTCGCAGCCACGGTCATCCTGGTCGCGCTGGGGCTGTATGTGGTCGCCAACGCGATCCAGTTCGCGTCCGACTACCGCTGGGTCACGCACACCTACACGGTGATCGGCCACCTGGAGCGGATCGAATCGCTGAAGCACCGCGCCGTCGCCGAGTCGCGCGGTTACCTGCTGGCCGGCCAGCGCGCCAGCCGAGACGCGTTCTGGCGCACCAGCGGCGAGCTGCAGCGTGAGGCAAAGCTGCTGGTGGAGGAGGTCGGCGACAACGTCGGCCAGCGCCGCCGCGCCGAAGGCCTGCGCGATGCGCTGGAACGGCGCATGAAGCTCAGCGCCGATGCCATCGACGCCTGGCGACCGGGTCTGGCGTCCCTGGACGAGGCCATGGTCGCCCGCATCCGTGCCAGCGATGCCGATCTTTCGCGTCGCCTGGAGGCCCTGCACCGGGCCGAAGGCGCCCTGCTGGACATCCGTTCGCGCCGCGCCGAGCGATCGGCCTGGTTCGTGTTGCTGGCCGCGGGCATCGGCATTCCGGTCAGCCTGCTGCTGATCGGCCACGCGCAGCGACTGCTGGCGCGCGAGAACCGCACGCGCAAGCGCGCCGAGGCGGCCGCTTCGCGCTCCAATGCGGAACTGCAGGCCACCGTGAGCCAGCTGGCGGAGCTGTCCGACAGCATGGCCGCGCTGAGCCACTACTCCAGCATGCTGCAGGGGGCGTCCGACGCGCAGGAGCTGTACGAGATCACCGGATCCACCTTCCGTGGGCTGCTGCCGGGACTGGCCGGCTTCCTGTACGTGATCCGCGCTTCGCGCGATCACGCCGAACTGGTCGCGCACTGGGGCAGCCCGGTGGCGTCGAACGATCCGGCACCGGCGCTGCAATCGTGCTGGGCGGTGCGGCGCCACGCGCCGTTCGCGATGGACGAGCTGCGTCACGGCATGCGCTGTCCGCACATCGGGCGTCCGGCCGGTGCGGGGGCGGTGTGCGGGCTGTGCATCCCGCTCAGCGCGCACGGCGAAGTCGTCGGTTGGCTGTCGTTGCAGGGCGAAGGGCAGGGGGCGGTGCCCGGGGCGTCGCTGGCCGTGCGTCTTTGCGAGCAGCTTTCGATGGCGCTGGCCAATGTGCGCCTGCGCGAAAGCCTGCGCCATCAGGCCGTGCGCGATGGCCTGACGGGGTTGTTCAACCGCCGCTACCTGGAAGAGTCGCTGGCCCGCGAGATCGCCCGCTGTCGCCGTCGTCAGCAATCGCTGGCCGTGCTGATGATCGACGTCGACCACTTCAAGGCCTTCAACGACCGCCACGGCCATGCGATGGGCGACGCCGCGCTCTCCGCGTTCGCGCGGCTGCTGCGCGACAGTTGTCGCCCCGAAGACATCGCCTGCCGTTACGGCGGCGAGGAATTCACCCTCATCCTGCCGGAGACCGATGCCGCCCAGGCGCTGGCCCGTGCGGAGGACATCCGCGCCGGCGCGGCGCTGCTGCGCATCGGAGAGCCGGGTGCGGCGCTGCTGCGCATCACTACATCCATCGGCGTGGCGATCATGCCCGAGCACGGCGATGTGGGCCTGGAACTGATGCGCGCCGGCGATCGCGCGCTGTATCAGGCCAAGCACGCCGGGCGCGACCGAGTCGTGCTGGCGGACGTCGCGATGGCCGAACCCAACGCCTGACCGGGCTCTCACCCGACCCATGAAGAAAGCCCCGCCGATGCGGGGCTTTCAGTTGGCGCTCGACGCGGTCTTGCCGGCTATTTGCGCTGGCTGGTCTTCATCGCTTCGTGGCCGGCCTTCATCTCGGCCGCGGTGAGGTTGCCATCGCCATTGGTGTCCATCTCGCCGAACTTCTTCTGCGATCCGGCGGCGTGTTCGGCGGCCGAAAGGGCGCCGTCGCCGTTGGTGTCGATGGTCTTGATCTTCTCGGCCGAGGTCATCTCGTGGCCGGCCTTCGCCGGGTCGGATTTCATCTTCGCCTTGTGCGCATCCATCTCGGCGGCGGTGACGCTGCCGTCGTGGTTGGCGTCCATAGCGTCGAACATCTTCTTGGCGCCGGTGGCATGTTCGGCGGCGGTGATCACGCCGTCGCCGTTGGTGTCCATCATCCGGGACTTGTCGTCGGCCGAGACGGCCGCCGAGACGGTCAGCAGCGCGCCCAGTGCTGCCATGGTCGTGATCGATTTCCGGTTCTGCATCGTGCCCTCCTCGTGGGGTCCGGGTGTTGCCGGGTACGGGCGAGCCTGCGCGCCGCTTTGTTCGGCATGCGTCAACACCACGCGAAGGTGGGAGGTCCCGGGTGCGGCCGCACTGCGCAGGCGAGATCGCGCACGACTGGCGCCTGAACGGCCGTTCCCGCCCTCCGCGGCGAGGCCGCCAGACACGGGACTACAAGCAACCGGGCAGGACGGGCACACTCCGTGTCTGGCACGGTGATCCGTTCGGGGGAACGGTGCCGTTCCGTCAGCCAACCGGCCCTCGCGGCCACCGAATACAAAGGGGAGAAGTTGATGCGCCGTATCCTGGTTTCCGCCGTAGCGATCGCACTGGCCGCCGCATCGGCCACGGTCGCCGCGGCGCCCGCCGACAGCACCGCCGATGTCCGCACCTCCACCACCACCACGACCCAGTTGCCGCGCAACGTGCTCCCCGTGCACTACGACGTGGCCATCACCCCGCAGGCGCAGTCGCTGTCGCTGGCCGGACAGGCGACCATCACCCTGGACGTGCTGGAAGCCACGCCGAGCATCACGCTCAACGCGATCGACATGGTGTTCTCCTCGGCGCGCCTGACGCCGGACAGTGGCAAGGGCAAGGCGCTGACGCCGAAGGTGGGCGTGGATGCGCAGGCGCAGACCGCCACCTTCACCTTCGACAAGCCGCTCGCGCCGGGCCGTTACCGCCTCGCGCTGGACTACACCGGCAAGATCGGCACGCAGGCCAACGGTCTGTTCGCCATCGACTACGACACCCAGGACGGACGCAAGCGCGCACTGTTCACGCAGTTCGAGAATTCCGACGCGCGTCGCATGATCCCGTCGTGGGACGAGCCCTCGCACAAGGCCACCTTCACCCTGACGGCCACCGTGCCGACCGGTGAGATGGTGGTCAGCAACATGCCCGCCGCCAACACGCAGGACCTGGGCAACGGCACCACGCGCGTGAGCTTCGCGCAGTCGCCGAAGATGTCGACCTACCTGCTGTTCTTCAGCGTGGGCGACTTCGAGCGCGCGGCCACGCAGGCCGAGGGCGTGGAAGTCGGCGTGGTCGCGCAGCGCGGCAAGATCGACCAGGCCCGTTTCGCTATGGAGTCCTCCGCCGCCGTGCTGCGCGAGTACAACGACTACTTCGGCACGAAGTTCCCGCTGCCGAAGCTGGACAACGTGGCCTCGCCGGGTGGCAGCCAGTTCTTCAGCGCGATGGAGAACTGGGGCGCCATCTTCACCTTCGAACACACGCTGCTGCTGGACCCCAGCATCTCCACGCAGTCCGACAAGCAGCGTGTGTTCTCGGTGGCCGCGCACGAGATCGCCCACCAGTGGTTCGGCGACCTGGTCACGATGAGCTGGTGGGACGACCTGTGGCTCAACGAAGGCTTCGCCACGTGGATGGCCTCGCGTACCACGCAGAAGCTGCATCCGGAATGGAACACCGGGCTGGGCGCGGTGAACTCGCGCGAAGGGGCGATGGGTCGTGACGCCGTGGCGACCACGCACCCGGTGGTGCAGCACGTGGAAACCGTCGAGCAGGCCAGCCAGGCCTTCGATGCCATCACCTACCAGAAGGGCAGTGCGGTGATCCACATGCTCGAAGGCTACGTCGGCGCCGATGCCTGGCGCGAAGGCGTGCGCAACTACATGAAGACGCACGCCTACGGCAACACCGTCTCCGACGACCTGTGGCGTCAGATCCAGTCCGCGTCGGGCAAGCCGATGCTGGACATCGCGCACGACTTCACCCTGCAGCCGGGCATTCCGATGCTGAGCGTGGCGGCCTCGGCGTGCAACGCCGGCAAGACCACGCTCACCTTCACGCAGGGCGAGTTCACCAAGGACCGCCCCGGCAAGGAACCGCTGCGCTGGCGCGTGCCGGTGATCGCGCAGTCGCCCGGCGGCGAAGCCGTTCGCACCATCGTCGAAGGCGGCAGCGGCACGCTCGAGGTCCCCGGTTGCGGACCGGTGGTGGTGAATGCCGGCCAGACCGGCTACTACCGCACGCTGTATGCACCCTCGCAGTTCGCGCAGATCCGCACCGGCTTCACCAGGCTCGACGCCATCGACCAGCTCGGCGTGATGAACGACGTGTGGGCGCTGGGCCTGGCGGGCCTGCAGTCGCCGGCCGATTACCTGGACCTGGTGAAGGCCACGCCGCGCGATGCCGATCCGCAGATCTGGGGCGACATCGCCGGCAGCCTGCACAGCCTGGACGAGTACTACGAAGGCGATGCCAAGCGCCAGGCTCGTTTCCGCACGTTCGCCATCGCGCAGCTGTCGCCGGTGCTGGCGCGCATCGGCTGGGACGAGAAGGCGGGCGAGGCCGATCCGGTGAAGGTGCTCCGCACCGAACTGATCGACACGCTGGGCGCCCTGGGCGACCGCAAGGTCATCGACGAAGCCCGTCGCCGCTACGCCGCCAACGAGATGCCCGCCGGCCTGCGCAAGACCGTGCTGGCTGTCGTCGCGCGCCATGCCGACGCGGCCACGTGGGAGAAGCTGCATGCCGCCGCGCAGGCGGAGAAGACGCCGCTGGTGAAGGACGAGCTGTACCAGCTGCTGTCCTCCACGCAGGACGCCGCGCTGGCGGGCAAGGCGCTGGAACTGGCGTTGACCGACGAGCCCGGTGCGACCAACAGCGCGGGCATGATCCGCGCCGTCTCGCGCCTGCACCCGGACCTGGCGTTCGATTTCGCCATCGCGCACCGCGAGCAGCTGGACACGAAGGTCGATTCGACCTCGCGTTCCCGCTACTACCCGGGCCTGGCCGACCGCTCGCTGGATCCGGCGATGGTCGGCAAGATCCGCGACTACGCCAGCTCGCACGTCGCCGAAGGCTCGCGCCGCGCCGCCGACACCGCCGCGGCCAACGTGACCTACCGCATCCAGGTGCGCCAGGACCGTCTGCCCGCGCTGGACGCATGGCTGGCCAAGCACGGCAGCTGATCCACCCGCAACGCAACGCGCACGACGAAAGGCCCCGCATTGCGGGGCCTTTCTTGTTCCTGCGCGTGGCACGCACCGTCACGACATTGCGGCTTCTTCGCCCCGGCCCAGCACGTCGGTCAGCAAGCGCGCCAGGTGCGCGCGGTCGATCGGCTTTCGCAACACGGTGGGCAGCATGTTGACGGGCAGGGTGCCGTGCACGCGGTCGGCCAGGCCGGTATAGAGCACGACCGGAAGATCCGGTGCGATCGACAGCAACGCCTGCGCGAGTTCCACTCCGGTGATCGCCGGCATCGAATGATCGGTGATGAGAAGACGGTAGCGTTGCGGCGATTCGCGCACGCGTTCCAGCGCTTCCTTCGGTGAAGCGATGAAGTCGGCGTCCACCTCCCAGCTGGCCAGCAGCTCGCACATGAACTCGCCCACGCTGTGTTCGTCGTCCACCACCAGCACGCGTCCCTCGACGGGCAATGGGCCGGGACGGTCCGAGCGCCGCCGTGCGGGTGTCGCGCGCGCTTCGGACTCGCAGGCCTGCAGCAACACGCGGAAGCGCGTGCCCGCGCCGGAGGCGGTATCCACCAGCAGGTGGCCGCCGTGCTCGTGAACGATGCCGTGCACCGTGGCCAGGCCCATGCCCGCGCCCTTGCCGGGCGGCTTGGTGGAGAAGAAGGGGTCGAAGATGCGTTCCAGCACCGCAGGCTCGATGCCCGGCCCGGTGTCATGCACGAACAGCTCGACATACGCGCCGTCCACCGGCTGCCGGCAGGCGGAGCACTGCACGGACGCTACGCTGACATCGCGAAGCCCCATCGTCAGGCGACCCTCGCCCTGCATCGCATCGCAACCGTTCACGCACAGGTTGAGCAGCACCTGCCCCAGCTGCACCGGATCGAAGCGCACCGCGCTCGCGTCGGGTGCGATGTCCAGATCGATGCGTACACCCGGCGGCACCGTCGGGCGCAGCACGGCCAGGTTCTGCTCGATACACCCGGCCGCATCCAGTGCGCGTGCCTGGCCCTTCTGGCCGCGACTGAACATCAGCATCTGCTGGATCAGGTCGCGCGCGCGCTCGCACGATTGCATGGCCTGGTCGAGGTAGCCGTGCAACCGCACGTCCTCGCCATTCGCGCTGCGTTCGCTGGCCAGTCCGACGTAGCCCATGATGCTGGCCAACAGGTTGTTGAAGTCGTGCGCGATGCCACCGGTGAGATGCCCCAGCGCCTCCATCTTCTTGGCCTGCAGCAGCTGCGCTTCGAGCCGGCGTCGTCCCTGTTCGGCCTGCGTGCGCTCGGTGATGTCGCGCAGGTAGCCGATGAAGGTCTTGCCGGAGGGACTGTCGTCCACGCCGATGGCCAGTTCGGCGGGGAACTCCGTGCCGTCGGCGCGCATGGCCATCACCTCCAGGCGCTGCTTCAGCACGGGCCCCGGGCCGCCCTCGAGGTAGCGGCGCAGACCGTACAGATGCCGTTCGCGGAAGCGTTCGGGAATGATCGTCTCGGCCAGCGAGCGCCCCAGCGCATCGCCTTCGCTCAGACCGAAACATGCCTCGGCGGCGGGATTGAACTTGATGATGGTTCCGTTCTCGTCCATCGCGATGATGCAGTCGAGCGCGGCGTTGACGGTGGCGCGCAGGTGCTCGGCATTGCGGTGCGCGGCCTCCTCGGCGAGCTTGCGTTCGGTGATGTCGCGCGTGAACGCCAGGATGCGCGCCGCACCGCCGATGTTGGCGACCTTCAGGTAGACCTCGTCCCAGTGCAGCGTTCCGTCCTTGTTGCGCCGGTGCCATTCGAATCGGGCAGAACCCGCGCGACGCGCGCGTTCCAGGTGCGCCGCGGCGTCCCGGCCGGTGTAAGGCGGCTCGCCGGATCCCAGCCGATCCATCGCGATGTCCAGCATCTCCGCATGCGTGTAGCCGAAGATCGTGCAAGCCTTCGGGTTCACGTCGACGATGCGGCCGGTCTCGAACTCGTGGACGAAGATCGCGTCTTCGCTGGCCTCGAAAATCTGCCGGTAGCTGGCCTGCGAGGCCAGCAGCGCCTGGTCCGTGCGCTGGCGTTCGATCTCCGCCGCGGCACGCACCGCGAAGATCTTCATTACCGACTCGATGAACTCCGGTTGTTCCAGCGGTCGCCGCGAGACGATGGAGATCAGGCCCAGCGGCCGGCCCTGTGCGTCGTTGAGTGGATAGCCCGCGTAGCCCTCCGCACCCATCTGGATGAAATCGTCGTCCAGCGGGAACTGCGAACCGAGCCCTGCGCGATAGATGCGGAATCCGTGACCGACGACGGTCGCGCAGGCGGTGTTGGCCAGCGCGTAGTCGAAGTGCTCGCGCGGCGTTCCATCGCACACAAAGGCCAGCACGTGCATGGTCGCCGGATCTTCGGGACGCATCTGCGCGATGAAAGCCACGTCCACGTCGAGGATGGCGGCCAGGTAGCGCGACAGTTCCATGAACAGATCGCGCCCGTAGGCCGAGGACACCGCCAGCGCGGAGGTGCTCAGCGCGGTCTCGATCTGCTTGCGCACGGTGATGTCGGTGGCGATGCCACACACCGCGTAGGGCGTATCGTCCACGTCCAGCAGCGGGAACTTCGCCGAGAGGAAAGTGCGCTCCTCGCCGGCGAACACGCCGCTTTCCTCGAACTCCATCGCACGCGCTTCCAGCAGCACACGCATGTCGTTGCGGCGCAGCGCGGCGGCCATGTCCGATGGAAAGATGTCGCGGTCGCTGTGCCCGATCAGCTCATCCGCACTGCGTCCGGTGAGCCGTTCGAACTCGCGGTTGACGAAGAGGTATCGCCCGGTACGGTCCTTGGCGAACACCGCGGCGGACGTGTTGTCGAGCACCTGCTGCAGGCGCAGCTCGCTTTCGCGAAGCGCGCGATCGGCGTCGTCGACCTGCGGTGGCGGTTGCGAGCCGGGGAGGGCATCGCCGCTGGTCATGGCCGGGCTCCGGCGATGGGCGTGGGGCGAGTATAGGAGTGTGTTTGGTGATCGGAGGGTGCTGTTACAGGACTGAAACAAATCGGTCGTTGAGTGCGTGGCTTGTCGCCGTGGATTTCCGGCGCCCGGTTCAAGTTGCGGTTGTTGTCCTTGGTGTTGTGCCGCCGTTGCCCTTGGCCTTGCCTTTGCCTTTGCCTTTGCCTTTGCCCTTGCCCTTGCCCTTGCCCTTGCCCTTGCCCTTGCCCTTGCCGTTGCCCTTGTCGTTGCCGTTGCCGTTGCCGTTGCCGTTGTGGTTGCTGCCGTTGATCTTGCGACTTCGGAGCGAGCCGAGCACCGCAGTGGTGCGGGGGCCGAAGAGCCGCCCATGTTTGAGCGGAGCGCAGCGCAGCGAGTTTGGGCGGCGTGCCCCCCCCGCGAGGAGCACAGGGGACCGCCGCGTAGCGGCGGATCGCGTAGGGAGCGGATGGTTTTGGTTACTTTTGCCGAAACAAAAGTAACCCGCTCGCTTGCGAGCGGAAGCTGTTGTTCTTGATGTCGACGTTGTTGAAGCTCGTCATTCCCGCGAAGGCGGGAATCCAACCTTCAGTCGTCGCACCATTTTCGAAGGCCGTGATACGCGGACACGTGGATAGTGCCGCCATGCGGCGACCCAGAAGACCCCGCCTTCGCGGGAATGACGGGAACCACTGCAAAGACAACGGCAACAGCAAAAGCTTCCGCCCGAAAACGGGCGGGTTACTTTTGTCTTGGCAAAAGTAACCAAAACCGCTGGCTCCCTGCGCGATCCGCCGCTGCGCGGCGGTCCCCTGTGCTCCTCGCCGTGCGAGGGCACGCCGCCCAAACTCGCTACGCTGCGCTTCGCTCAGACATGGGCGGCTCTTCGGCCCTCGCACGGCTGCGGTGCTCGGCTCGCTCCGAAGTCGCAAGATCAACGGCAACGGCAACGGCAACGGCAACGGCAACCGCAACCGCAACCGCAACCGCGGTGCGGATTGCCGGGTTCCACCATCAATGCGTCCACGCGTCAGCGCGGATAGAAATCCCGACTGAACTGCATCGTCGAAGTCGCACCGCCCTCACGCACGATGGTCACTTCGAACCGCAGCGTCTCCGGCGGCGACACGTCCACCGTGCCCACGTAGTCCAGCAGATCGCCACTGCGCAGCTCGCGCATCGCGATCTCGTGGCGACGACCGCGCAGGTCCGTGGCGGTGGCGGTGACCTGCGCTGGCAGCGCGGTTTCCTGCGCGTCGCTGCCCTGGCGGACGCCAACCAGCAGCATCACGGTGCTGTCGTCGCGGGCGATGCCGTACTGCGCCGCGACCTGCGCGCCGAGCGACGCGGTGGGCATCGCGTTGGCGCGGATGGTGACGTCGCCGATGCGGCTGACCGCTTCCGCCGCGGTGTTGCTCGTTCCCGATGACGCGGGCGGCGGCGGTGCACTGCCTCCGCACGCGGACAGTCCGGCAGTGAGCAGGCAGGCAAACAGATACGTGCGATGGCGCATGACGCGGACTCCCGGATCAGTCGTTGGCGGCCGACAGCTGCCGGCCGCGTTCGGTGGCGGCGGCGATCGCACGCGCGACGAGTTCGCGCAGGCCGCCGGCCTCGAAGGTTTCCACGGCCGCCTGGGTGGTGCCGCCGGGCGAGGTCACGCGCGCGCGCAGCACGTCGGCCGGTTCGTCGGACTTCACCAGCATGGTCGCCGCACCCAGCAGGGTCTGCTGCACCAGCGCCCGCGCGGCCCCGGGCGACAGGCCCTGCGCCACACCGGCTGCCTGCATCGCCTCGGCCAGCAGGAAGACATAGGCCGGTCCGCTGCCGGACACGGCCGTGACCGCGTCCATGCGCGCTTCATCGTCGATCCACACCGTCGGGCCGACGGCCTCGAGCAACGCCGACGCGCTGTTGCGCTGCGCCGACGTGCTGGCCGCATTGGCATACAGGCCGGTGATGCCGACGCCCAGCAGCGCCGGGGTGTTGGGCATCGCGCGCACGACGGCCATGCCGCCGCCCAGCCAGCGGTCCAGTTGCTCGGCGGTGATGCCGGCGGCGATCGAGATCACCAGCGGGCGCTGCGCCTGGGCCAGCGCGGACAGCTCCGTGCACACCTGGCGCATCACCTGCGGTTTGACCGCCAGCACCCATACGGCCGCGCCATCGGCGGCGATGTCCGCGCGCTCGGCGCAGGTCACGCCGAAATCGCGCTGCAGCGCATCGCGCAGTGCCTGGACCGGTTCGGCCACGCGGATCGTACTGGCCGCCTGGCCGCGCGCGACCAGTCCGCCGATGAGGCTGCGGGCCATGTTGCCGCCGCCGATGAAGGCAATGGCGCCGGAAAGCGTGGGGGCTTGGGTGTCCGTCATGCGCGGCAGGATACCAACCCGCCCGCACGGGGCTATCGCCTACGGGGACTCAGTGCGGTTCCTTCGGTGGGCGGGCGCCGAACAGCGCCGTGCCGATGCGCACCATCGTCGCGCCCTCGGCGATGGCCACGGCGAAGTCGTCGCTCATGCCCATCGACAGGGTGTCCACGCCCGGATGGCCCGCCTGCAGCGCCTCGAACAGGGCACGCGTGCGACGGAAGGCGTCGCGGCGCTGCTCGGGGTCGGGATGGGGCGTGGGGATCACCATCAGCCCGCGCAGGCGCAGCCGGGGTTGCGCGGCGATGGCGGCGGCGAGGGCGGGGACATCGTCCGGCGCGCAGCCATGCTTGCTGGCCTCGTCGTCGATGTTCACCTGGATCAGCACGTTGAGGGGCGCCCGGTCCGGTGCCCGATGGCGGGCCAGGGCCTCGATCAGTCTGGAGCGGTCCACGGTATGGACCCAGTCGAACAGTTCGGCCGCGTCGCGGGCCTTGTTCGACTGCAGATGGCCGATGAGATGCCACTCCACGCCAGACCCGGCCAGTGCCGCGCGTTTGGCGGCGGCCTCCTGGACGTAGTTCTCGCCGAAAGCGAGCTGGCCGGCCTGGATCAATTCCGCGACGGCCGTCGCATCCTGGGTCTTGCTGACTGCGAGTAGGCGCGGCACTGGCCTGCCAGCGGCCTCGGCCGCGTTCTGGAGTGAATGCAGGATGTCCTTCAGGGCCCGTACGCGCACGTCTCAATTCCTGTCGAAAGTGCTGGAAAAACGATGAGGGGTGAGGGCTATACTGCCGGTTGGGGATAGTTCCGTTCCAGTTTCAGTTCCAAAGCAGTGCAGGGGAGCACGCATGGATATCGCCGAACTTCTGGCGTTCTCGGTAAAGAACAAAGCATCCGACCTGCACCTGTCCGCTGGCCTGCCGCCCATGATCCGGGTGGATGGCGACGTTCGGCGCATCAACATCCCGGCCCTGGACCACAAGCAGGTCCACGCGCTGGTGTACGACATCATGTCGGACAAGCAGCGCCGCGACTTCGAAGAATTCCTCGAAGTCGACTTCTCGTTCGAGATCCCGGGCCTGGCGCGCTTCCGCGTCAATGCGTTCAACCAGAACCGTGGCGCCGGCGCCGTGTTCCGTACGATTCCCTCGGAAGTGCTGACGCTGGACGACCTGGGTTGCCCGCCGATCTTCCGCGAGCTGATCGACCAGCCGCAGGGCCTGATCCTGGTGACCGGCCCGACGGGTTCGGGCAAGTCGACCACGCTGGCTGGCATGATCGACCACATCAACAAGAACGAATACGGCCATATCCTCTCCGTCGAGGATCCGATCGAATTCGTCCACACCTCGCAGAAGTGCCTGATCAACCAGCGCGAGGTGCACCGCGACACGCACGGCTTCAACGAGGCCCTGCGCTCGGCGCTGCGTGAAGACCCCGACTACATCCTGGTCGGCGAGTTGCGCGACCTGGAAACCATCCGCCTGGCGCTGACCGCCGCGGAAACCGGACACCTTGTGTTCGGCACGCTGCACACCTCATCGGCGGCCAAGACCGTCGACCGAATCATCGACGTGTTCCCCGCCGGCGAGAAGCCGATGGTGCGCTCGATGCTGTCCGAATCGCTGCGCGCGGTGATCTCGCAGGCCCTGCTGAAGAAGGTCGGCGGTGGTCGTACCGCGGCGTGGGAAATCATGGTCGGCATCCCGGCCATCCGTAACCTGATCCGCGAGGACAAGGTCGCGCAGATGTATTCGGCCATCCAGACCGGCCAGCAGTACGGAATGATGACGCTCGACCAGCACCTGCAGGACCTCGTCAAGCGCGGCCTGATCCTGCGTCCGCAGGCCAAGGAATACGCGAAGGACAAGCGCCTGTTCGAATGATCACGCGGCGGTCCGCGCAGGGGGCGCGGCCACGGCAATCCGGTTTCACCAGTCAGGTCCAGAAGTTCAGTCCGCAACGCTGACGAGCCACGCGGCAGGGGAGTAACGCATGAACACCAGCAGCACCGGCAACGCGCCCGCCGCCAGCGGCAGCATCGACTTCACGTCCTTCCTGAAGTTGATGGCGCACCAGAAGGCTTCCGACCTGTTCATCACCGCGGGCATGCCGCCGTCGATGAAGGTGCACGGCAAGATCGCGCCGATCACCCAGGCCGCCCTGACGCCGCAGCAGAGCCGCGACCTCGTCCTCAACGTGATGACGCCGCAGCAGCGCGAGGAGTTCGAGAAGACGCACGAGTGCAACTTCGCCATCGGCGTCGCCGGCGTGGGCCGCTTCCGTGTGAGCTGCTTCTACCAGCGCAACCAGGTCGGCATGGTGCTGCGACGCATCGAGACCAAGATCCCGACCGTGGAGGAGCTCAGCCTTCCGCCGGTGATCAAGACGCTGGCGATGACCAAGCGCGGCATCATCATCTTCGTCGGCGCGACGGGCACCGGTAAGTCCACCTCGCTCGCGGCGATGATCGGCTACCGCAACCTCAACTCGACCGGCCACATCATCACCATCGAGGACCCGATCGAGTTCGTGCACAAGCACGAGGGCTGCATCATCACGCAGCGCGAGGTCGGCATCGACACCGACAGCTGGGAAGCCGCGCTGAAGAACACGCTGCGCCAGGCGCCGGACGTCATCATGATCGGCGAGGTGCGCACCCGCGAAGGAATGGACCACGCCATCGCCTTCGCCGAAACCGGTCACCTGGTGCTGTGCACGCTGCACGCCAACAACGCCAACCAGGCGATGGACCGCATCATCAACTTCTTCCCGGAAGACCGCCGCCAGCAGTTGCTGATGGACCTCTCGCTCAACCTCAAGGGCGTGGTCGCGCAGCAGCTGATCCCGACGCCGGACGGCAAGGGCCGTCGCGTGGCGATGGAAATCCTGCTGGGCACGCCGCTGGTGCAGGACTACATCCGCGACGGCGAGGTGCACAAGCTGAAGGAAGTGATGAAGGAGTCCGTGCAGCTGGGCATGAAGACCTTCGACCAGGCCCTGTTCGAGCTGTACCAGGCCGGCGAGATCTCCTACGAGGATGCGCTGCGCTACGCCGACTCGCAGAACGAGGTGCGCCTGCGCATCAAGCTCGCACAGGGCGGCGACGCCAAGACCCTGGCCGCGGGCCTGGACGGCGTGGAAGTGGCCGAGGTGCGCTGAGTCACGGGTTCCGCTTCCCCGAACCGAAAAAAAAGCCCCGCACTGCGGGGCTTTTTCTTGAGCACACGTCAGCGCGTGGTTTCCAATGGCGGTCGCTTCCAGCTGTGGTCGATTACTTCGGCCTTCGGGTTGTAGTTGCGCAGAGCCACGTAGAACGAACCGCTTGGTGCCGGTAGCCAGTTCGTCTCCTTGTCCTTGCCGGGCGAAGCATGCTGCAGGTACAGCGTGATCCCACCGTCCGCGTCGCGCTTGAGCGAGCCCAGCATCGGCGAGTTGATGAGGTACCGGTTCAACGGATTGTCGACCAGCAGCTTCGACGTGCCGTCGTACATCGTGAGCGACCAGAACGCGTTCGTCGGCGGCAGACCATCCTTCGGGAAACGCAGGACGTAGTCGTGCTTGGACGCGTCCAGCGGCTGACCCTTGGCATCGACGAAGTAGGTCTGGTAATTGGCTTCCGATGCGGAGTTGCCGTAGATGCCCAGCTTCGCGCCCGCGAAACGGTAGAGCGAGTTGCCCTTGAGATGCTCGCGCGTACCGAACATCTCGGCGCTGGACACCTTGTCCGCGTTCACCTGCGTGGCGACGAAATCCTCCAGTTCCTTGTTGGCGTCGCCGATGCCATCCAGCAGCGCCTGCCGCGTCGCGGGCGACAGTGCGTTCTCATCGAAAGGCTTGCCCGGCACCACGCCGATCTTCGCCAGGCGGTCGCGCAGTGCGGACTCGCTGTCGTCCATTGGCGCGTATGGCAGCAGGAAGGACAGGTATGAGAAGAAGCCCAGATCGTTCGCTTTCTGCGCGTCGTACGGCGGGAACTCCACCGGTGGCGCCGCGGGAGGCGCGGGCGTGCCGGCAAAGGTACTCAACGGCTGCAACTTGAACTGCGCCTGCAGGCGTTTGACGTTTTCCAGGTCCTTCGGATCGAACAACTGCGTGCGGAACAGGCCGTAGGCGAACGGCGTCTCCGAGCGGATCACCTTGTCGATGCCCTTGGGCGTTTCGCCTTTCCAGTCGGGCCCCGCGATCAGGTACGTGCCCGCCTTGCCCTTCGTCACGTCGTGGTTGATGTAGTCGAAGTTGAACGTGTACAGGTCGATCAGTTGCACGGAGAAGTAGCGCTTGTCGCCCATCTCGGGAATCGACAGCACCAGGGGCTCCGCACGCAGGTCCATCCACAGGAAGGAATACGGCGTGTCCGAGTTCGGCGTGATGATCGCCGTGTCCTTCGGCGTAGCGACGTTGGCCGAATTGCCGATCTGGTTCAACGGCGCATGGAAGTTGGCCCCGCCCTTGTCGATGGCCTGCTGGTAGAGCGTCTTGTAGTTCTCCACCACGGGGTAGCCCCAGATGTAGGCATCCCTGGCGATGGCGCGCACTTCCTCGGCGCTGGGCTCGCCGGCTGCGGTGGGTGTGCTGGTCGGCGCGGTCGTCGCCGTCGCGCTTTCGTTGGCTGGCTCACGCTTGCACGCGACGAGCGCGACGCAGAGCGCGGCGCTCGCGAGGAACGGAATCGTCAGTCGGTTCATGGTCTGCTCCCGGAACGTGGATAAAAGGTGGAGCGTCGCGGTCAGGAGGCGGGCACGGCCTCGGGGAACTTCCACGTGCCGTCGAGGACCTCCGCGCGCGGACGGTACAACCGCACCAGGTAGTTCCAGCCGGGTGTGATCGGCAGGCAGTTGGGCACCTGCCCGTCGCAGCCGCCGAACTGGATGCGCACGGAGCCGTCGTCGCTCTTCTTCGCGGTCACGTTGTTGAGCGAGTACGCGTTCTGCGCGTTGGACTGGAAGAAGCCCTTGGCGTCGTACACGGTCACCGACCAGAAGCCGTCCACCGGAACATCCTTCACGTCGAGGTGGTAGATCGTCGTGCCGTCGTTCTTCGCCGGGACGAAGTTGAGGTAGGTCGCGTCCTTGGCGGGGTTGCCGCCCCAGGCGGTGGCGACGCCGATGAGGCGGCGCACCGGATCCACGTCCTTCTTCATGCCGAACATGTTGTTCTTGTCCGGCAGCGTGTCGCCGAGCACGGTCAGCGCATCGGTGAGGTTCTTGAGGCTCACCGTGTCCCATTGGGGCACCTCGAAGGTGCCCGGGCCGCCGGGTTGGCTGACCGTCACCGCGTCCTGCAGCGCATGCACGGCCTTCACGTCGTCGGGGTTGTTCGGATCGACCAGGATGCGCAGTGCCGCCAGCACGTAACGCGTGCCGATGTCGCTCTTGCGCAGCGTATAGGTGCCGGGCTTGTAGATGACCTGGTGCGTGTACTGGTCCTCATCGAAGACCTGCATCGACATGAACCGTGTCCCCGGATCCGGCAACGTGATGGTCACCGGTCCGGCATCGAGGTCGAACACACTCGAGGAGTAGAGCGTGTCGCGGTTCTGGCGCACGACGATCTGCTTGTCCAGCGGAGTGAGCTCACGGTTATGGGTGAACTTGCCGAAACCGTTGTCCTTCACGACGCCGGCGAAGGCGAGATCGCTGGCGGCGCGGCCATAGTTGTCGGCCGTGACCGGAACCGAGCCGGGAGCGGGCGAGGGTGCAGGCGCAGGTGCTGCCGGTTCGCTGGATGGCGTTGTCGTCGGCGCGGAGGCGGGTGCGGCGGTATCGGCGGCCGGTGTAGGCGCGGTCGCTTCAGTGGGCGTCTGTTCGCGCTGGCATGCGGCCAGCAAGAGCGGAGCGATCAACAACAGCAGAAACGAGGTGCGCATGTCCGTCCTCCATGGAACCGAACAGCGGAAATGCGCCCGCCGACGTGGAGGTGGCGTGAAGCGTGGGTCAGAGCTTGCGACGCCAGGCCGGATCGAGCGGTGGCTTGAGCTTGAGGATGCGCTTGTACACCGGGCAGTCATCGCGATGCGCGCCGGGCAGATAGCCCAGGCTCATCAGGAATTCGTTGGTGATCTCACCGCCGGTGAAGCGGAACGTCTTCTTGAACAGCTTCACCCACGCGGCCTTGTCGCGCCGCTGGCCTGCCTCGTCGACGAGGTTGGCGTCCAGCCATTGCGCGAAGCCACCGTGCGACGCGCGCAATTGCTGGATGACCTTCGCGTTATGGATCGCCGCGTCCACCTTCAGCCGGTTGCGGATGATGCCGGCGTCGTTGAGCAGCCGTTCGCGATCCCTCTCGCCGTACTTCGCGACCTTGTCGACGTCGAAACCGTGGTAGGCGCGATGGAAGCCCTCGCGCTTGCGCAGCATAGTCTCCCAGCTCAGCCCGGCCTGGTTGATCTCCAGGATCAGTCGTTCGAACAGCACGGCCTCCTCGCGTTGCGGGAATCCGTACTCGGTGTCGTGGTAGGGGCCGTGCAGCGGGTGGCCGGGGGCGTAGTCGCAGTAGCCGGACATGGAGTAGGCAATATGGAAGCCGTTCGTCCTGAGCGTAGGTGCGAAGCACCGAAGTCGAAGGCCGAAGGGGCGGGAGGTGGACGTTCCGCCCTTCGACTTCGCGCCTGCGGCGCTACGCTCAGGGCGAACGGATCAAGGGTATGTCGCTATTTCTTCGTAGAGCGATACGACTGCAGTCCCAGCGTTTCCAGGCCCTGCTCGAAGCGGATGTCGACCGGGATCTTCGCGTCCTTCAGCTTCGCCAGGTCGGCGGCAAGTTCAGGCTTGATCACGCCCATCGTCTCGGTCATCCGCTTGGCTTCGACGTAGTCGCCATCGCCCTGGACCGTGAGCAGCTTGGCGCTGAGCGCGTTCATCGCCTCGCGCATCTTGTCGAAGTCGACGCGGTAGCGGCCGTCGGCATCGCGCGTGAACGCGCCGCGTTCGGCGAAGAAGTTGAAGCGCACCATGTTGGCCTTGCCGTGCGCATCGGCCGCGCCGAAGCGCACCGAGCGCAGGATGCCCGCAAGGAAGGTGACGTAGGCGTCCTTGAGCTTGCTTTCGTCCAGTTCGCCCTGGCGGCTGAGCGAGTCGATCATGTACAGGCCCAGGATGTCGGCCTTGCCTTCCTCGAAACTCGACGCGAATTCCTTCAGCGCCTCGTCCACCGTGCCTTTTCCATCGAGCGTCTTCTTGATGCCCAGGCCATGGGCGACCTCATGGAACATCACGTCGTCGAAGAACGCATCGAACGTGACGTGCTGCAGCTGGTCCTTCGCGATCAACTGGTTGGCGATCGGCACCAGGATGGTGTCGAACTTCGCCTTCATCACGTTCTCCAGCTGCAGGCGGCGCGTGCCCTTCTTCAGCTGGACTTCCTCGTCGTTGGGCAGGTTGATGGCGATGGTCTTGGCGCCGACATTGGCGTTGCCGCCGTAGTAGACGACCTGATATGCGTTGAGGTCGGCATCCGAGCCGGGCGTTTCGGCCTTGTACTTCGCGTCAACCGGGAGGCCCTTCTGCAGCGCGGGCAGGAAGCTGGCGAAGCGCGCGAGCTTCTGGCTCCACTCCACGTCCTTGATCAGCACCAGACCTTCGTATGCGGCCTTGTAGCCGAACAGCTGGTCTTCGTAGGTCTCGATGGGGCCGATGACGATGTCGACCGGGTTGGTCTTCATGTCCATCCACGCCATGTCGCTGGGACGGAAGTCGTCGCTGAGCAGAGCGTCGGCGCGCATCTTCAGGTACGCGGCGAACGACTTGTCGGCGCTGAGGCCGGCGGCCTCGCGCAGCAGCGACGCGGCGTGTTCCAGGTCGTCCTTGTACGCGACGTGGTATGGCACCGTGACCAGCTTGCCGTCTTCGCGGCGCAACAGCGTGTAGTTGGAGGTCTTGTCCGCAAGGGCTGCGGCCTGGAACTCTTCCTTGGTCATGTCGGCCGGATAGAACGGACCGCCCGGCGGGCGCGGACCGACGCCCTCGACGATGGGCGTGTCCTCGTTGAGGCGGTCCCACGGGCCGAAGTTGACGTCCACCAGTTCGCGCGTGGCCGCGTCGGGCGCGCGCTGGAGCAGCGCGGCGCGGTCGCCGTCCCACGACTGCTTCCAGTAGATGCGGTTCATCACCTCGCTGGCCTCGACCAGCAGGGCGATCATGCGCTTGGCGTTCTCGTCGAATGCGGACAGATCGGCCTTCAACGGCACGACGGCGTAATCGCCGGCATGCGTGGCGGCGTAACCGGTGTTGGCGGGTGCAGACGAGGTGACCGCCGCGGGAGTGGTTTCCGGCGGGGCGGAGCGCTGGCAGCCCGCGAGAGCGAGGGCCGCCAGGCAGGCCAGGCCAAGTGGACGCAGAGAGTAGGTGGACATGGCGGCGTGCCCGCTGGGGAAAGCCGCCATCCTACGCCCGTGTCGATGCGGCACGCATCACACCGCCCGGGCTAGAATGTGCCCATGTCAGTCACTCCCACACCACTGGCCAACCAGCTGCTGATCGCGCTGCCCGCACTGGCGGATTCCAACTTCGCGCGCAGCGTCGCGCTGATCTGCCAGCACGATGCCGATGGCGCCATGGGCATCGTGGTCAACCGCGCTTCGGAGTACACGCTGGGCGAAGTGTTCGGCCAGATGGGCCTGGAGAGCGGCGATGAAGGCCTGATCGCGCAGCCGGTGCTGGCCGGTGGTCCGGTGCATCCGGAGCGCGGCTTCGTGCTGCACGACGGCGGCATGCACTGGGATTCCACGCTGGCCATCACCGAACACCTGTTCCTGACCACCTCGCGCGACATCCTCGAAGCGATGGCGCGTGGCGAAGGTCCGCACAACGCGATCGTCGCGCTGGGCTGCGCCGGTTGGGGCTCGGGCCAGCTGGAACATGAGTTGACCGAGAACGACTGGCTGACCGCGCCGGCCGACGCCGAGCTGCTGTTCGAGCTGCCACTGGATGCCCGCTGGCAGGCCGCCGCCGGTCGCATCGGCGTGGATTTCGCGCACCTGGCCGATTACGCCGGGCACGCATGATGGAAGCGCCGACGGAAAAGCCACGCATCCGTCGCGACGGCACCGTGCTGGGCTTCGATGTCGGCTCGCGCCGCATCGGCGTGGCCGTGGGCAGCGGCTTCGGCCACGGCGCACGCGCGCTGGCCGTGATCGACGTGCATGGGCACGGACCCGACTGGGCGTCGATCGACCGGCTGCGCAACGAATGGCGTCCGGACGGGTTGATCGTCGGCGACCCGATGACGCTGGAAGGCGACGACCAGCCCATCCGCCAACGCGCCCATGCCTTCGCGCGTGAACTGAAGCTGCGCTACAACCTGCCCGTGGTGCTGGTGGACGAACGCATGAGCTCCATCGAGGCGGCGCAGCGTTTCGCGGCCGATCGCGCGGAAGGCCGCAAGCGCAGGCGCGATGCCGAAGCGCTGGATGCGGTGGCCGCCGCCGTGATCATCGAACGCTGGCTGGCCGCTCCCGACGACGCGCTGGATATTTCCGAAATCGAACGGCCGACGCGGCCGAGCGGATCTCCCACGGCATGAACGCACCACATACACACCTCCCGCGCCACCTGCTCACGCTCGATGGCCTGCCCCGCGATGCGCTCAACGCGCTGCTGGTCCGCGCGCAGGCCTTCGCCGAAGGACACTACGATCGCCGCGCGCTCGACGGCATCGCGGTCTGCACGCTGTTCTTCGAGCCGTCCACGCGCACGCGCATGAGCTTCACACTTGCTGCGCAGCGCCTGGGCGCGGACACGCTCAACTTCGATGCCTCCACCTCCTCCACGCGCAAGGGCGAAACCGCGCTGGACACGGTGAAGAACCTGGAAGCCATGGGCGTACGCGGTTTCGTCGTCCGCCACCAGGAGGACGGTGCGGTGGCCGCGCTGGCCTCGCAGGTCAACGACGGCACCGTGCTGGTCAACGCGGGCGATGGACGCAGCGCGCATCCCACGCAGGGCCTGCTCGACATGCTCACGCTGCGCCAGGCCAAGGGCGCGGACTTCTCGACGCGCAAGGTGTTGATCGTCGGCGACGTGAAGCATTCGCGCGTGGCGCGCTCGGACCTGCAGGCGTTGCGTACGCTCGGCACGGGCGAGATCCGCGTGTGTGGCCCCGCATCGCTGTTGCCGCAGGACGGCACGCTGCAGGGTTGCACGGTGTCGGACGACCTCGACGCCGCGCTGGAAGGCGTGGATGCGGTGATGATGCTGCGCCTGCAGCGCGAGCGCATGGAAGAAGGCCTGGTCGCCTCGCTCGACGACTACCACCGCGACTTCGGTCTCACCGCCACGCGCCTGACGCGGGCGGCGCCCGACGCCATCGTCATGCACCCGGGCCCGATCAACCGCGGCGTGGAGATCACCGACGAGGTGGCCGACGGCCCGCAGTCGCTGATCCTGCGTCAGGTCAGCAACGGCGTGGCGGTGCGCATGGCGGTGCTGGAAGCGTTGCTGAAGGGGTGAGGCAGGCCGCTACGCGGCACTGCCGCGTGGCCTGCCGAACGCCCGACCATGGAGGGTCGGGCCGGGCGACCCGAAGGCCGCAGCGTTGCGCGGTGGATGGCAGAGGCAACCTGTTCGAAGCGACCGTGCAGCGCGACCCGACGCCCAAGCGCCACCGGCTCGTATGCGACCAAGCCGCAGCCTGGCATTACTCCGACGTCTTCTCCCGCGTCTGCGGCTGTCGCTGATGCCGGATGTACTCAAGCTCGCGCTTCGCGACCTGGCTTTCCGGATCCACCTCCAGTGCCTGGCGGTAGACCTCCTCTGCACGGTCGAGGTCGTTGAGTTCGATGTACGTGTAGCCCAGTCCGCGAAGCACCAGTCCTTTCGCAAAGCGGTTGCTCTCGTGGCGTTCCACGAGTTCCCATGCGTGCTGGTAGCTCGCCAGCCCTTCCTGGGTGCGGCCGAGCTGGTTGAGCAGGTATCCACGCTCGGCATACGTGTCGGCCAGGTACGGTGCTATCGCGGCGGCCTTGTCCAGCATCGTCAGTGCGACGTCGTGATCCCTGGTTTCAACGGCCACGAATGCCGCCATCTTGTGGGCGTGGGGACAGGCGGTATCGATCCACTCCACCGGCTTGCCGCTCGTAGACGCGGCCACGAAGGCCTCGTATTCGGCGGCGTTGTTGACGCTGACCACGTCGCGCGTGGGCGTGGCCAGCTCATCGCAGTAGGCGATCACGGGCGCCAGGTGCTTGCGCGCCAGTGCATGGTCGCCTTTCCGCTCGGCCAACACCGCAGCGTCGGTGTCGGTGCGGAACTGGGCGCCAAGCTGCTTCGGGGAATGCGGGAGCGTCAGCGGTGTGACGACGGTTTCAACCTGCGCGGCCGCGGATGCGGGCAGCAGCGCCAGACAGGCAAGCACGAAGATCGCGGTGCGGGTCATGATCGGATCCCCCTGGAGTCCGTCGCCCGTTGTACCGGATCGGCGTGCGTCATGCAGCCTCGTGTGCGGTCAGTTGCGCCGCAGCCACACCCAGGTCCACAGTTCCGGCATCGCATAGGCCGCGTCCCAGCTGTTGTGCCCGGCTTCGGCGAATTCGGTGTAGCGCACGTTGCCACCGACGCCGCGCAGTGCTTCGACCATGTGTCGCGACTGGTCCGGCGTGACGGTCTCGTCCTTCGCGCCATGGAAGGCCCATACCGGCACGCGCTGCAGACGTTGCGCGGCCGCTGCGAAAGGATCGGGGGCCTCGGCCACGCCATCCACCACCAGGCGTTCGGTCAGTGCCGGGGGCTGCGTGATGCCGCCGCACACCGGTATCAGGGCCGCGAAACGCTTGGGTTCCAGCAGCGCCAGTTCGTATACGCCATAGCCGCCGCGCGAGATGCCGGTCAGCGTGATGCGGTCCTCGTCGCCGCGGAATTCATCCAGCGCCGCATCCAGCGCGGCCATCGCGACGCGCGCCTGTGCACCGCTCCAGGACGTGCCGGCCGGCGATTGCGGAAACACGACCAGCGCCGGGAAATCGGCGGCGTGCGCACGCAGGTACGGGCCCAGGCCGACTTCGGTCTGGCGATGGTTGTCGGTACCGCGCTCGCCGGAGCCGTGCAGGAACAGGATCGTGGCCGGATGCTTGCCGCCCGCCTTCTTCGCGGGCACGAAGACCTGGAAGCGGTGCGAAGTGCCGTCCACCTCGACGGAGCGTTCGACGAACTGGCCCGGCGGTTCCTCGCGCGGTGTCGTCGCGCAGGCGCCCAGCAACAATGCCAGCGCCACCGTGGCGAGCCGGAGCGGTTGGAATGCGGAACGGATGGAGCGCATCGGCCAGTCTCGTGGAAAATCGGCCCGCATCATTGGTCTTCGCGCCGCCGGCCGCAATGCGCGATGTCGCATTTCCGGCACGTGGCCACAACCTGGCGCCGGTTCAGCGAACGAGAACGAGCGTCGCCAGCCCGAGGAAGGTGAAAAAGCCCATCACGTCGGTCACGGTGGTCAGGAAGATGCCCGATGCCAGCGCCGGATCGTAGCCGGCGCGCTTGATCGCCACCGGGACCAGTACGCCTGCCACGGCGGCGAACAGCAGGTTCGCGGTGAGCGCGATTCCGATCACCAGCGACAAGCCGACGTTGTGGAACCAGATCAGCACGATCAGCGCCAGCAGGCTGCCGAGTACGACGCCGTTGAGCAGGGCGACGCGCGCTTCCTTCCACAGCAGCGTCCGCACGTTGGCCGCGCCCACCTGGCCCAGCGCCAGGCCGCGCACCATCAGCGCCAGCACCTGCGTGCCGGCGTTGCCGCCCATGCCGGCGACGATCGGCATCAGCACCGCCAGTGCGACCAGCTTGTCGATGGTCCCCTCGAACTCGCCAACGACGCTCGCCGCGAGGAACGCGGTGCCCAGGTTGATCGACAGCCAGATCAGGCGGCGACGCATGGCGCGCCAGACCGGGCTGAAGAGGTCTTCGTCCTCGTCCAGGCCGGCCGCGCTCAGGGCCTGGTGTTCGGCCTGGCTGCGGATGATGTCGACCACGTCGTCGATGGTGATGCGTCCGAGCAGGATGTTGTTCTCGTCCACCACGGGCGCGCTGAGCCAGTCGTGGTCGGAGAACTTGCGCGCGACTTCGTTGGCCGATTCCTCCACGTCGATCGCCGGCTGCTCGTCGTCGATCAGCTTGTTGATCGGCGTGCCGGGTTCGTGCGTGAGCAGCGCGGCCAGTGCGATGCGGCCGAGGTATTGGTGGCGTCGGCTGACCACGTACAGGTGGTCGGTGTGTTCGGGCAGCTCGCCGCGCAGGCGCAGGTAGCGCAGCACCACGTCGATGGTGGTGTCGGTACGCACCGTCACCACGTCGGGGTTCATCAGGCGGCCGGCGGTGTCCTCCGGGTACGACAGGACCTGCTCGAGGCGCTCGCGGTTCTCGCGGTCCATCGACTTGAGGACTTCGTCGATGACGGTGTCCGGGAGGTCCTCGACCAGATCGGCGAGGTCGTCGATGTCCAGGTCTTCGACGGCCGCGACGATTTCGTCCGGGTCCATCTCCGCCAGCAGGCCTTCGCGCACCTCGTCGCCGACGTGCACCAGCACCTCGCCGTCGTCCTCGGCATCGACCAGGCCCCACACGATGGTGCGCTTGGCCGGCGGAAGGGATTCGAGCAGGTTGCCGATCTCGGCGGGCGAGAGCGTGTTGACCAGGCGGCGCACCGGCCCCAGACGACCGCTGTCGAGCGCGTCGGAGAGCAGGCGCAACTGGCGCGCGGTCTTGTCGTGGCGGACGGCTTCGGCCATGCGGGGCTTCCGGTGGCGGTCGCAACCACGGTGGCGCGACAGGGCTAGGCGTTCATGGCGCGCATTATCGCCTCGATCGTTGGGGATGCCCACCCCTTTGTAGTTCAGGATCGATGCGGGACCGGGATGTGGAGATGCGGTATCGGAATCCGGGATCGCGATTCGGGGGAGTCTGCGCCGTCATTCGCGCGGTCGGGCTGCGACCTGGTCCCGGCGGTGGAGGGGAGGTAGCGTCCGATCCCGTCTCACCCCACCGATGGTGCGTTCTCCGCGATCCACGTTTCGATGCCCTTGCGGTCGCGCGCGCGCAGCAGTGCGGCGGCGTTGGCCTGCAGGCGGGCATGATCGCAATGGCGAATGGTGCGGCGGACCTCGAGCAGCGTCGCAGGGTGCAGGCTGAATTCCGTCAGGCCCAGCGCCAGCAGCATCGGTGCGAAGTGCGGGTCGCCGGCAATTTCACCGCACACCGCCACCGGTTTGCCGCGCTTCTGGCCTTGGCGGATCACGTCGCGGATCAGTCGGATCACCGCAGGGTGCAGCGGCGTGTAGAGGCTGGTCAACGCCTCGTTGTTGCGATCGGCGGCGAGCAGGTACTGCACCAGGTCGTTGGTGCCGATGGAAAGGAAGTCGACGCTGCCGATGAAGGCGGGCAGGGCGATCGCTGCCGCAGGCACTTCGATCATGGCGCCCAGCGGCACGTTCTCGGCGATCTCGTGACCCTGCGCGCGCAGCTCGGCCGTGACGTGCTTGAGCGTCGCGCGGACCGAACGCACTTCCTCGCGCGTGCTCACCATCGGCAACAGGATGCGCACCGGGCCGTATCCGGAGGCACGCACCAGCGCGCGCAGCTGCGCATCCAGCAGCCCGTCGCGCGCAAGCGACAGTCGCACGCCGCGCAGGCCGAGCGCGGGATTGGGTTCATCGCGCAGCGCAAGGCCCGTGCGATCGGCCTTGTCTGCGCCCAGGTCGAGCGTGCGGATGGTCACCGTGCGACCCGTCATGCCCAGCACGACATCGCGATACACGCGGAACTGCTCTTCCTCGTCCGGCAGCTCGTTGCGCTGCAGGAACAGGAACTCGGTGCGGTACAAGCCGACGCCGGCGGAACCCAGCGCGTGCGCTTCGGCCACGTCCTCGCGCGATTCGGCGTTGGCGTACAGCTTCACATCGACGCCGTCGAGCGTGCGCGTGGGTTCGCGGCGCAGCCGGTGCAGCTGCTTGCGCTCGCGAGCGAGCTCGCGGACGCGCGCGCGGTGCGCACGCAGGTCGGCGGCGTCGGGCTCCAGGATGACGCGGCCGCTGGCGCCGTCGACGGCGAGCACGTCACCGTCGTTGATCTTCTGCATCGCCTGCGGGGTGCCGACGACCAGCGGAAGGTGCAGGCTGCGCGCGAGGATGGCGCTGTGCGAGAGCACGCTGCCGGTCGTGGTGACGATGGCCATCACGCCCTGCGCCTGCAGCTGCGCGATTTCGGCGGGAGCGACGTTGTCGGTGACCAGGATCTCGCCGGCGACGCCCGGCATGCCGGCGTCGTGGCGGTGCAGCGCGGCGTGCACGCGGCCGATGACCTGGTCGATGTCGTCCACGCGGCTGCGGAAGTAGGCATCGTCCATCGTCTGGAAGACAGAGGCGATGCGGTCGCGCTGCAGACGCAGAGCGTAGTCGGCCGAGTAACGGCCGGTGCGGATCAGCTCGTCCAGGCCCTGGAGGAGTTCCGGATCATCGAGCAGCAGGCTGTGCAGGTCGAGGAACTCGCCGACCTCGTGCGCCAGCGCGCCGTGCAGCCGTTCGCGCAGCGCGAACATTTCACTGCGCACGGTGGCGATGGCGGCATGCAGGCGCGCGACTTCCGTCTCGACGGCTCGCGCGGGAATGTGCTCCTCGACGACCTCGAGTACATGCGGCAGACGGACACGGGCGCGACCGAGTGCGCTTCCGCGCGATGCGCCATGTCCGTTGAACTCCTGCCTCATCCGTGGCCTCAGCTGTCTTCGTCGAAGCGGCGTTCGAACAACGAAATCACCGCCTCGGCGGCGCGATCCTCGTCCTCGCCTTCGACACGCAGACGGACCTGCGTGCCCTTGCCGGCGGCGAGCAGCATCACGCCCATGATGCTCTTGGCGTTGACCTCACGGCCCTTGGCGGTAAGCGTGGCGCTGCTGCGATAGGCGGAGAGCGTCTGCACGAGTTTGGCCGTGGCCCGCGCGTGCAGGCCCAGGCGATTGCTGACGGTCAGTTCGTGCTCGATCATCGCCGCGTCCTCCAGACTCTCACGCTTCGTCCACGATCACGCCGTTGCGCGCGCCGGCTGCGGCCACGGCCGGCAACTCGTCGAGCGTCAGGTCGGCGTAGTTCATCACCCGCAGCAGCATCGGCAGGCTCACCGCCGATACGCGCCGCACCGGCGTCCCCAGGCGCGCGACCTTCGCGGCGAGGTTGCTCGGCGTGGCGCCGTACAGATCGGTAAGCACCAGCACGCCTTCGCCGCCGTCCACCCGCCGCAGCGCGGCGCTGGCTTGCGGCAGGAGGGCGTCCGGGTCGCCTTCGAACGGAACCTCCAGCGCTTCGGTGCGCAGGGGCAACTGGCTGAGCAGCCGGCGCGCCACCGCGACCAGCGCGGTGCCGATGCCTTCATGGGTGATGAGGAGGATGCCGACGGACATGCCGCCAAATTAGCAGAGCCAGGTGACGGCCCGGAAGCATTGTCCGCGGGACGGTCGATTCCTCGGCGACAAGCGCGGATCGGCCGTCGTGTTCGTCACAAAAAGACGGCCCGCATCGCTGCGGGCCGTCGTGCCTGCGTCCAGCCTCAGCTGCTGGGCGGCGTGGTGGGTTTCTGCTCCTCCGGCGGGGTCTGGTCGCCCTCGGCCGGCGGTGGCGTGGTCGGTGCGGTCGTATCCGTCGGCGGCGTGGTCTCGCCAGGAGGCGCGGTGGCCGGCGGTGTCTCCGGTGGCGGTGTGGTGTCGGGCGGCGGGGTCTCCGCCGGCGCCGGCACCACCGTCTCGGTCTCGGTCTTGTGGCAACCGGCCAATGCCAGGGTGGTGGTCGTCAGGGCCAGCGCGAGCGCGGCGGTGAGTCGACGGGGAACATGGCATGCGGTCATGGGATTCTCCCTCAGGGTGGAAGGCGGGCCGCCGTCAGTACTGCCTGGCGGCGCCGTGGCCCGCGGCGAATTCGGTCTGCGACAGCTGTCCATCGCCGTCGCGGTCGACCTGCGCGAAATGACTGGTCAGCTTCGCGTCGGCCATGGCTTCGTCCTTGCTGACCTTGCCATCGGCATTGACGTCCAGGTCGGCGAACGTCATCGGCTTGGGCGTGGTGTCGGTGGTGCGCGTCTCCGGTGGCGCCGCCATGGTGGGGGGCTCGGTGCGCTGTGCGAACGCGGACGCGCTCACGGCGATGCCGAACAGCGCGAGCATCACGATGGATGGGGTGTTTCGCATTGCACACTCTCCTGCGGACGGATGCGCCTTGGCAGCGCACCCCGACCGTAGCGGTGCCTGCGCAAGGCGTGCGCAAGCGGCATGCAAAAATTTTGTGAGTCGACGCGGACGTGCTGCCCGAAGTCAGGGCGCGTTCACCGCGCCAGGTTCGTGGCGTTGCCGCGTCGTGAAGGTTCAGTCCAGTTCACGATGGTGCACTGCCACTTCGTCCCAACCGCGGTTGCGCGCGTGTTCGGCGAAACGTTCGGCCAGGTAGACCGAACGGTGACGGCCGCCGGTGCAGCCGATGGCGATGGTTGCGTAGCTGCGCGTGCTGTCCACGTGCAGGCGCGGCAACCAGGTGTCGAGGAACAGGTTGATCTGTTCGACGAACAGGTTCACATCCGGCTGCGCTTCCAGGTATTCGCGGATCGCGGCATCGCGCCCGGACAACGGTCGCAGCACCGGGTCCCAGTGCGGGTTCGGCAATGCGCGCGCATCGAAGACGAAGTCGGCGTCGGCCGGCACGCCACGCCGGTAGGCGAAGGATTCGAACAGCAGCGACATGCCCGCGTCGCCGCCGATGCCGAACTCGGTGATGACCTGGCGACGCAACTGGTGCACGTTGAGTGTGCTGGTATCGACCACCGCATCGGCGATGGAGCGCAGGGGCTTGAGCACCTGGCGTTCCAGCGAGATCGCATCGGCCAGTCCCAGTCCGAGATGGCTGAGCGGATGGCGGCGACGCGTGTCGGCGTAGCGCTTGAGCAGTGCTTCGTCGCGCGCATCGAAGAACACCAGGCGCGGGTCCAGGCCCAATGCGCCGACCGCGGAGAGCCAGTCGGGAATCTTGCTGAGGTCGCTGTTGCGGTTGCGCACGTCAATGCTGACGGCCAGCTTGGCCGGTGCGCCTTCATCGGCGCGCAGCACGCTGGCGACGAACTGCGGAAGCAGTTCGGCGGGCAGGTTGTCGACGCAGAAGAAACCCAGGTCCTCGAAGGTCTTGAGGGCGACGGATTTGCCCGAACCGGACATGCCGCTGACGATGACCAGGGTGGAGGCGGGCGCTTCGCTCATGGCGCGATGGTAGCGGGAGTCGGGCTCACGCGTCGCCGCGTTCGAGGAAGTTGCTGTGGCGCGCGATGAAGGCCGCGGCCGGGTCCAGGCCCTTCATGCGCAGGCTGTGCAGGCGCGTGGCCGCCTCGGTCAACACGGCGAGGTTGCGGCCGGGCATGACGGGCAGGGTGATCATCGGTACGTCCAGGTCGAGTACGCGACGCATCCCGCTGTCGCCGGTGAGGCGTTCCAGCCCCATCGGCTTGGGCTCGGTCATCGGCTTGGCCAGGTGCACGATCAGGCGCAGGTACTTGTTGTTCTTGACCGCGGTGTCGCCAAACATCTGGCGGATGTTGAGCACGCCCAGGCCACGCACTTCCAGGAGGTCCTGCAGCATCTCCGGGCAGGTGCCGTCGAGCACGTCCGGAGCGATCTGGGTGAACTCCGGCGCATCGTCGGCCACCAGACGATGGCCGCGCGTGACCAGTTCCAGCGCCAGCTCGCTCTTGCCCGATCCGGATTCGCCGGTGATCAGCACGCCGATGGAATAGATCTCCATGAAGACGCCATGCAGCGTCACGCGCGGCGCCAGCGTGCGCGCGAGGTGGTACTGCAGGTGGTTGAGAAGTTCATGCCCGCGTCGCGGCGACACCCACAGCGGCGTGTTGCTTTCTTCCGCCGCGATGCGCAGGTCCTCGGGGCAGGTCTGGTCCTTGCTGATGACCAGCGCCAGCGGGCGGAACTGGATGATCTTCTCGATAGTCTCCCAGCGCAGGCGGGAGTCGAGCGCGTCCAGCCACGACAGCTCCTCGGTGCCCAGGATCTGTACCTTGTTCGGATAGATCGCGTTGAGGTAACCGGCCAGGGAGGGGCGACGCGCGACGGTGTTCACCGACTCGAGCATGCGCCGGTCGCCCCGCTGGCCGGCAAGCCAGCGCAGTGCGAGGCGATCGCGTTGTTGTTCGAACAGTTCCCCCGCGCTGATGCTCGTACTCATCCGGTTCCTCAGGCAGCGCGGTATAGGGGTGTGGGCGATGGGCCCGACAGCAGGTGGCGGCGCAATTGTTCCACGTCTTTGGCCTCGCGCAGCATGCGCCGGAAACCGGCGTCGGCGAAACGCTCGGCGAGCTCGGCCAGACGGGCGAGTTGCGGCTGGATGTCGTGCTCCGGCACCAGCAACGCAAGCACAAGGTCGACAGGGCGCCCGTCGGCGGCCGCGAAATCCACCGGGCGCGTCAGGCGCAGGAACGCGCCGTGGCATTGTTCGATGTCGCTGCAGCGTGCGTGCGGAATCGCCACGCCTTCGCCCAGTGCGGTGCTGGCCAGTGCCTCGCGTTCGCGCAGCGCGCGTGCGACGGTTTCCCTGCGTCCCGCTGCGGCGAGCAGGCCTGCGGCCGCGTCGAGGACGCGGTCGCGTTCGGTGAGGGGATCGGTTTGCGAGGACCGCGCGCGCGTGCCCCTGACGTGCGTGCCGGCGGCAGGCACGTCCATGATCGCGACCCGAGGCGCGGTCAGCAGGTCATGCAGGGGCATGGCGGCAGGTGGTTTCGAATCAGCCGAAGGTGTCGCTGCGCGCGGCGCTCTCGCCGCGATGGTGGTCGACGACCTTGCTGCGGTGTTCGCGCAGCAGGCGATCGAGCTTGTCGGAGAGCAGATCGATGGCGGCGTACATGTCGATCGCCGCGGCGTCCGCGTGGAGGGTCTTGCCGGAGATGCTGACGGTGGCCTTCGCTCGGTGCTGGGGCTTGTCCAGGCTGAGCTGGGTGCGCACGTCGAAGGGCTGTTCGCAATGTCGTTCCAGTCGTGCCAGCTTGTTTTCCACGTAATCCCGCAGGGCGGGGGTGACTTCAATCTGCTGGCCGTAGGTTTCGATGCGCATCGGAGACCTCCTTACGTCACGACGGATGGACAGGATCGCACGCTCATCGGGTTGTGCAAGGGCGTGCATCCGCAGTTTGGCTTTTTCCAAGCCTGAACACATTGATCCTGCGCAGGTTTCGCACGCAACCTTCACGCTACGTTATCGGGATATCAACCGATGCGTACGCGATCCTGCGATGAGGGGATGCTCATGGCCTCCCGGTACTTGGCGACCGTACGCCTGGCCACGGGCACCCCAGTGGCCTTGAGGGTTTCCGCCAACCGCGCGTCGGACAATGGTTTGCGCGGGTTTTCCGCTTCGATCAGGCGGCGGATCATGGCCTGGATCGCGGTGCTGGAGGCTTCGCCGCCGGCGCCGGTTTCGATACCGGAGGCGAAGAACGCACGCAGCGGCACGGTGCCGCGCGGCGTGCGCGCGTACTTGCGCGCGATGGCGCGCGAGACGGTGGATTCATGCAATCCGACTTCGGCTGCGACTTCGCGCAACGTGAGCGGACGCAGGGCGCTGTCGCCGAATTCGAGGAACGCCGCCTGCTGCTTGATCAGGCAGCGTGCGACCTTGATGAGTGTTTCGCCGCGCGCTTCCAGGCTCTTGAGCAGCCAGCGCGCCTCTTGCAGATGACCGCGCAGATAGCTCGCATCCGTGCCGCTGGCATGTCGCAGCATGCTTTCGTAGCCGCGATGGATGGCGACGCGCGGACGCATGCCGTCCGCCAGCGCCACGCGCCACAGACCGTGCTGCCGCCAGATCACCAGGTCCGGCGCGATATAGGTGTCGCTTGCGATCGCACCGATCTGCGCGCCGGGGCGCGGATCGAGTGAGCGCAGCAACTGCACCGCGGTCTCGGCTTCGGAGAGGTCGAGCTTGAGTTCCGCGGCCAGTCCGGCCACGCCGATGCGCGGGAGCCGTTCGAGCGGACCGTTCGCGAGGTGATGCGCCAGGTCCTTGCCCGGAGTCTCGGACGGGCACTGCGCCAGCTGCAGGCGCAGGCACTCGCCCAGCGAACGCGCACCCACGCCGACGGGATCGAACTGCTGCACCTGATGCAGCACGGTGACGATCTCTTCCTCGCTGCATTCCACCGTCTGCACGAGCGAGGCGCGCAGGGATTCGAGCGGTTCGCGCAGGTAGCCGTCGTCGTCGATGGCTTCGATCAACGACACGCCGATCAGGCGGTCGCGCGGAGAGAGCGGGCTGAGGTGCAGCTGCCAGAGCAGGTGGTCGTGGAGCGTGTCGGATTCGGCGACCTGCTCGGCGATGGGCGTGTCGTCGTCGTTGTCGGCCGGACCCAGGCGTTCGTACCAGGGCTCGCCGTCGTTGGCCCACTCGGCCTCGGGCGGCAGATGCTCGACCTCGCCGTTGACGGGCGCGGACTCGCCGTCGCCGGAACCGTTGCTCACGCTGATGGCGGTCTCGGTCCAGTCGAGCAGCGGATTGCTTTCCACCGCCGCGGCCAATTCAGCCTCCAACTCCACTGCGGACAACTGCAGCAGGCGGATGGCCTGACGCAGCTGCGGTGTCATCACCAGCTGTTGTCCGAGAGCGGCTTGAAGACGCGGTTTCATTGTCGAAGGCCAACGCGACCAGGGGGAACCGACGGCCGTCGCGCGCATCCGGTGAGCGGCAAGCGCCGCTCCTTCGACTTCAGCTTCTAGAGCCGGAAGGTTTCACCGAGGTAAACACGACGTACATCGGGGTTCGCCAGCAGCGCGTCCGGAGCACCCTGCGCGAGCACGCCGCCTTCGTTGAGAATATACGCCCGATCGCAAATACCCAAGGTTTCGCGAACGTTGTGATCGGTGATCAGCACACCAATGCCCCGATTCTTGAGGTGGCGCACGATTCGCTGGATCTCGCCCACGGAAATGGGGTCCACGCCCGCGAAGGGCTCGTCGAGCAGCATCAGGCGCGGACGCGCGGCCAGGGCGCGGGCGATTTCCACGCGCCGCCGCTCGCCGCCGGAGAGGCTCGCGCCGATCTGGTCGGAGACGTGGCCTACCTGCAGCTCGTCCAGCAGGCTCTCCAGCTCGCGCTCGCGGCCTTCACGGTCGAGGTCTTCACGCAGCTCCAGCACCAGGCGGATGTTGTCGGCCACGGTGAGTTTGCGGAACACCGACGGTTCCTGCGGCAGGTAACCCACACCGTACTTGGCCCGCGCGTACATGGGCTCGGACGTGATGTCCTTGCCATCGAGCACGATCTGGCCCGCATCGGCGGGCACCAGGCCGACGATCATGTAGAAGCATGTGGTCTTGCCGGCGCCGTTGGGGCCGAGCAGGCCGACGACTTCGCCAGCATCGAGGCTCAGCCCGAAGTCCTTCACCACCTCGCGCGAACGGTACGCCTTGCGCAGGCCCTGGGCGACGAGCATCAGCCGCCCCCCTGCGCATTCTTGGGCAGGATGCGGATCTTCACGCGGCCCGCATCCTGGCCACCGCCCTGCACCTGGCCGGTCTTCATGTTGTAGACCACGCGTTCGCCGGCGATGGAGCCGGTGGGCTGGCGGATGTTGACCGCGCCGGTGAAGACCACGATCTCGGTCTTGAGGTCGTAGTCGACCTTGTTGGCGACGGCGTCCATCTGCCTGCCGTCGTCCAGTTCCTGGCGCAGCGTCACGGGATTGCCGGTGAGGACCACGCGGACGGGGTCGCCGTTGGCCGAATAGATGACGGCCTGGTTGGCGCGGATTTCCAGCGTGCCCTGGGTGATCACCACGCCGCCGCTGAGCGTGGTCGGGCGACTGTCGTCCATGGAGTAGTCGCTACGGCCGGCGTCGATGTCCATCGGCTTGTTGCGGTCCGACGTCCGAGCCAGTGCGGTCGCAGGCACGAGGGCCAGCAGCAGCACGAGGCTAAGGGGTACGTTCATATCGGGCCTTGACGTCGTTCAATAGGGTGATTCGCTTGGCGTTGAGGTCGGCCTCGAGCCCGCGGCCGTTCAGTATAAGGCCCGGGTGGGTGACCGTTACGGCCACCGTCGAGGTGGCCCGGCGATCGTCGGGGAACACGTTCAGCTCTTCGGTCGCGATGCGGATGGGCTTGCCGTCGGCATTGGTGCTGTCGGCATGGACCTGGCCGCGCAGGCGCAGTTCCTCTCCCTTGGCGCTGACCCAGCCGGTCTGCGAGCGCACTTCCCACGCCGATGCGTTGCTGCCGGAGCGGGGAGGGATCTGGAACAGCGGCGTGGCGATGTCGAACGTTTCCACGTTGGGGTCGCGCGCCAGCTTCGGGGCGCTCAGCGTGAAGGACTCGCGTCCGTTCTCGTCGAGCACGACGAGGCGGAAATCGTGCAACACGTAATCCGGGCGCTGGGCAGCGGTCACGCCGCGGCCGCCCCGGTCCCGTTGCGACCACAGCAGCCAGCCGCTGAGCAGCGCGCCGATCAGCAGCAGCACGGTCACCATCGCGCGCCAGTTCATGCTGCGCCAGTTCATGCGTTGCCCTCCACGCGCTCGCCCTCGACGCGCGTCACCTCGGCCAGCAGCCGTTCGGCATGGCCCTGGGCCGCCAGCAACAGGTCGCAGAACTCGCGCGCTGCCCCATGGCCCGCGCGCGACGCGGTGCGCCAGTGCACCCGTTCGCCGACCCAGCGGTGCGCGTCGGACGGCGCGACCGCGAATCCGGCCTGCAACATGACGCGCAGGTCCGCCAGGTCGTCGCCCATGAAGGACACCTGTTCCATGGTCAGGCCCAGTCGCGTGGCGATGTCGCGCACGCAGGCGAGCTTGTCGCGCACGCCGATGTGGACTTCCTCGATGCCCAGGTCCGCGGCGCGCCGCTGCGCGACGGCGCCGCTGCGCGCCGTGACGAAGGCCACCGTGATGCCGACCTTGCGCAGCAGCGCCAGGCCCTGGCCATCGTGGACATGGAAGGCCTTGAGTTCGTTGCCTTCGCCATCGAAATACAGGCGCCCGTCGGTCAGCGTGCCATCGACGTCGAAACACGCCAGGCGAATGCGGGCGGCACGCTCGCGGACGTCGGCGGGGTAGTCGTTGAGATGGCTATAGGGCATTGAGATCGGGATTGGGATCAGAGGCTGGGAACGGGACTTCCGAAGGTGGCTGGCGATTCGAAAGGCGTGGTGGGTTCACTGCCCCTTCCGTTCTTAAACCACCCGTGCGCGCAACAGGTCATGAATATTGAGCGCACCCACGACGCGACCTTCGCCATCGACGACGAGCAGGCCGCTGATCTTGTGCGCCTCCATCAGTTGCGCCGCTTCCACGGCCATGGCGTCGGAGCCGATGGTCTTGGGCGAACGGGTCATCACCTCGACGATGCGCGTGTTGCGCAGGTCCAGACGCGACTCGTCCAGTGTGCGGCGCAGGTCGCCGTCCGTGTAGAGGCCGAGCAGGCGGTTGTCGTCGTCGACCACCGCGGTCATGCCCAGGCGCTTGCGGCTCATCTCCACCAGTGCTTCGCTGATGCTGGCATCGGCGTGCACCCGCGGCACGTCGTTACCGGCGTGCATGATGTCGGCGATGTGCAGCAGCAGGCGGCGGCCGAGCGAGCCGGCCGGGTGCGAACGCGCGAAGTCGTCGGCGGTGAAGCCGCGTGCGTCCAGCAGCGCGACGGCGAGCGCATCGCCCATCGCCAGCGAGGCAGTGGTGCTGGAGGTCGGCGCCAGGTCGAGGGGGCATGCCTCGGTGGTCACGCTCACGTCCAGATGGACATCGGCCTCCCTTGCCAGCGAGGACTTCGGGCGACCGGTCATCGCGATCAGCTTGTTGCCCTGGCGCTTGAGCACCGGCAGCAGCATCAGCACTTCATCGCTCTCGCCGGAGTACGACAGGGCCAGGACGATGTCGACGTCGGTGATCATGCCCAGGTCGCCGTGCCCGGCCTCGCCGGGATGCACGTAGAACGCGGGCGTGCCGGTGGAGGCCAGGGTCGCCGCGATCTTGCGCGCGATGTGGCCGGACTTGCCCATGCCGGTACAGACCACGCGCCCGGTGGAGGCGAGGATCAGCCGGCAGGCGGCGCTGAAGTCGCCGTCGATGCGTGACGCAACGGCGGCCAGGGCCTGGGCTTCGAGCTCGAACACGCGACGGCCGCTCGCCGCCAGTGCGGTGGGGTCGTCGGCGTGGACAGGGGCGGGTACGGGGATGCTTGCCATGGGGCGTGCCATTTCGGACCGGGGGCCTTTCCGTTAGGCTAATCCGAGAATTCTATGCGGTTCGCCCGCCAAACGCCCGTCAATGCCCGGGCAACGGTCCTCCGCGACATGCGCGGCCGCTGCCGCGGGCCCATGCTCTCCGAGGTCCTTACGTGAATCCCGACACCATCCGACAGCTCATCGAACAGGGCCTGCCCGGCGCCAGCGCGGACGTGCGCGGTGACGACGGCGTGCATTTCGAGGCGACCGTGGTGGCCGAAGCCTTCCGCGGCAAGCTGCCGCTGGCCCGCCACCGGCTGGTGTACGCGACCCTGGGTGAGCGCATGGGCGGCGAGATCCACGCGCTGGCCCTGAAGACCCTGACGCCGGAAGAAGCCGGCAACCGGCCGTAAGGACGGCGGCGGCGACCACGCCGCTTCGTGCGACCAGCCATCCCGTTCCCTCATTTTCCAGTCCCCATTCCCATGCAGAAGATCGTTGTAGAAGGCGGCGCCACGCTCAATGGCGAGGTGCAGATTTCCGGTGCGAAGAACGCAGTGCTGCCGATCCTGTGCGCCACGTTGCTCGCCGACGGCCCGGTGTCCATCACCAACGTGCCGCACCTGCACGACGTGGTGACCACCGCCAAGCTGCTGGGTGAGCTGGGCGCGGGCATTACGGTGGACGAGGGCACGCTGGGCAGGGGACGCGGCATGGTGGTCGATCCCACCACGGTGCACAGCCACGTCGCCCCGTACGAACTGGTCAAGACCATGCGCGCCTCCGTGCTGGTGCTGGGCCCACTGCTGGCGAAGTACGGTGCGGCGGAAGTGTCGCTGCCCGGCGGCTGCGCCATCGGTTCGCGTCCGGTGGACCAGCACATCAAGGGCCTGCAGGCCCTGGGCGCTGAGATCACCGTCGAGAACGGCTTCATCAAGGCGCACCGCAACGGCCGCCTGAAGGGCGCGCGTTTCGTGTTCGACATGGTCACGGTGACCGGCACGGAGAACGTGCTGATGGCCGCCGCGCTCGCCGAAGGCACCAGCGTGCTGGAAAACGCCGCGATGGAGCCGGAGATCGTGGACCTGGCCGATTGCCTCAACGCGCTGGGCGCGAACATCGAGCACGCCGGCAGCGGCCGCATCGTCGTGCATGGCGTGGAGCGCCTGCATGGTGGCAGCCACGACGTGCTGCCCGACCGCATCGAGACCGGCACGTTCCTCGTCGCCGCGGCGATGACCGGCGGCCGCGTGACCGTGCGTCGCGCGCGCCCGGACACGCTCGATGCGGTGATCGACAAGCTCAAGACGGCCGGCGCGGACATCACCGTCGACGGCGATCGCATCACCCTGGACATGGGCGGCCGCCGCCCGCGCGCCGTGGACCTGACCACCGCGCCGCACCCGGCGTTCCCGACCGACATGCAGGCGCAGTTCATGGCGATGAACTGCATCGCCGACGGCGTGGGCGTGATCAACGAAACCATCTTCGAAAACCGCTTCATGCATGTCTCGGAACTGCAGCGTCTGGGTGCGGACATCCGCGTGGAAGGCCATACCGCGATCATCCGCGGCGTGCCGCGCCTGAGCGGCGCGCCGGTGATGGCGACCGACCTGCGCGCATCGGCGTCGCTGGTGCTGGCCGGCCTGGTGGCGGAGGGTTCGACCACCATCGACCGCATCTACCACCTCGACCGCGGCTACGAGAACATCGAAGAGAAGCTGTCGGGGCTGGGCGCGAAGATCCGCCGCATCGCAGGCTGACGCATGGCACTGATCAAGCGCGCACCGTTCACCGCGCGCCGCTTGGCGGCGCTGGGCTTCTTCGTGATGTTGCTGATCGTGCTGGGCTGGCTGCACTTCAGCGGCGCCGCGGCGACGCGCGGGCTGGACCGCAAGGACATGGACTGGAACCGCGACGGCACCACGACGATGCAGGAGATGCTGCAGTCGCTCTACGCGGTGACGGTCACCACCACCACCGAAGGCCCGCGTGAATGCCGCGCGTTCTCGTGGCGCGGCGACGACAAGGTCTTCCGGGTGGATTGCCGCACCGTGGTGAAGCCGGACAAGCAATGAAAAAAGCCCCGCGATGCGGGGCTTTCACTATCTGGCATGCGGGCGAGCGGGTCAGCGCACGCCGCTCATGCGCAGGTCGATCGTGTCCTGGCCCTTGTCGCGTTGCAGGATGCGCGCGGGCACCGGCATGCCGTCGACGATCCACGCGATGATCTGCTTCCTGCCTTGCGTGCCGATGACCTTGGTCGCCTGCTTCGTCTGGCCGCCGATGGTGATCGCCTCCTTGCCGGCGATGGTGTAGTCCAGCTGCTTGACGCGGCCGTCCTCGACCATGCGGTAGCTCATCTCCTTGCCGGCCTGCACATCACGCACGATGGCGAGATTGACCAGCAGCGCGTCCAGGTCGCCGGCCTGCAGTTTGATCGGGCCGGCGCGCTCGGGTTTCACGTCGCCCGACCAGCTCGCCACACCGCGCGACCAGTCGTACGTGGCGTTCTTGTTCTGGCGCCTGGTCAGCACCTTGGACGAGTCGGAGCCCGACAGCGGGCGCCACTGCCCGCCCTGGTCCTCGAACACTGTGACCTGCTGCAACTCGGCCAACGGGCTGCTCACTGTCAGGCTGTACTTCCATCGGTTGCCGCCGTCGGGTGCGATGGTCATGCGGCCACTGCCCTGCATGCCCATGTAGCTGGCCTGGTAATCGGCGGAGAAGGGCTTGATCGCCCATGCCGGCGCGCTCGCCGTGACAAGGGCCGTCGCGAAGAGAAACGGCCGCACTCGCGAACGCATCGCGCGGAAGAGTCGGTTGGCCATGTCAGGCTCCCTTGTAGTCGACCAGGCGCAGGTCGTAGGTGTCTTCGCCGTTCTCGCGCTGCAGGATGCGCACGGGCGTAGGTACGCCTTCGACGACCCACACTACCGTCTCGTCCGTGCCGCTGCCCTGAACGCGGCTGACGCGCATGGCGTTGAAGCCCATGCCGTCCACGCTCACGCCTTCCAGTTCCTGCGCGACCGCATAGTGATGGTCACGAGCGCGCCCGTTGTCGACGAAGCGATAGGCCAGTTCACGGCCCGGTTGGGCATCGCGGATGATCGCCAGATTGATCAGCAACGCGCTCATGTCGCCGTCGTGCAGCGGCACGGGCTCGCGGCGGTTCTTGCTCACATCACCCGTCCAGCGCGCGGTGTGTGTGTTCCAGTCGTAGGTGCCGGTGATCTCGCGGCCCAGGAACACGGCCTTGCGGACCGTGCTCTGGGTGATGGGGCGATAGGTCTCGCCCACCATGTCGAACACCGTGCTTTGCTGCGCGTTGACGCCCACAAGCCCCACCAGGCCGCGCGTGCCGCGCATGTCCAGGTCGATGCGCCACTTGCCCGGAAGGCCCTGCGCGGGCACCACCTGCATCGTCGCTTCGCCCATGGGCTTGCCGCCGCGGAAGATCTGGTAGTTCGCCACGAACGGCTCGAGTGCGAGCGCGGGCGAGGCGACGAGGGCAAACAGCAGCGGGAGCGTACGGATCAGGCGTTTCATCGAACTCATGGCGGGAAACGCGCGTGGGATCAGGCGGATCCGGACCCGGGCGCGCGCAGGGCTCCGGCGGAATCTAGAAGGAGCGGTGTAAACAACCCATGACCGTCGATGAAGACCGTTGTTCCCCGTTCAGCCAAGCGCCCCTCGACGGCCAGCCGCAGCACCGCCACCAGCAGGGGATGCTCGACCTCCAGCACGCGTGCGGCCAGCCGGTCGGCATCGTCGCCCGGCAGCACGGGCACGCGCGCCTGCGCGATCACCGTGCCGGCGTCGAGTTCCGGAATGACGAAATGCACGCTGGCGCCGTGTTCAGTCTCGCCGGCGGCCAGGCACCGTGCATGGGTGTGCAGGCCGCGATGGCGCGGCAGCAGCGATGGGTGGATGTTGAGCAGCCGTCCACGGAACCGCTGCACGAACGACTCGCCGAGAATGCGCAGATAGCCCGCGCAGACCACCCAGTCCGGAGAGCGCTCCGCGATCGCGTCGCCCAATGCCGCGTCGAAGGCTTCGCGCGAGGGGAATGCTTTCGGATCCGCGCTCCAGCGCAGTTCCGGCTCGACCCGCTGCAGCCCGACGGCGCCGGGCTTGTCGGAGAACACGCCGACGATCTGCGCGGGCAATGCGCCCGAGGCGATCGCGTCCAGGATCGCCTGCAGATTGCTGCCGCGCCCGGACACCAGGATGGCGATGCGTGCGCTCATCCGGCGGCCTCCACCACGCCTGCGACCGGCGCCGTGGCCGGGCACGCCAGCGGCCAGGTGGCCAGTGCGCCCAGCGTGGCCAGCAGCATGTCGGCGTGTGCATCCCACATGTCGCCCTGCTGGCCGTTGTACGACTCCGCCTCCTGCGGCGACATCGTCAGCGCGATGCCCCATTCGATCCACTCGTACACCAGGCTGGTGCACATGATCGCCATCACCGCGAGTACGAAGGCCTGCGATGCGGATATGCGCGGCCAACGCTGTGCCGCATGGAGCGACAGCAACGGTGTCAGGCACAGGCCGTACATCAGGTGGATGAAGCGGTCGGCATGGTTGCGCTGCCAGCCGAAGGCTTCCTGCGGCGACCAGTGCAATGCGGCGCGGAACCAGTCGTCGTAGGGAACGTTCGAATACAGCCAGCGTGCGGCCAGGCAGTGCACGGCCAGGAAGCCGCAGACCAGCGCGAAGTCGCGCGTGCGCGTGGGCCAGTGGCGGTCGTGCCACCACAGCCAGAACACCGCGATGACGGTGCCCACGCTGTGCAGCGCCTGTTCCTTCGGCCAGATCGGCCGGAGCCAGGTGAGCACGAACACGACCAGCAGCGCCGACAGCACCCATCGCTTGTGCGGCGACAGGGCGTTGCGTGGTCCTTGCGTCCGGGATTCCCCCGGCAGGGCGTCGGCGGTCATCGGATCTCGCAGGCTCGCAGGAACGCGAGGATCAGCCGATGCGCACGCGCTCGGCCGAGGTCGCCTTCACGACCTGGCCGATCGGGCGATGCGCCAGTCCCAGGCGGTCCAGGTCCGCATTCACCGCGGCCACATCGTCGGGTGCGACCACCAGCACGAAGCCGACGCCGCAGTTGAACGTGCGCCACATTTCTTCGGCCGGCACCGCGCCTTCGCGCTGCAGCCAGTCGAACACCGGCGGCAGCACGATGGCCGAAGCCTCGATATCCAGACCCAGGCCGTCGGGAATCACGCGGATGATGTTCTCGGTCAGGCCGCCGCCGGTGATGTGCGCCATCGCATGCAGGTCGTGCTTGCCCAGCAGTTCCAGCACCGGCTTCACGTACAGCGCGGTCGGCGCCATCAACGCGTCGATCAGCGTCACGCCGCCGACGTCCAGGTCGGCCGGCCGGCCGGCGCGGTCGTAGATCTTGCGGATGAGCGAGTAACCGTTGGAATGCGGGCCGCTGGAGGCGATGCCGATCAGCACGTCGCCTTCGCGCACCTTGCTGCCGTCGAGCAGCTTCGACTTCTCCACCGCGGCGACGCAGAAGCCGGCCAGGTCGTACTCGCCCGGCGGGTACATGTCGGGCATTTCGGCGGTCTCGCCACCGATCAGCGCGCAGCCGGACAGCTCACAGCCCTTGGCGATGCCGCCGACGACCGCGACCGTCGTGTCCACGTGCAGCTTGCCGGTTGCGAAATAGTCGAGGAAGAACAGCGGCTCGGCGCCCTGCACCAGCACGTCGTTCACGCACATGCCCACCAGGTCGATGCCGATGGTGTCGTGCCGGTTCAGCTGCTGCGCCAGCTTGAGCTTGGTGCCCACGCCGTCGGTGCCGGAGACCAGCACCGGCTCCTTGTACTTGCCCGACAGGTCGAACAGCGCGCCGAATCCGCCCAGTCCGCCCATCACCTCGGGACGGAAGCTGCGCTTGACCAGCGGCTTGATGCGTTCGACGACCTCGTTGCCTGCGTCGATGTCGACGCCGGCGTCGCGGTAGGTGATCGGAGTGGGCGGGGTGGGGGAGTTGGACACGGGCGGCCTCGGCGGTCGCGGAAAGTGAAGCGGCGATTTTAACAGTCGCAGGCGCCCCGCTACGGCCTTGGCGTGATCGCCGACCCGGCCCGGAGCGGCGTGAATGGACGGGCAGGCGCCGCTGCGGCACCATTTCGACCTGATACGTAGCTCAGGGATAGCGATGGTTCGGGTATTCCGCACGGGAACTCCGCGCACGACGGGCCTCACGACGATGTGGCGGCAGATCCACGTGCTGATCGCAGCCGCCGCTCTGGCGCTGGCCAGCTTTGCCGCGTCCGCCCAGCGCGTGGAGGGCGATCGCGCCCAGGCCGAGGGCATCTACGCCACCGAAGTGCAGGTGAATGGGCAGGGCGAGGCCGAGCGCAACACCGCCTTCGCCCGCGCGCTGGCCCAGGTGCTGGGCAAGCTGTCGGGCGATCGCGGTGCCGCCTCGCGGCCGGGCGTGGGACAGGAGCTCCGCCAGGCCAGGACGTACGTGAAGGCGTACGACTACCGCCAGGACGAGGGCGTGGGCCCGACCGGCGCGCCGAGCTTCCGCACCACGCTGGTGGTGCAGTTCGACGAGGACGCCGTCAACGACCTGGCCGGCACGCTGGGCATTCCCGTGTGGCCGCAGCCGCGTCCCAAGCCGGTGTTGTGGCTGGCCATCGACGACGGCAGCGGCCCGCGCCTGGTGGGCCTGCCGCAGGTGAATGCGGCGCGTCCGGCGCTGAACCGCGCGGTCGAGCGCGGCTACAAGCTCGGCCTGCCGACCGGCAATGCCGCCGAGCAGGCCGCGGTCGGCGCGATCTGGCGTGGCGACAGCGCGGCCGTCGCGCGTGCCTCCGCCCGTTACAGCCCACCGATGCAGCTGATCGGCAAGCTCTACCGCGACCCGACCGCCGGCTGGAAGGCCGACTGGACGTTCGTCGACACCGGCAAGGTGCTGGCGAACTGGTCGCAGACCGGCCCTGACGCTCGCCAGCTGATGGCGGGTGGCGCCGACGGCGCGGCCGATGCGCTGATGAAGCGCTACGCCAAGCGCGCGCCGACCGGCGAGCCGGGCGTGTACCACGTCACCTTCACCGGCGTGGACAGCAGCGACGATTTCATCCGCCTGGCCGGTTACCTGCAGAAGCTGTCGGTGGTGCGCCGCCACACTCCGACGCGTGCAACCCCGCAGGGCCTGGAGTACGAACTGGAACTCGTCAGCGGCCTGCCCGGCCTGCACCGCGTGCTCGCACGCGACGAGGTGGTCGAAGTAATCGAAGGCCTGGAAGGCCAGCCGCCGGAATACCGGCTGCGTTGACGGGGAAGCCCATGCAATCGGAAGCACTGGACGACATCGCGCGATTCCTGCGTCGCCTGCAGTGGGCGGCGCTGGGGCTGGGTGTGCTGTGGGTGATCTGGCTGCTGGCGCCTGTCCTGTCGCCGTTCGTGTTCGCGCTGATCCTGGCGTGGCTGGGCGATCCGCTGGTGGATCGCCTCGAGCGCGCCGGGCGATCGCGAAACACCGCCGTGGCGCTTGTGTTCACCGCGATGGCGCTGATCGTGCTGGCCGGCCTGCTGATCCTGGTGCCGCTCATCGAACGCCAGATCGCCACGCTCGTCGAATCCTGGCCGCACTACCGCGACTGGTTCATGCTGACCGCGCTGCCATGGGTGGAACGCCGCACCGGCGTGGAGATCACCGACTGGCTCGACTTCGGCCACATGTACCAGTTGATCCGTGACAACTGGGATCGTGCCGGCGGCATCGCGGCGACGGTGCTGGGTTACCTGTCGCGTTCGGGCTTCGCGGTGATCGGGCTGGTCGCCAACGTGGCGCTGCTGCCGATCATCACGTTCTTCTTCCTGCGCGACTGGGACCTGATCGTCGAGCGCGTCGCCTCGCTGATCCCGCGCGATCACCTGCCCACGGCCAGCCGCCTGGCGCGTGAGTCCAGCGATGTGCTCGGCGCGTTCCTGCGCGGGCAGTTCCTGGTGATGCTGGTGCTGGGCGTGATGTACGGCCTGGGCCTGTGGGCCGTGGGCCTGGACCTGGGCATCCTGATCGGTCTGGTTGCCGGCATCCTGACCTTCGTGCCGTACCTCGGCCCGGCCAGCGGCATCATCCTGGGCGTGATCGCCGCACTCGTGCAGTACGGCGACTGGCAGCACGTCGCCGGCGTGCTGGTGGTCTTCGGAATCGGCCAGGTGATCGAGAGTTACGTGCTGACGCCCAAGCTGGTCGGCGACCGCATCGGCCTGCATCCGGTCGCGGTGATCTTCGCCGTGCTCGCCGGCGGCCAGCTGTTCGGTTTCCTCGGCATGCTGCTGGCGTTGCCGGTGGCGGCCGTGGTCAATGTCCTGCTGCGCTACGCGCAGGAACGCTACCGCCGCAGCCGTCTGTACGTCGGCGAGAGCCCGTCGCCGGCACAGGCCGTGCCGGATCCGCTCGCCGATCCGCACCTGCCGCCGCCGGTGGATCGCAAGCCGGAGTGAGTGGCCCGTGAGTGTTCCGCAGTTGCCACTGGCCTTGCGTTATCCGCCGGACCAGCGGCTCGACACCTTCGTGCAGGCACCGGCGGGTGCGCTCGAACACCTGCGCGCGCTGGCCGATGGTGCCGCCGACGCGCGCGACAGCGTGTACCTCGCCGGTCCTGCCGGCGTGGGCAAGACGCATCTGTTGCTGGCGACTTGTGCCGCGACCGAAGCCGCAGGCCGGCGCGCCGCCTACCTGCCGCTGATGGCCGCCACCGGCCGCATGCGCGACGCGCTGGAATCGCTGGAAGGCAATCACCTCATCGCACTCGACGGGCTGGATGCCATCGCAGGACAACGCGAGGACGAAGTCGCGTTGTTCGACGTGCACAACCGCGCGCGCGCCGCGGGTGTCGTGCTGCTCTACGCGGCGCGCGACATTCCCGACGCCATCGGCCTGGGCCTTCCAGACCTGCGTTCGCGGCTGGGCCAGTGCACGCGCATCACGCTGTCGCCGCTGGACGAGGAAGGTCGCCGCGAAGTGCTGCGCCAGCGTGCGCAGCGTCGCGGCGTGGTGCTGGAAGATGCCGCGCTGGACTGGCTGCTCAAGCGCGTTGGGCGCGACCTGGGCGGCCTGACGGCGCTGCTCGACAAACTCGATCGCGCATCGCTGGCGGCGCAGCGGCGCATCACGGTGCCGTTCCTGAGGCAGACGCTCGAACGCGGCGAGGGCTGATCTGCCCTCGTCTTCGCGAAGGCGGGAATCCAACTTCAAGCGCACGTTGCTGGAAGAACCGGCGACCGGTGCCACGCCCGCCCGTCCCGGCCCTCACCCCAACCCCTCTCCCGGCGGGAGAGGGGCTCAAGGCGGTCAGCTCTTTCAGCCACCCAGCTCCCGATCCAGCGTCGCCAACCGCTCCGGCGTTCCCACATCCGTCCATCGTCCACGGTGGTGTTCACCCGTGATGCGACCCAGCGCCATGTGCGCGCGCAGGATCGGCGCGAGGCGGAAGCGCGGCGGCGTTTCATCCGCACCGGCATCGCTCGTGTATTCGTGCCAGCCGTCGAGCAGTTGCGGGCGATAGACGCCAAGGCCGGAGTAGGTCAGGCGCTGCTCGCCGTCGCTGCGCACGTGGCCATCGGCGTCGAGCGCGAAGTCGCCCTGCGTCGCCTGCGGCGGGCGATCCACCATCACCAGGTGCGCGAGTCCGTCGGGTTCGCGCGGCAGACGCGCGAAGTCGTAATCGGTCCAGATGTCGCCGTTGACCAGCAGGAAGGGTTGGTCACCCAGCAACGGCAACGCGTGCAGCATGCCGCCGCCGGTTTCCAACGGCGTGGTGCCTTCGTAGGAATACGCCAGCGAGAGCCCCCACTGCGCACCGTCGCCCAGCGTGCGCGGGAACTGCTCCGCCAGCCAGCTGGTGTTGATCACCACCTCGCGCACGCCGATCTCGGCCAGTTTCTCCAGGTGCCATTCGATCAGACGTTTGCCGCCCACGGGCAGCAGCGGCTTGGGTGTGTGGTTGGTCAGCGGGCGCATGCGCTCGCCCAGGCCGGCGGCGAAGATCAGGGCCTTCATGGCGACGGCACCACGACGCGCTCCATCGCCGGACGGATGCGCGCATCCAGCACTTCGCGCAGCGGTTCGAGTTCGCGGTAACGCGGTAGCACTTCGTCGAGATAGGTGATGAAGCGCGGCGCGTCGGGCAGGTATTTCGTCTTGCCGTCGCGGTAGTGCAGGCGCGAGAAGATGCCCAGGATCTTCAGGTGGCGCTGCACGCCCAGCCAGTCGGCATCGCGCTGGAACACGTGCAATGCGGGCACCGGGATGCGCGCGGCCACCGCGCGCTCGTGATAGCGCGCCAGCCATTCGTCCACGCGTTCCAGCGGCCAGCTGAGGAACGCGTCCTTGAACAGGCTGATCGGGTCGTAGGCGACCGGGCCGATCACGCAGTCCTGGAAATCCAGGACGGCCGGTCCATCGGCCACCGGCATCAGGTTGCGCGGCATGAAGTCGCGGTGCGTGAGCACGCGCGCCTGATGCAGCGCGTTGTCCATCAGCCGGCGCTGTACCAGCTCCAGGCGGTCCAGGTCGTCGCAGTCCGGCGCAAGGCCCAGATGACGACGCAGGAACCATTCCTCGAACAGGCCCGCATCGCGCTGCAGCAGCGCTTCGCCGAACTCGCCGGTGCCCAGCGGTGGCTGGATCGCCTGCAGGCGGAGCAGTTGTTCGATGGCGGCGTCGAAATGCGCGTCGGCGCTGTCGGCGTCGATGGTCTGCGCCAGCGTGGGGCCGCCCAGGTCTTCGAGCAGCAGGAAGCCGGCGGTGGCGTCCTCCACCAGCACCTGCGGAACGCGCACGCCGCCGCTGGCGAGCAGTGCGCGCATGCGCAACCACGGGCGCACGTCCTCCAGCGCCGGCGGAGAATCCATCACGATGCGGCTGCCGTCAGCGGTCAGTGCACGCCAATAGCTGCGGAACCCGGCGTCGACCGATGCGCGCTGAAGCTGCAGATCGGGCTCGCCAGTCGCGCCGCGGGCCCAGGCCAGGCGTGCGGCCTCGCGCTCGGCCGCGTTGGGATCGGCGGACACCTGGTTCGAACCGGGAACAACGGACATGCATTCTCCGTGCGGCAACGGCCGCAGGCGCACAGGGTAACGGGCCCCTGTGCGCCGGGGAATGCACGGCGATCACGACCTCGTAGCGTCCGGCCCCATACAGGCGGCCTTCGCCCCGGTCAGGCCGCGACCGCCTCGCGTTCCAGCGACGCCAGCCATTCGTCGTCGGAACCCTCGGCCACGCCCTCGAACAGGAACGTGGACAGATATCGCTCGCCGGTATCGGGCAGCACCGCCAGCAGCACCGAGCCCTCCGGCGCCTGTTCGGCCACCTTCAGCGCGGCGGCGACCGTCGCGCCGGCCGAAATGCCGACGAAAAGGCCTTCTTCCGCCGCCAGGCGACGCGAGGTGTCGCGCGCGAGCACATCGTCGATCGGATGGATCTCGTCGGCGATCGTGCGGCTGAGCACGTCCGGCAGGAAGTCCGGCGTCCAGCCCTGGATCTTGTGCGGTTGCCATTCCTTGCCCGACAACAGCGCCGCGCCCGCCGGTTCGCTGGCGATCACCTTCAGGTCCGGTCGTGCAAGCTTGAGCACTTCGCCGGCGCCAGTGATGGTGCCGCCGGTGCCCCAGCCGCTGACGAAATAGTCCAGCCGCTTGCCGGCGAAATCGCGCAGGATCTCCGGCCCCGTCGTGTTGCGGTGGTAGGCGGGGTTGGCTTCGTTCTCGAACTGGCGCGCGAGGAACCAGCCGTGTTTCTCGGCCAGTTCCTTCGCCTTGCGCACCATGCCGCTGCCGCGCTCGGCGGCCGGCGTGAGGATGACCTTCGCGCCGTAGGCGCGCATCAGCTTGCGGCGCTCGACCGAGAACGTCTCGGTCATCACCGCCACGAACGGATACCCGCGCGCCGCCGCGACCAGCGCCAGCGCGATGCCGGTGTTGCCCGAGGTGGCTTCCACGATCGTCTGGCCCGGCTTGAGCAGGCCGCGGCGCTCGGCATCGAGCACGATGGCCAGCGCGAGGCGGTCCTTCACCGAGCCGCCGGGATTGAACGCCTCCACCTTCGCGTAGAGCGTCACGTGTTTCGGCGCGATGCGGTGCAGCTTGACGATGGGCGTGCTGCCGATGGTGTCGAGGATGCTGTCGTACAGGGCCATGACCGGATTCCTTGTGGATGCGTGTGGGGGGCTCACGCCGCTTCGGCGACGGTGGCGGTGGCCGGTGCGCCCAGTGGGGCGTCGCCGAACCAGTGCAGCGTGCCGGCCAGCGCGGCGACTTCGCCGACGATCAGCAACGCCGGCGATTGCACGTCGTGCGCCTGCGCGCGCTGCGCGAGATCGGCGAGGGTGCCGGTGATCACGCGCTGGCTGGCGCGCGAACCGTTCTCGACCAGCGCGAACGGAGTGGACGCCGCGCGGCCGTGTTCGATCAGGCGTTCGCTCAGGCGATCCAGCCCGGCCACGCCCATGTACACGGCGAGCGTCTGCCGTTCCTGTGCGAGCGCGCGCCAGTCGATGCTGTCCATCGAGTCCCTGGCGTGCGCGGTGACCAGGCGTACCGACTGCGCGTGGTCGCGGTGCGTGAGCGGCACGCCCGCGTAGGCCGCGCACGCCAGTGCCGCGGTGATGCCGGGCACGACTTCGTAGTCGATGCCGTGCGCGCGCAGCACTTCCAGTTCCTCGCCGCCGCGGCCGAACACGAACGGATCACCGCCCTTCAGCCGCACCACGCGCTTGCCGGCGCGTGCGTGCTCCAGCATCAGCTCGTGGATACGATCCTGCGTGGCGTGATGGTTGCCCGCCTGCTTGCCCACTTCGATGCGCTGCGCATCGCGGCGCACCAGCTGCAGGACGTCATCGCTGACCAGACGGTCGTGCAGGATCACGTCGGCTTCGTTGAGCACGCGCAGCGCGCGCAGCGTCAGCAGGCCTGGGTCGCCCGGGCCGGCGCCGACAAGCGCGACCGAGCCACGCGCCGTCGCGGCCGGTGCATTGAGCAGCGCGCTGAATTCGCGCTCGGCGGCAAGCCGCTGGCGCTGGCGCAGCAAGCGCGGCACTGCGCCGGACAAGAGACGATCGAAGAAGCGGCGGCGCTCGCCCAGTTGCGGATGGCGTGCGCGGATGCGGTGGCGTTCGCGACCCAGCAGGCTGGCCAGTTCGCCCAGCGATTCGTCCAGCTGCGTTTCCAGTTGTTCGCGCAGATGGCGGGCCAGCATCGGTGCGGCGCCGGCGCTGGAAATGGCGATCTGCACCGGACCGCGGTCGACGCGCGCCGGTATCTGCACGCTGGACGCCTGCGCGTCGTCCACCACGTTGACCCAGATGCGTTGCGCTTCGCCCGCCTGGGCGACGGCGCGGTTCACTTCGTCGTCGTCGGTGGCGGCGATGGCCAGCCATGCGCCGTCCAGCCAGCGCGGCGCGAAGGTGCCGTTCAGATGCTCGATGCGGCCCTGCGCTGCGAGTGCGGTCAGTTCCACATTCAGCGTGGGCGCGCCCACGCGAACCAGGGCTCCGGCGTCGATCAGCGCCGTCACCTTGCGCAGTGCCACCGTGCCGCCGCCCACGACCAGCACGGCGCGGCCGCGCAGATCGGCGAAAACAGGAAACAGCGGGCTGCTCATGGCGTCGAAAGCGGGGCGCAGGGGCGATACCGTGACGCTACCCACGCGCCACCGGCGGCGGAAATGACGCCACCGTCTGGCGACATGCCAATCCGGAATGTCCCGCCGTTGCGCTGGACAGGGCGGGCGGCGCGGGGTAGTTTTCGTCCATCCCTTTATTCGTATCGAGAGATATATATGAAGGGAGAAGGCCGGGCCCATGGTGCCGGCCGCCTCCGACCGCCCCCACGGCTCCCCTCATGACCCTCACCCAGCTGCGTTACCTCGTCGCCATCGCCGATTCCGGCCTCAACATCACGTTGGCCGCCGAACGCGTGCACGCGACGCAACCGGGGTTGTCGAAACAGCTCAAGCAGTTGGAGGACGAACTGGGCTTCCAGCTGTTCACCCGCAAGGGGCGCAGCCTGGAATCGATCGCGCCGGCCGGCGAACGCGTGCTGATGCACGCGCGTCGCATCCTGGAGGAAGCCGGCAACATCCGCGCCTACGCCGCCAACGAACGCGGCCAGCACAGCGGTCAGCTGGTGCTGGCCACCACGCACACGCAGGCGCGCTTCGTGCTGCCGGGCGTGATCGCCGCGGTGAAGCGCGAGTTCCCGCAGGTCAGCATGCATCTGCAGGCAGTGGCCGGCGACGAAGTGCTGGAACTGCTGGCGCGCGGCGAAGCGGACCTGGCGGTGATCAGTACCGCCGGCAGCGAGCCCGAAGGTGGCGTGCCCGTGCCGTTGTACCGCTGGCGCCGCGTGGTGCTGGTGCCGCGCACGCACCCGCTGGCGTCGCTGCAGCGCGCACCGACGCTCGCCGAACTGGCCGCGCATCCGCTGGTGAGCTACGAATCGTCCACGCGCGCGGAATCGTCGCTGCGTCGCACCTTCCTCGATGCCGGCCTCGAACCGCAACTGGCGATGACCGCGCGCGACGCGGACCTCATCAAGACCTATGTGCGCGCCGGTCTCGGCGTGGGCGTGCTGGCGGAAATGGCCGTGGGTTCCCGCGACGACGACCTGAAGGCGCTGCTCGCACCGGATGCGCTGCCCGAATGCATCACCTGGGCAGTGATCCCCCGCGCGCGCGTGCTGCGCGAGTACGCACTGGCGCTGCTGCACGGCGTTGCGCCGCAGCTCGACCGACGCGACCTGCGCCGCGTACTGGAAGGCAACCTGGAGCCGCGTTGGCCGCAGGTGCCGACGTGGCGCGAGCTCAGCCAGCCGATCACCACCTGATGCCCGGCGACGCGTCGCCGCGAAACAAAGGAGAGCCCGCATGCCCCTGGTCACCCTGACCGTCCGCAAGCCCAAGGCCGAACACTTCAAGAGCGCCGTCCTGGACGCCGTGCACGGCGCGCTCGTCGCCTCCGGCGTGCCGGAGACCGACCGCTTCCAGCGCGTGTTCGAACTCGATGCCGCGGACTTCCGCTTCGATCCAAGTTATCCCGATGCGGCCTCGCCGCGCGGCGACGACTTCGTGCTGATCGAAGTGCTCTGGTCGGTGGGGCGCAGCGTCAAGGTGAAGAAGAAGCTGCTCGCCGACCTGATGGAGCGCCTGGCAACGGCCGGGCTCGATCCGGAGCACGTGATGGTGGCCTTCAAGGAAACCACCTGGGAAAACTGGTCGTTCGCCGGTGGGCGCCTGATCCATACCTGAGGTCGCCGCGCAAACCAGCGCGATTGCCCGCGCGCTCGGCATCGAGCCGCGGCGTGTCTGGCAGTAATCGCGCGAGTGCCGTTCGCCGGCTGGGAACCGCCGGCTCAGGCCGCGTTCGGCTCGTCGAAATGCAGGCCGCACTCACGCTTCAGGCCGAAAAAACGCGTGTCTTCCTCGTTCATGCCGGCCTCCAGCGGTCGCGTGGTGTGCACATCGCCGATGGACACGTAGCCCTGGTGCCAGAGCGGGTGGTAGGGCAGGTCGTGCCGCTCCAGGTACTGCCAGACGTCGCGGTCGCTCCAGTCGGCGATCGGATGCAGTTTCCAGCGACCGTCGCGCAGTTGCAGGAAATCGATGTTCGCCCGCGTGCGCGCCTGGCTGCGGCGCAGGCCGGCGATCCACGTGCGCACGCCCAGTTCGTCGAGTGCGCGCTGCATGGGTTCGACCTTGCGCATGCGGTTGTAGCGCTCGATGCCGTCCAGTCCGCCTTCCCAGAGTTTGCCGAAGCGCGCTTCCATCCACGCGATGCCGATTTTCGGCCGGTAGACCTTGAGGTTCAGGTCCAGCCGCTCGGTCAGTTGGTCGACGAAGCGATACGTTTCGGGGAACAGGTAGCCGGTGTCGACCAGGATCACCGGGATGCCGGGCTTCTTCTGTGTGGTCAGATGCAGCGATACCGCGGCCTGCGCGCCGAAGCTGGACGACAGTGCGTGCTCGCCGGCCGTGTGCTCCAGGGCCCAGGCGATGCGTTCTTCCGCGCTGCGCTCGCCCAGCCACTGGTTCAGCTCGGCGAGTGCGCGCGGGGATTCGGCGGCGGTGATCGGATCGGGCGGCGTGCTCATGCTGCGTTCTCGGTGCGCAGTTGCAGGGGAATGGACGGCCTGGGCGGGATGACGATCCCAGCGCGGACCAGGAAATCGCCGAAGCCTTCATCGGTATCGCGTTCGGCGGCGTAACGCGCGAGCACCGGGTCGAGCGCGTCGAGGATCTGCGCCTCGTCCACGTTCTCGCGGAACAGCGTGTTGAGGCGCTGGCCGCGATGGTCGGCGCCCAGCATCAGGTTGTAGCGCCCCGGCGCCTTGCCGATCAGCGCGATCTCGCCCAGATACGGGCGCGAGCACCCGTTCGGACAGCCGCTGATGCGCAGGTGGATGGGCGCTTCGCGCAGGCCGTGCGCGTCCAGCCGTTCCTGCACTCGGTCGGTGAAGTCCGGCAGGTAGCGCTCGGCCTCGGCCATCGCCAGGCCGCAGGTGGGCAGCGCGACGCAGGCGATGGCGTTCTTCTTCAGCGCCGTCGCGTTGGCGTGCGTATCCAGGCCGTACTGCGCGACCAGTGTGTCCACGCGTGCGCGCAATGCGGCCGGCACACCGGCGATGACCAGGTTCTGGTTCGGCGTGAGGCGGAACTGCGCGCCGTCGTCCGCCTCGTCCAGCACGCGCGCGATCTCGCGCAGGCCCGACAGATGGGTGAGGCCGTCGCGGTCCCAGATGCGGCCGGAGACGATGCGCAGCGTCAGGTGGGCGCGACCGTCGGCGCCATCGACCCAGCCGAAGCGGTCGCCGTTGTGTACGAACCCGAACGCGCGCGCAGGCGGGAGCGTGAAGCCCGCGCGTCGCTCGACCTCGGACTTGAACCAGTCCAGGCCACGGTCGTCGATGGTGTACTTCAGGCGCGCGCGCTTGCGCAGCACGCGATTGCCGAAATCACGCTGCGTGGTCACCACGGCTTCGGCGATGGCGGTCAGCTGCGTGGGCGTGACGAAGCCGATCACATCGCCCAGGCGCGGATACGTTTCCGCATCGCCGTGGGTGGCGCCCATGCCACCGCCGACGCTGACGTTGTAGCCGACCACCGCGTCGCCTTCGACGACGGCGATGAAACCCAGGTCCTGCGCGAAGACATCGACGTCGTTGTAGGGCGGAATCGCGAAGCCGATCTTGAACTTGCGCGGCAGGTAGGTCGCGCCGTAGACCGGCTCGTCCTCGCTGCCGCTGCCGGCCACGCGTTCCTCGTCCAGCCAGATCTCGTAGTAGGCGCGCGTGTTGGGAAGCAGGTGCTCGGACAACGCGGCAGCCTGCGCATGCACGGCGGCGTGCGCCTGCGACTGGAGCGGGTTGGCGGCGACGGCCACGTTGCGGTTGACGTCGCCGCAGGCGGCAAGCGTGTCGATCAACGCGGCGTTGATCGCCTGCATCGTGGCCTTCAGCTCGGTCTTGATCACGCCATGGAACTGGAAGGCCTGGCGCGTGGTGATGCGCAGACCGCGTTCGGCGTAGGCGGTCGCGACCGAATCGAGCTGCAGCCACTGCTTCGGCGACACCACGCCGCCGGGCGTGCGCGTGCGGATCATGAAGGCGTACGCGGGCTCCAGCTTCGCCAGGCGGCGCTCCTCGCGCACGTCCCGGTCGTCCTGCTGGTAGCTGCCGTGGTACTTGATCAGCGTCTGGTCGTCTTCGTTGAGCGCGCCGGTGACGGGATTGGCGAGCGACTCCAGCAGCGTGCCGCGCAGACGCGCGCTCTGCTGCTTGATGTCCTCGACGGAATGGCTGCTCATCAGTACACGTCCCGGGCGTAGCGGCCCTGCTGCTGCAGGGTGTTGAGGTATTCGGTGGCGTCGTCGTCGGACTTCCCGCCGTGCTCGGCGATCACCGCCAGCAGCGTCGCGTGCACGTCCTTCGCCATGCGCGTGGCGTCGCCGCACACGTACAGGTGCGCGCCGGACTCGATCCAGTCGAACAGCTCGCGGCCATGCTCGCGCAGCCGGTCCTGCACGTAGATCTTGCGGTCCTGGTCGCGCGAGAAGGCCAGGTCGAGGCGGTGCAGCGTGCCGTCCTTCAATGCCTGCTGCCATTCGACCTGGTAGAGGAAGTCGCTGCGGAAATGCGGATTGCCGAACAGCAGCCAGTTGCGGCCGGCGGCGCCGGTGGTCACCGGACGCGTCTCCGCGCGCTCCTGGACGAAGGCCCGGAACGGCGCGACGCCGGTGCCGGGGCCGATCATGATCACGTCGCGCGAGGCATCGGCCGGCAGGCGGAAGCGCTCGTTGTGTTCGATGAACACCGGCAGGCGATCGCCTTCCTGCGAGCGCGCGAAGTGGTTGGACGCCGCGCCCCAGCGCAGGCCGTCGTCGTTCTCGTACTCGACGTGCGCCACGGTGAGGTGGACTTCGTCGCCCACGTGCTTGCGGCTGGACGCGATGGAGTACAGGCGCGGCGTGAGCGGGCGCAGTGCGGCGACCAGTTCCTCGGCTTCCCACGCGGCCGGATGGCTGCGCAGCAGGTCCAGCACCTGCGACTCGTCGAGCAGTCGTATCAGTGCGGGCTGCTGGTCCGGGGCGAGCAGGCGGTTGAGGTCTTCGCTGCGCGACTGCGCGGCATGGCGCGCCACGAAGGGCCGCGCCAGCTGCGTCAGCTCGCGCTTCTCGCCCAGCCATTGGCGCAGCGCCAGACGCTGGCCGCCGTGTTCGACGACGCTGTCGCCGTCCAGTTCCAGCGTGCGCAGCACGGCTTCGACCAGCGCCGGCGGATTGACCGGCCACAGTCCCAGCGCATCGCCGGGCTCGTACTGCAGGCCCGAGCCTTCCAGCGACAGCTCGACGTGGCGGATGTCCTTGGCGCTGCTGCGTGCGGTGATGCGCTGGTTGAGCAGCAGTTCCGCGGCGAACGGCGCATCGCGGCCGAAGGCGGGCGCGGCCGGCAACGGGCGCAGCGGCGTCACGGTGGCCAGCGGTGCGGTGGGCTTCAGTGCTTCCTTCGCCTTAGCGAGCGCCTGGGCGAGCCACGGCGTGGCGACGGTTTCCAGGTCGAGGTCGGCATCGGCGCGCGGGAGAATGCGGGTCGCACCCAGCTCCGCCAGCCGCGTATCCAGCTTCTGGCCGATGGCGCAGAACTGGGGATAGCTCGAGTCGCCCAGCGCCAGCACGGCGTAGCGCAGTTGCTTGAGTTCGGGCGCGCGCTTGCCGGCGATGAACTCGACCAGGCCGCGCGCATCGTCCGGCGGATCGCCGTCGCCCTGTGTGCTGATGACGACATACAGCGTGCGCTCGTCCTTCAGCTCGCGCGTGGGGTAGGCGTCGGCGCGCACCAGACGCACGGACAGTCCGGCGCCTTCGCTCTGCTTCGCCAGTTGCTCGGCCAGGCGCTTCGCGTTGCCGGTCTGGCTGCCGTAGACGATGGTGAGACGCCCCGCCGGCTGCGCCTCGACCGCGGGCACTGGAAGCGTTTGCAGGCCGCCGCCGCGGTTGGCCAGACCAGCCGCGTAGCCCGACAGCCACCACAGGCCGTTGTTGTCCAGACCATCGGTGACACGGGCCAGCGCCGCCAGGCGGTCCTCGGTGAGGGGCGTGGCGAGTCCGGCGGGAACACTGGGCTGGGAGGCCGACATCGGCAACGGGTACGCGGTGGGGATGCTCGCAGGCTAGGACCGCGTCGCCACCAGGGGAAAGGAACTCGGGTTATGCGCTCATGCCGCTGGCTTATTTCCGCCGCAAAGCACCGCCGTTCCTACAATGTGGTCAACTAGCCGCGACCACCGGCGCGCCCGCACGCCGCCGTGTTCAACCGCGGTTCCGCCAGATCAAGACCCGATGAACCTGCCTGTCGACCTGAGCCACCTCGACCGCCTCGAAGCCGAGAGCCTCCACATCCTGCGGGAAGTGGCGGCCGAATTCCGCAACCCGGTGATGCTGTACTCCATCGGCAAGGACAGTTCGGTGCTGCTGCACCTGCTGTTGAAGGCCTTCCATCCCGCCCGCCCGCCGATCCCGCTGCTGCACGTGGACACCGGCTGGAAGTTCCGCGAGATGATCGCCTTCCGCGACCGGCGCGCGTCCGAAACCGGGGTGTCGCTGCACGTGCACACCAACCCGGACGGCGTGGCGCAGGGCATCGGTCCCATCAGCCACGGCGCCACCGTGCATACCGACGTGATGAAGACGCAGGCGCTGAAGCAGGCGCTGGACCAGCACGGTTTCGACGCGGCCATCGGTGGCGCGCGTCGCGACGAGGAGAAATCGCGTGCGAAGGAGCGCGTCTTCTCGTTCCGCACCGCGCAGCACCGGTGGGACCCGAAGACGCAGCGCCCGGAGCTGTGGAACCTGTACAACACCCGCATCCACAAGGGCGAGAGCGTGCGCGTGTTCCCGCTGTCCAACTGGACCGAGCTGGACGTGTGGCTCTACATCTACCGCGAGAAGATTCCGGTGCCGTCGCTGTACTTCGCCGAGGAGCGGCCGGTGGTCGAGCGCGACGGCGCGCTGATCCTGGTCGACGACGAACGCCTGCCGCTGCGCGAAGGCGAGTCGCCGCAGCACAGGCGGGTACGTTTCCGCACGCTCGGTTGCTACCCGCTGACGGGCGCGATCGAATCCGAGGCCGACACGCTGGAGAAGGTGATCGCTGAAATGCTCGTAGCCACCACGTCCGAACGCCAGGGGCGCGTCATCGACCACGATCCTTCCGCCTCGATGGAGAAGAAGAAGCAGGAGGGGTACTTCTGATGACGCGCGCACACGATGCCGGCGCCGCCGTCGCGGCCTACCTCGCCCAGCACGAAACCAAGGGCCTGCTGCGCTTCATCACCTGCGGCAGTGTGGACGACGGCAAGAGCACCTTGATCGGCCGGCTGCTGTACGAAAGCCAGGCACTGTTCTCCGACCAGCTCGCCGCGCTGGAAGCCGACAGCCGTCGCCATGGCACGCAGGGCGAGGACATCGACTACGCGCTGCTGATGGACGGCCTGTCGGCCGAACGCGAGCAGGGCATCACCATCGATGTCGCGTACCGGTTCTTCAGCACCGACAAGCGCAAGTTCATCGTCGCCGATTGCCCGGGACACGAGCAGTACACGCGCAACATGGCCACCGGCGCGTCCACCGCGGACGTCGCGGTGGTGCTCGTCGATGCGCGCAAGGGCCTGTTGCCGCAGACGCGCCGGCACAGCTACATCGTCTCGCTGCTGGGCATCCGCCACGTGCTGCTGGCGGTGAACAAGATGGACCTGGTCGGCTACGACTTCGCGGTGTTCGACGAGATCGTCGCCGGTTACCGCGAACTCGCCACGCAGCTGGGCATCGACGACGTGCAGGCGGTGCCGATGTCGGCCTTGCGGGGCGACAACCTGCTGCGGCGTTCCGACAACACGCCCTGGTACGACGGCCCGGCGGTGCTCGAGTATCTGGAGAACGTCGACGTTTCGCGCGATGGCGGCACGGCCGGCTTCCGCCTGCCGGTGCAGTGGGTCAATCGACCCAACCAGGATTTCCGTGGCTTCGCGGGCACCGTTGCCGCAGGCGAAGTGCGGCCGGGCGATGAGGTCGTGGCGCTGCCATCGGGCCGCCGTTCGAAGGTGGAACGCATCGTCACCGCGGACGGCGACCTTGCGGTCGCGCGTGAAGGTCAGGCGGTCACCCTCACGCTGGCGGACGAGCTGGACATCAGTCGCGGTGATCTGCTGGCCGGCGCGCACGACCCGCCGCAGGTGGCCGACCAGTTCGCCGCGCACGTGCTGTGGATGGGCGAGCAGCCGCTGCTGCCCGGGCGCCCGTACTGGCTGAAGATCGGCACGCGGACCGTCAGCGCCAGCGTCACCGAGATCAAGCACAAGATCGACGTGAACACGCAGGAAGCGCTGGCGGCCAAGCATCTGGAGCTCAACGAGGTCGGTTACTGCAACCTGTACCTCGACCACGGGGTGCCGTTCGAGGCGTACGCCGACAACCGCACGCTCGGCGGTTTCATCCTGATCGACCGGCAGACCAACGCCACCGTTGCCGCGGGCACGTTGTCGTTCGCGCTGCGCCGTGCGGGCAACATCCACTGGCAGCACCTGGACGTGGACAAGGCCGCGCGTGCGCGCATCAAGGGGCAGAAGCCACGCGTGCTGTGGTTCACCGGTCTGTCGGGTTCGGGCAAGTCGACCATCGCCAACCTGGTCGACAAGCGCCTGCACGCGATGGGCTTCCACACCTTCATCCTCGATGGCGACAACGTGCGCCATGGGCTCAACAAGGACCTGGGCTTCACCGACGAGGACCGCGTGGAGAACATCCGGCGCGTGGCCGAAGTGGCGAAGCTGATGAGCGATGCCGGCCTGATCGTGCTGGTGAGTTTCATCTCGCCGTTCCGCGCCGAGCGCCAGATGGCGCGCGAGCTGTTCGCACCCGGCGAGTTCGTGGAAGTGTTCGTCGACACGCCGCTGGCCGTGGCCGAGCAGCGCGACGTGAAGGGCCTGTACGCGAAGGCGCGCGCCGGCCAGCTGCGCAACTTCACCGGCATCGATTCGCCGTACGAAGCCCCCGATGCGGCGGAACTGCAGCTGGACACCGTGGGCGAGTCGGCCGAACGGCTGGCGCAGCAGGTGATCGATTACCTGGTCGACTAGCCTCCGGCGTCCTGCGGACGCGCCAAACGAAAACCCCGGCAACCGCCGGGGTTTTTTGTTGCAGGAGCGCGCCGGGGATCAGGCGGGTCGCGAGGTCTTCTTGCGCACCAGCTCGTACAGGAAGAGCAGCACGACCGCGCAGATGATCGAGACCACGAAGCCGAGGGGACCGCCGGCGGGATACAACCAGCGACCGATGTAGGCGCCCACGATGCCGAGCACGATGGTGAGGATCCAGCCCATCGGGTCCGCGCCCGGTTTGAAGAAGCGCGCCAGCACGCCAATGACCGCACCGATGATGATCGTATAGAGCAGACTGCCCATAGCGTCCTCCTTGTGGTGGGTGATGCGAGGGGGATCGTAGCAGTGGGCCGGCGGCGGCACGCCTACCGTTCGACGGATGGCACGGGCGTCGCGCGGGTGGGGCCCGAAACAGGAACCCCCGCCGGAGCGGGGGTTCTGCATGACGCAGCGAAGGGGTTTCCTCAGCAGCAGCCGTGGTCGCCGTGGCGGTCGCCACTGTCCGGAGCGACGGCGGCACCGGTGGTTTCGCCGCGCTGGCTGGCGTGGTGGTGCTCGGCGATCACGCGCGACACGCATGCCGTGACGCGCTTGCCCATCGGGATGTGCAGGAACTCGTTCGGGCCGTGCGCGTTGCTGTGCGGGCCGAGCACGCCGGTGATCATGAACTGCGCACCGGGGAACTTCTCGCCGAGCATGCCCATGAAGGGAATCGAGCCGCCTTCGCCCATGTACATGGCAGGCTGGCCGAAGAACTCGCGGCTGGACGCATCGATGGCTTTGGTCAGCCACGGCGACTGCGCCGGCGCGTTCCAGCCGCTGGACGACTTCTCCAGGTCCAGGCTGACCTGCGCACCGTTGGGCGGATCGCGCAGCAGCGTTTCCTTGAGCAGTTCGCCGGCCTTCTTGCCGTCCAGCGTGGGTGGCAGCCGCAGCGACAGCTTCACCGAGGTATGCGGACGCAGCACGTTGCCGGCCGACGCCAGCGCCGGCATGCCGTCCACGCCGGTCACCGACAGCGCCGGGCGCCAGGTGCGGTTGAGCACCAGCTCGGCGAGGTCGTCCGCCATGGGCGTCATGCCCGGCAGGAACGGGAACTTGTCGAACACCGCCTTGCCCAGCACCTTGGCCGCTTCGCGCGCCTGCGCCATGCGTTCGGCGGGAACGTCGACGTACAGGCCGTCGATGCGGATCTTTCCGGTCGCTTCGTCTTCCAGTCGCGACAGCAGCTGGCGCAGCAGGCGGAAGCTGGACGGGACGATGCCCGACGCATCACCCGAGTGCACGCCTTCGCTCAGCACCTTCACGGTGAAGTTGCCGCCGGCCAGGCCGCGCAGCGACGTGGTGCACCACAGCTGCTCGTAGTTGCCGCAGCCCGAGTCCAGGCACACCACCAGCGATGGCTTGCCGATGCGCGCCGACAGGTGGTCGACGTAGGCGGGCAGGTCGTAGCTGCCGGATTCCTCGCAGGCTTCGATCAGGATCACGCAGCGCGCATGCGGCAGCTGCTGTTCCTGCAGCGCGAGCACGGCGGTGAGCGAACCGAAGATGGCGTAACCGTCGTCCGCGCCGCCGCGGCCGTACAGACGATCACCCTTGATGACCGGATTCCACGGGCCGAATTCCGGATCCCAGCCGGTCATCTCCGGCTGCTTGTCCAGGTGGCCGTAGAGCAGCACGCAGTCGTCGTTGCTGCCGCCGTTGGAGGCCGGGATCTCGATGAAGATCAGCGGCGTGCGGCCTTCCAGGCGCACCACCTCGACCTGCATGCCGGGAATCGGCTGGGCCTTCGCCCAGGTCTCCATCAGCTTCACCGCATCGTCCATGTAACCGTGCTTGACCCAGTCGGCGTCGAACATCGGGGACTTGTTGGGAATACGGATGTATTCGACGAGTTGGGGAACGATCTCGTCGTCCCATTTGTCGCCGACGTAGCGGTCGACCTTGCTGGTATCCATGGCCATGCAGCCTCGTAGCGGGGGGACGACAAGTTTACGCCTCCGCGGCCCCGGGCCCCGTGCGGAATCGGACCGTCTCCGCCACGTACGGCCCCGTGTGTCCGTCGCCATGGCAAGGCCAACGCTCGGAATTCACCCACGCGCGGCAGGGCATCACGCTACCTGCACGGCGGCCTGCATGGCGATGGGCCGACCGGATCGCGCGACCGAGAGTGGATCGCCCGTCGCCGGCCGGCGACGAGGCGCGTCCCAACCCAACCTCCAGGAGCACCGATGAACCCCGTTTTGCTGATCGCCAAATCCCTGATGCTGTCGCTGCTGCTGGCCGGTTCGGCCCTGGCGGCGGAGAAGGTCAACATCAACACGGCCGATGCCGCCACCATCGACCGCGTGCTGGTCAACGTGGGGCCCGCCAAGGCCGAGGCCATCGTCGCCTATCGCAAGGCCAATGGTCCGTTCCGCTCGGCCGAACAGCTGGCGCAGGTGCAGGGCATCGGGTTGAAGACCGTCGAGAAGAATCTCGACCGCATCGTTCTCAGTGGTGGCGGCGCGCCACCGCGCAACGCACCGCCGGCCAACGGAGCGGCGGGCAAGGGGGCCCCGCCGAAAGCACCACCGAAACGTTGATGACCCACGCCACGCCGGCCCATGCATGCGATGGGCCGGCCACGCCACCGCTAGACTGTGCGGCAACCAACCGCGGAAACAGCGATGGCACACGGCAGCCGCTCCTGGGTCATTCCCGCCAACGAGTACCGGCGCGAGCGCTGGCGCAACCAGCTGGGCTGGACGCGCCAGATCCATGCCGGCCAACTGCCCGGGGCCGTGGAAAACGAGAGTTGGGACTGGCGCTTGTCCATTGCCGAGATCGAGCGCGACGCCGAGTTCTCCTCGTTCCCCGGCATCGACCGCGAACTGGTGCTGCTGTCCGGAAACGGCGTGCGCCTGCGCTTCGACGATGGCGAGGCGCATGAACTCCTCCCGCCGCACGACCGGCTTCGCTTTGCGGGCGAACGCAGGCTCGTGGGCGAACTGATCGACGGGCCGACCCACGACTTCAACCTGATGTGGCGCCGCGATCGCGTGAGGGCGACGCTGTGGCACCGACCGCTGGTGGGGCCGATGGTGGTGTTCGCCGATCCGGGCACGACCTGGGCGGTGCACCTCATCGCGGGGCAGGCGAGTTTCGACGACGACTCCGGCCTGCCACCGCTCGCGGCCGCGGACACGGCGATCTTCGAAACCGGGGAAGCACGGCTGCGTCATGTCATCGATGGGGGCGGCGAGGCGCTGCTGATCCGCATCGAACCGGTCGCGTAAGGCGAACTGATGATCACCGGCCGGTTGGGAACCAGAGGGCTGCTCATCTGCACGCTGCTGGGCGCGGCGATCGGTGCGCTGGGCTTGTACGCATGGCTGAACTTCGATGGCATCCCGACCCGGTCGCGACTGCAGGCACTCCACGCGCCCGTCAGTTGGGTGAAGGACTCGGGATACCGCATCGAGTTCGGCCTGGAGGGCGTGGACGGAACCTTCGCGTACGGAAGCATCAACGGCGGCATGGGCGTCGCGACGGACGCGCTCATGCAGGCAGGCAGGGACACGGTCACGGTGCTGGTCGAGCCTGCCGACACCCGTGACGTGGGCGGTCGCCGCGATGTCTACGAATTGCGCGTGGCCGGACGCGCGGTGCGCACGCACGAACAGATCGGTGCATCGCGCCTGTTCGAGGCGCGTGTCGGCGGTGTCGTGGGTGTCGTGATGGCACTGTGCGCCGTCTACACGGGTCTGCTGGCGCGCCGACAGCGGAGGAGAAGGTCCCGCTACGTTTTTGTCAGGTTGCCCGACGGTATCGGCCGTCAGTAAACGTCGCGGCAATACCGGCCTTCGGCCGCCATCGTCTCCAGCGCGTCCAGGCCCACCGCATCGCGCAATACGGCATCGACCGCAGGCGCCATGCCTTCGAGGCTGCCGCAGACGTAGACGGCAGCGCCTTCGGCGATCCATTCGCGCAGTCGGGGAAGCTCCTGCTGCAGGCGATCCTGCACATAGATGCGCCGCATAGCGTCGTCGCGGGAGAACGCCAGGTCGACGCGCTCGAGCTTGCCTTCGCGCAGCCAGCCTTCGACCTCGTCGCGATGGTGGAAGTCGTGCGCGCGCTGGCGTTCGCCGAACAGCAGCCAGTTGCGGTGGTGGCCCGCGGCGATGCGCGCCTTCATCAGTGCGCGCAGCCCGGCCAGACCGGTGCCGTTGCCGATGAGCACCATCGGGCGGTCGTCCTGCGGCGCATGGAACGATGGATTACGACGGATACGCACGTCGATGCGCGAACCCGGAACCGCATGCGCGGTGAGCCAGCCGCTGCCGCTGCCGAGCCGCCCGTCGGCGTGACGCATCTGGCGCACCAACAGCTGCAGGCTGCCGTCGGAGGGCAATGAGGCGATCGAATATTCACGATGCGGCAGCGGGCGCAGGGTGTCGGCGATCGCCTGCGCCGACATGCCGTGCATGTCCAGCGGCAGCGGAAGCTGCGAGCGTTGCAGCAGCTGCGACAGTTCGAGCGACTCATCGTCGCAACGGGCCAGTGCGGTGCCGTCGGCCCGTGCCGCCGCAACCCACGTGTCCACCTCTGCATGCGCATGGCGCGGACCGATCTCGGCGATGTCGCCGGCCTGCCACTGCAGGTCGCGCGGGTCCACCGGCACCAGCGCGAGGTGATACGCCGGGCCGCCGACACTGCCGGGGTTGAGCCATTCGCGTTCGTGCAGGCGCCACGGGCGATACGCGGGCGCGCTCCAGTCCGCCAACGCGACATTCCCGCTGATCTGCCCCAGCCGGTGCTGCCAGTGCCGCAGCGCGCCGGCGTCGCCCGCATCGACGTCGATGCGATCGAACAGCGGCTGCGCGCCGTTGTGGTGCAACCATTGGTCCAGACGTCGGCCGAACCCGCAGAAATGATCGTAGGCGCGATCGCCCAGTGCGAGCACCGCGTACTGCAGGCCGCCCAGCGCCAGCGGCTGGCCGAGCACGTGGCGGGTGAATCCGAGTACGTGATCGGGCGGGTCGCCCTCGCCCGTGGTGCTGGCGATGAACAAGGCGCGACGATGGGTGCGCAAGGTATCAGCGTCGACGCGGTGTAACGGCAGCGCACGAACCGTCAGGCCCGCGCCACGCAATGCGTCGGCGGTGTGTTGCGCCAGCTGCTGGGCGAAGCCGGTCTGGCTGGCCCATGTCAGCAATACGCTGTCGTGCGCGGAAACCGTGTCGTCGGACGCGGCGTCGTCGTCGTGTTGGCGTGCGTTCGCCCAGGTGGCCACGCACAACCCGAGGAATGCCAGCGCGACGAGCGTGGCGAGCACCCAGCTGCCCGCACGCGGCGAAGCCATCCACCAGGGGTCGGTCTGCCATCGTGCGAACACCAGGACGATGGCGAACAACCCGGCCAGCACCAGGCCATTGCCGACCCGGGTGCGCAGCGAACCGTTGCCCACTATCGCCGTCATGCCAGCAGCGCCTGGAAGGCGGGCGTCACGCGCTCCTCGACGGCGTGTGGGTCGCGCGCATCGACGAAGCGCGCGGCCAGTCCACGTGCGCAGGCGACATCGAAGCCCTCGCGCATGCCGAGCACCGTCAGCGCGGTGGCCCACGCGTCCGCATGCATGGCATCGGTGGCGGCAACGCTGACCGCCGTGGGTGCGTTGACGACCGGGCGACCGCTGCGCGGATCGAGCGTGTGGCTGATGTCGTGCGAACCGTCGTGCCGCCGATGCCAGCGATCGCCCGACGTGGCCACCGCCAGGCCATCGAGCGCGAGGATGCGCGCGTCGTTCGCATCGTCCTCATCGCCGGCCCAGCCTTCCACGATCACGCGCCATGCCGTGCCGTCGGGCTTGCGTCCGTAACCATAGAGTTCGCCGCCGACCTCGACCAGCGCCGCCTCAACGCCCTGCGAGCGCAGATGGCGTGCAACCGCGTCCACACCGTGGCCCTTCGCGATAGCGCACAGATCCAGGCACGTACCGCCCGGCTGCAGCACGCGTCGTGTCTGTGCGTCGGTGATCACGCGTTGCCAGCCCACCTGCGCACGCACCGCATCGGGCGAGAACGTGCCCTCGCGACGACCGGGCGGGCCGAAGCCCCAGCCGTCCACGAGCGGGCCGACCGTTGGATCGTAGGCGCCTGCGCTTTCGTGGGCGATGTTCAACGCGCACGCGAGCACCGTCCAGAAACCATCGGGCACCGCCTGCCAGGTGCCCGCAGGGGACGCGTTGTAGCGGCTGAGGTCCGAGTCCGGCTCCCAGTTGCTCATCTGCGCGACGACGCCATCGAGCTGCGATTGCACGCTCGCGTGCAACGCATGCAGATCCATGTGAGCGGGTGCGACCAACTTCACCGACCAGGTGGTGCCCATGGTCGCGCCGCCGAGCGTGTCGACGGCGCGTGGAGCGGCGATGTGCGCGTGTGAAGCCACTTCGACGATTACTGCGGCAGGACTTCCAGCGTGGCCACGTAGCCCAGGCGACGCTGCTTCGCGCCCGGCACGGTGGTCTTGTTGTCCTGCGTGTTCGCTTCCAGCCAGTACATGCCGGCTTCGGGCCAGGTCACGGTGAACTCGCCCTTCGCGTCGGTCTTCACCTTGAGCTCGTCCTGCGCGTTGCGATAGCGCGTGTTGCCACGCACGATCTCGACATCCAGCCCCGACGCCGGCTTGCCGTCGACCTGCAGGCGGAACTTCGCTTCCTCGCCCGCGAACAGGTCGTTGGGATGCGTCACCGGCACCAGTTCCAGGCCGACGCCGCTGGGCTTGAGTGCGGTCTCACTCGGAGAGCCGCTGGTGACGAAGGTTTCCACGCGGCTGACCGACTGGCCCACCTGCAGGTTCTTCGCGTTCTTCGGCACCTCGGTGGCGAAGGTCGCTTCGGTGCCGCGCCAGCGCTTGGGCTGGCCGTTCTCGTCCCAGCTCGCGGTCGCGTAGTTGTTCACCACGCCGATGCGGTAGGTGCCGGGCTGCTTCAGCTCCACGTCGAACGTGGTGCGGTACTTGCCCGTGGCGCTGTTCTGCGGCGCGACGGTGCTGCCGTCGGGCGCGGTGATGGTGAGGTTGTCCGTCTTCAGCGGCACGTGGTTGAAATAGAACAGGTCGTTGGACACCGCCGCATCCACCGTCACCCACGGGGTATTGCCTGCAAGCACGGTCTGCGACGGCTGCAGCCAGGCCTTGTGCGCCTGCGCGGCGAAGGGAAGCGAAAGGGCCAGCACGAGCGCGGCGGGGATGAGGGAACGTTTCATGGCGATGCTCCGTGGCGGATCGGTGTCGTATCGGGTGTCATCCCCGCGCGAGCGGGCCGGCGACGGAAGGGAGGGGCGTTGCGTTATCCACTCCCGCGGGAATGACGAAGGGTTTCAGGACTTGGTGTTCAGCGTGACGGTGCCGAGCTCGGACGAGCCCTGCGCTTTCCCGCCGCCGGCGCCGCGCCATGTGAAGGGGATCTTCAGCAGCTCGCGTCCGCCCACTTCGCGCGCGGCTTCGACAACCAGCGTGTACTCACCGGCCGGGAGCTTGCCCAGCTCCGGGTGAGAATCGGTGAAGCGCAACGCATGCTGGCCGACCGGACGCGTCGGCCCGGTTACGCCGTCCACCGGTACCTTCAGCGTGCGTCCGCTGCGGCGCCACCACTGGCGCAGGTCGGGCAGCCACTTCGTGCCCGCGCCTTCGTTGGTGGCCTTCTGCGCGTACCACACGGCGAGGTTGGCGACGGCCTTCTGGTCGGCGCCTTCGACCCAGATCGCCACGTAGGGGCGGTGGTATTCGGCGACGTTGAGCTGTGGAATCTGCACGTTGACGTTCAACTCGGCCGAGTACGCCGGCAGTGCGAGCAGGCCGCTCAGCACGATGGTCATCTTGACGCGCATGGAAACTCCGTGGTTCGTGGTCAATGAATGAAGAGCAGGGCGAGCAGCAGCGGCAGGGCCAGGCCCAGCGCCACCCAGGGCCAGGTCGAGCGACGCTGGCGGGCATGCATCTGCAACAGGAACAGTCCGGTGATGCAGAACACCAGGCAGGCCAGCGCGAACACATCGATGAACCAGCGCCAGGCCGTGCCCGCGTTGCGACCCTTGTGCAGGTCGTTGAGGTAGGCGATGGCACCGCGCGTGGTGCGCTCGTACTCCACCGCGCCGCTTGCGCGGTCGATGCTGAGCCACGCGTCGCCGCCGGGTCGCGGCAGCGACAGATAGATCTCGTCCGCCGACCATTCGGCGGTCTGTCTGCCAATGGAAACGGGCAGCACGTCGTTCAACCAATCGCTCACGGTCGCCGGCAGCGGTGCGTTGCCGTCCTCGCGCGGGCCGAGCGCGCGCAGCAAGGACGCCGGCATCTCGACCTTGCGCGTCAGCGTCTGCGGCTTGGCCTCGATCGCCGCCGAGTGGTTCAGCGTGATGCCGGTGACGGTGAACATCAGCATCGCGACCAGGCAGATCGCGGAGCTGATCCAGTGCCACGAGTGCAGCGTACGCAGCCAGAAGCCGCGACGCTGCTGGCGCGCGGCGATGTCGGGTGTCGCGGGTTGCGGCGTCACGTCGGCCTCAGGTCTCGGACCAGCGACGCAGCAGGTTGTGGTACACGCCGGTCAGCTGCACGAGTGCGGGATGCTCCGGCACGTCCTGCGTGAGGCGGCGGATCGACACGTCCAGCTCGAACATCAGGCGGCGCTGCGCGTCCTCGCGCAGCAGGCTCTGGATCCAGAAGAACGAGGCCAGCCGCTCACCGCGCGTCACCGGCGTCACCTTGTGCAGGCTCGTGCCCGGGTAGAGCACCATGTCGCCAGCGGCGAGCTTCACCCGCTGCATGCCGTAGGTGTCTTCGATGACCAGCTCGCCGCCGTCGTAGTCCTCGGGCGCGTTGAGGAACAGCGTTGCGGACAGATCGGTGCGGATGGGTTCCGCGCCGCCTTCGCTGCGGTCGTAGCGGATCGCGTTGTCGACGTGGAACCCGAACGACTGCCCGCCGCTGTAGCGGTTGAACAGCGGCGGATAGATGCGCTGCGGCAGCGCCGCGGAGAAGAACGTCGAGTTGCGCGACAGCGCATCCAGGATCAGGCCGCCGAGTTCGCGCGCCACCGGGTCGCTTTCCGGCAGCTGTGCGTTGTCTTTCGCCTGCGCCGACTGGTAGCCGGCGGTGGCCCGACCGTCCGCCCAGCCGGCGGCGGCCAGGCGCGAGCGGAAGTGCGCGAGCTGTTCGGCGTTGAGGACCTGCGGAACCTGCAGCAGCATCGTCTGTTTCCTTTGCACCGCCCGGGCCATCGGGCGGCGCGGGACCGGTTGGACCGGATTAGAACCTGTAAGTGGCGCTGAGCACCACCTGTCGCGCATCGCCTGGCGTGGCCCAGCCGTTGTTGCGCACGCGGGTGTAGTACTCCTTGTCGAACAGGTTGTTGGCGTTGAGCTGCAGGCTCAGTTGTTCGTTGACGTCGAAGGCCACCATCGCGCGGTGCGTGGTGTATCCCTTGATGGTGCCCGCGTTGGCGCCCGTGCCCGTGTAGTACTCGTAGCTGCTCTGATAGGTCACGCCGTAGCCGAAGGTCCATTGCGACAGCGCATAGGTGGTCCACACGCTGCCGGCACGTTCCGGCGTGCCGCTGATGGGGCGGCCACGCAGCGGATCGGGGTTCGCGATGGAATTGCCGCAGCCGGTGCGCGCGGGGATGGCGGGCGTCGTCGGCGTGGCGGGAATGGCCGGACGATCGGGATTGGCGATGCAGTTGTCAGACACGCCCTGCAGCACTTCGCTGTCCAGGAAGGTGACGTTGGCGAAGATCGACCAGTGGTCCGCCAACTGGCCAGCCACGCCGAGTGCCACGCCATCCACACGCGCCTGACCATCCAACTGCTGCTCACCGCTCGGATTGGCGGGATTGCCCGGATCGGCGACCTTGAAGTCCTCGCGGTCGTTGCGGAACACCGCGGCGGTCAATGCCAACCGGTTGTTGATGTCCCACTTGCCGCCCAGCTCGATGTTGACGGCGCTTTCCGGATCGACGTTGCAGTTCGCCGTGCCGGTGGCGCCGGTGGTGCTGCTGACCGGCGTGCACGAACCGTTGACCGAGGCCTTGGACGGCGTCTTGCTGTTGGCGTACGACAGATACAGGCTCGCATTCTCGACCGGCTTGAAGATCAGGCCTGCGCGGTACGAGAACAGGTCGTCCTCGTTCTCCGAACCGGTGCGCCCGGTCACCTGGCCCAGGGCCGGCGATCCGGCGGTGGTGTTGAACGTGTACGCGACGGTGTCGCCCTTGTTGTGTTCGTAGCGCGCGCCGATGTTCAGCATCCAGCGCTCGCTGAACTCCAGCGTGTCGAAGGCGTACACCGCCTGGTTGTCCAGGCTGCCTTCGGTGATGCCGCTGCGGATGTAGTTGATCGGGCCTGTGTAGCGCGAGAACGGATCGGTGATCGACATCTGCGGCAGCGGGAAGCTGGCGCCGGTCTCGGTGCGGAACAGGTTGCCGGTGTCGAGGTCGAAATCCTCGCGCGAGAGGGACACGCCGGCGACCAGCGAATGCGCGATCGAGCCCGTCGTGAAGTGCGAGATCACGTCCGTCTGGCTGATCGCGATCGTGTTGCGCGTGTCGCGCTTGAAGCCGCGCGGGCCGTTGGGCTGGAAGTTGCCGGGCGGCACCGGGATCACCACGTTGTTGATGGTGGCCGTGCACGCGCCGCCTGCGGGGTTGACCCCGCCGGGCAGGCACCACGTGCCTTGCGGAGCGTTGACGATGGAGAGCTGGTCCACCTGCTGGTAGCGCGCGAGGCTGCGCAGCATCACATCGTCGCTGAAATCGTGTTCGAACACGCCGGTGAGCATGTCGACGTCGATGTCCTGCGTGTCGATGTTGTGGTAGCCGTAGTAGTTGCCCGGATCCACGCCCGGCAGCGGGCCGCCGAAGCTGCTGAAGTAGGGCACGCCGTACTGCGGGATGTTGTCGTCGCTCTGGTGCAGGTAGCTGAGCGTGAAGCGCGTGTCGCTGTTGAGGCCGAACGCGACCGACGGCGCGATGCCCCAGCGGTCGAAGGTCTCGTAGTCGCGACCCGGTGCGTCGTTCTGGTGGACCATCGCATTCACGCGGAACGCGGTGCCGTTGTCGAAGTCCGTGTTGCTGTCCATCGTGATGCGGCTGAAGCTGTCGGTGCCGGCGCCGATCTGGACCGAGGTGGCGTCGCCAAGGCGCGCGGACTTGCTCACCAGGTTGATGTTGCCGCCCACCGAGCCCGCGCCGGAATACACCGAATTGGCGCCGTTGATCAGCTCGATGGCTTCGAGGTTGAACGTGTCGCTGCGGGTGTACTGGGCGCTGTCGCGCACGCCGTCGGTGGTGATGTCGCTGCTGGCATTGAAGCCACGCAGGGTGATGCTGTCGCCGTAGCCGCCGCCGCCTTCGCCCGCGCCGAAGGTGATGCCCGGCAGGGTGGAGAGCACGTCGCGCAGGCCCAGCAGGTTCTGCTGCGACATGACTTCCTTGGTCACGACGGTGATCGTCTGCGGCGTGTCGAGCAGCGGTTCGGTGTACTTCACCGAAGAGGGCTTCTCCACGAACTCGCCATGGACTTCGATCTTGTCGAGATTGGTCGCGCGGTCGGCGCCAGCGGGGTCGGCCAGGGCCGGGGTGACGGTGGCCAGGGCCAGAGCGCCGGCGAGCGGCGAGACGACGAACTTCCTGTTGGACATGCGAATCCCAATGTCGAGGTGCGGCTCCAGCCGCGTCAGACGACAATCTTAATGAGAAAGATTCGCATTTACAACGAAACTTGAACGGAGAACGACGAGCGGCTGCCTTCGCGCGCTGCGTGAAAGGTGCGCACGGGCCACCATCCGGCTGGCCGGACGAAGCTCAGGTGGGTTTTGCCAGGGGGATCAGCCGCGGTCGTCGCGGGTCCAGACGCCGCCGTCCTCGACCTTCACCGGAAAGCGGACGACGGGCTCATAGGCGGGCGCGCACAGGGGGCGGCCGTCGCGGACATCGAACTTGGCGCCGTGGAGGACGCACTCGACCGTGGCTTCGTCGCCGTCGTAATTGCCGGCGGACAGCTCGAAGTCCTCGTGCGAGCACTTGTCCTCGAGCGCGTAGTAGTCGCCGTCGTAATTGACGACCAGGATCGGCGTGTCGCCGTCCCAGGCCACCGTGCGTTCACCGGGCAGCAGCTGCGAGGTGGCGCAGACGAAGACCCACGCCTCGCTCACAGGGCCTTCTCCAGGACCTCGAAGCGCAGGTCGTCGCGCTTGGGCTCGCCGAAGCGCGCGTCGCCGTACGGGAACGGCTTCTTGATGCCGGTGCGCCGATAGCCGCGGCGTTCGTAGAAGGCGATGAGTTCCTCGCGGATGTCGATCACCGTCATGCGCATCGCCGGCAGGCCCCAGTCCTCGCGTACGACGCGTTCGGCCTCGGCGATGACGATCTTGCCGATGCCGCCACCCTGCTGCGTGGGTTGCACCGAAAACATGCCGAAGTAGCCCGCGCCGTCCTCGACCGCGACGTGTGCGCAGGCGATCAGCTCGTTCCCGGATTCGCCGACGCGCTCGGCGATCAGGATCACGCTGCGCGCGCGGTCGATGCAGGCGACGATATCGTCCGGGCCCGTGCGGCGGCCGCCGAGCATGTCGGCTTCGGTGGTCCAGCCCTGCTTGCTGACATCGCCGCGGTAGGCGGATTCGACCAGCGCGACAAGCGTGTCGACGTCGGCATGGGTGGCATGGCGGAAGGTCAACCCGGCATCGGCGGGGGCGGAAACGGTGGTCGCGTTCATCCGAGCAGTTTACGCACCTTGTGGAGCGCCGCCACGAAGGCGTCGATCTCGTCGTGGGTGTTGTAGAAAGCAAGCGAGGCGCGGCAAGTGGCCGGCACACCGAAGTGCTGCATCAGCGGGTGCGCGCAGTGGTGTCCGGAACGGATCGCGACGCCTTCCAGGTCCAGCAGCGTGGCCAGGTCGTGCGCGTGCGCGCCCTCGACGAGGAAGCTGACGACGGCGGCCTTCTCCCTGGCCTGGCCGAAGATCCGCAGGCCATCGACCTGGGACAACGCCTCGTTGAGATGCGCCAGCAATTCCTGCTCGCGCGCTTCCACGTTATGCATGCCGAGCGCGGAGAGGTAGTCCACTGCTGCGCCCAAGCCGATGAAACCGGCGATGTTGGGTGTGCCCGCTTCGAACTTGTGCGGCGGGTCGTTGAAGACCGTGCCTTCGAAACGCACTTCCTTGATCATCTCGCCGCCGCCGATGAAGGGCGGCATGTCGGCCAGGTGCTCGCGTCGTGCCCACAGTGCACCGGTGCCCGTGGGGCCGGACATCTTGTGGCCGGTGATGGCGTAGAAGTCGCAGCCGATGGCGGCGACGTCGAGCGCGCGGTGCGGCGCCGCCTGCGAACCGTCGATGGCGGTGACGATGCCGCGCTTGCGCGCCTCGCGGCAGATCTCGCGCACCGGGTTGACGGTGCCCAGCACGTTCGAGACATGGGTGAGCGAAAGCAGCTTCACTTCCGGCGTGAGCAGCGAGTACAGGTGCGCCAGGTCCAGTTCACCGCGTTCGTTGAGCTCGGCGACCTTGATGATGGCGCCAGTGCGCTGCGCGACCAGCTGCCAAGGCACGATGTTGGCGTGGTGCTCCATGCGCGTGAGCACGATGGCGTCGCCGGGCTGCAGGCGCGGCAGCGCCCACGAGTACGCCACCAGGTTGAGAGCGAAGGTCGTGCCGCTGCACAGCACCAGCTCGTCGCCGCGCACGTTGAGGAACTTCGCCAGCTTGTTGCGCGCGGCTTCATACGCGTCGGTCGCCTCCGTTCCCAGCGCGTGTACTGCGCGGCTGACGTTGGCGTTGTGATGACGGTAGAAGTCGTCCACCGCCTGGATCACCGATTCCGGCTTCTGGCCGGTGTTGGCCGAGTCGAAGTAGATCAGCGGCTTGCCGTGGACGTGGCGCGTCAGCAGCGGGAAATCCGCGCGGACATGGGCCCAGTCGATGGCGGCGGACGAAGCGGCGGGAAGGTTCATGCGTGCTCCAGTCAGGCGGTGCCCAGCCGCGCCAGCGCGGCATCCAGTCGGGTTTCCAACGTGCGGCGCAGGTCGGCATCGACGGACACCACCGCCAGCGTTTCGCGGCAGAACGCGGCCGTGAGCAGCGCGCGTGCCTGTTCGGCCGGCACGCCGCGGCTGCGCAGGTAGAACAGGGCGGTCGAATCGAGTTGGCCTACCGTTGCACCGTGCGCGGCCTGCACTTCGTCGGCGTGGATCTCAAGCACCGGTTGCGTGTCGATCTCCGCGCCCTCGCTGAGCAGCAGGTTCTTGTTCGACAGCATGGCCGCGGTCCCGTCCGCGCCCTCGCGGATGAGGATGCCGCCGTGGAATGCGGCCTTGGAACGCCCCGCGCCCATGCCGCGCCAGACCAGGTCGCAGGCCGTGTCGCGGCCGACGTGGTCGATGCCCAGCCGCGTGTCCAGATGACGCTTGCCCGTCGCCAGCAGCACGCCGTTGGCATGCAGCCGCGCGGACTGCCCATGCAGGGCGACGTTGAGCTCGTGACGCGACAATGCGGCGCCCAGTTCGAGGTCGATGCGGCGGTAGTCGGCGTCGGCGGCGAGGACGGCATCCGTGCGCGTCACCAGCGTCGCTCCGATGGCCTCGTCCTGCACGCGCGCGTGACGCAGCGTGGCATGGGGGCCGAGATGGACGTGGGCGAGGGCATTGCCCAGATGCTGGTGAGCGCCCTGGCCCAGGTGGTGCTCGACCACCGTCAGCGACGCGCCCTGGCGCAGCTCGATCAGGTGGCGCAGGTGCCAGGCGCGGTCGGTGTCGGACGCCGCACCGATGAAGACCAGATGGATGGGCGAGCCATGTTGCACGCCGGCATCGGCGCGCAGCACGACGCCGTCATCGGCAAGGGCGGCGTTGAGGCGCGCGAAGATTTCATCGGCACGGTCGAAGCGGCGCGCGAGGAAGTTCGATTCCCGCGCGTCGCCCTCGGCCAGCACGCGCGACAGCGGCTGCAGCGTGATGCCGTCCGGCAAACCGGTGACGTCGCTGTGCGCCGCGTCGAAACGGCCGTTGACGAACACGATACGCGGCGCGGCGATGCCGTCCAGAAGCGCATCGTCGAACGGGGCGATTTCGTCGGACGTTGCGGCGAAAGCGCGTCGCTCCAGCGAGCGCAGCGGCGTGTACTTCCAGGCTTCCACGCGTGCGTGCGGCAGGCCGTCACGCAGGACGGCATCGAGCGCGGCGCGGCGGCTCTCGCCCAGGCCAGCGGCTTCGCGCGTGGGCAGCGCGTCGAACGCGGTCGCGAAGGAATCGAGCAGTGCGCTCATGTCAGGCGCCCGCTGCCGGCGTGATGCGGTCCTTCACCCACGCGTAGCCGTGCTGTTCCAGCTCCAGCGCCAGCTCCGGCCCGCCGGTCTCGACGATGCGGCCATCGGCCAGCACGTGCACGACGTCCGGCCGGATGTAGTCCAGCAGACGCTGGTAATGCGTGATCACGAGGAACGCGCGGTCCGGCGAACGCAGCGCGTTGACGCCGTCGGCGACCGCCTTCAGCGCGTCGATGTCGAGGCCCGAGTCGGTCTCGTCCAGGATCGCCAGCTTCGGCTCGAGCAGCGCGAGCTGGAAGATCTCGTTGCGCTTCTTCTCGCCGCCGGAGAAACCCTCGTTGACGCCGCGGTGCAGCAGTTCGTCCTTCAGGTGCAGCACGGCGAGCTTGTCGCGCACCAGCTTGAGGAACTGCATGGAATCCAGTTCCGCCTCGCCGCGCGCCTTGCGCTGGGCGTTGAGCGCGGCGCGCAGGAAATAGGTGTTGTTCACGCCCGGGATCTCGACCGGGTACTGGAACGCGAGGAACACGCCAGTGGCGGCGCGCTCCTCCGGCTCCAGTGCGAGCAGGTCCTGGCCCTGGAACGTCACGCTTCCGGCCGTCACCTCATAGCCTTCGCGGCCGGCGATCACGTTGCCGAGCGTGGACTTGCCGGCGCCATTGGGACCCATCACGGCGTGCACCTTGCCGGGCTGCAGGTCGAGCGAGAGACCCTTGAGGATCTCTTTTCCGGCGACGCTGACGTGGAGGTTTTCGATCTTGAGCATGTTCGTCATCAATCCTGTTGTTCTGTTTCGGCGCTGAAGCCCCGGCCCAATCGCATGGCGATTGGGCGTTCACGAGCGCGCGAGGCAGTGCCTCGCAAGCAGCGCTCGTTCACCCCACCGAGCCTTCCAGCGAGACTTCGAGCAGCTTCTTGGCTTCCACCGCGAATTCCATCGGCAGTTCGCGGAAGACGCTCTTGCAGAAGCCGTCGACGATCATCGATACCGCGTCTTCCTCGCCGATGCCGCGCGAGCGGCAGTAGAACAACTGGTCCTCGCTGATCTTCGACGTGGTGGCTTCGTGTTCGACGGTCGCGCTGGGATGCCTGACCTCGATGTACGGGAAGGTGTGCGCACCGCACTTCTTGCCGATCAGCAGGCTGTCGCACTGGGTATGGTTGCGCGCGCCTTCGGCGTTGCCGAGCACCTTGATCAGGCCGCGATAGGTGTTCTGCCCGCGGCCGGCGCTGATGCCCTTGCTGATGACCTTGCTCTTGGTGCGCTTGCCGACGTGGATCATCTTGGTGCCGGTATCGGCCTGCTGGCGGTGGTGCGTGAGCGCCACCGAATAGAACTCGCCGACCGAGTCGTCGCCCAGCAGCACGCAGGACGGGTACTTCCAGGTGATGGCCGAGCCGGTCTCCACCTGCGTCCAGCTGATCTTGCTGCGCGCGCCGCGGCACTCGCCGCGCTTGGTCACGAAGTTGTAGATGCCGCCGACGCCGTTCTCGTCGCCGGGGTACCAGTTCTGCACGGTGGAGTACTTGATCTCCGCGTCTTCCAGCGCGACCAGTTCCACCACCGCCGCATGCAGCTGGTTCTCGTCGCGCATCGGCGCGGTGCAGCCTTCGAGGTAGGAGACGTAGGCCTTCTCCTCACAGATGATCAGCGTGCGCTCGAACTGGCCGGTGTGGCCGGCATTGATGCGGAAGTAGGTGCTCAGCTCCATCGGGCAGCGCACGCCCTTGGGGATGAACACGAAGCTGCCGTCGGAGAACACCGCCGAATTCAGCGCGGCGAAGTAGTTGTCGCCGGTCGGCACGACCGTGCCCAGGTACTGCTTCACCAGCTCGGGATGTTCGCGGATCGCCTCGGACATCGAGCAGAAGATGATGCCCTTCTCGGCCAGTTCCTTGCGGAAGGTCGTGCCGACGGAGACCGAGTCGAACACCGCGTCCACCGCGACGCCGGCCAGCTTGGCGCGCTCGTGCAGCGGCACGCCCAGCTTTTCGTAGGTGTCCAGCAGTTCCTGCGGTACCTCGTCCAGCGAGGCGTACTTGGCCTTGGGGGCGGAGTAGTAGCTCAGCGCCTGCAGGTCGATCGGGGCAATGTTGAGCTTGGCCCAATGCGGCATCGGCATCGTCAGGAAGTGCCGGTACGCGTCCAGGCGCCATTGAGTCATCCACTCCGGCTCGTCCTTCTTGGCCGAGAGCGCGCGGATGATGTCCTCGCTCAGGCCGGGCGGGAGGCTGTCGGATTCGATGTCCGTGACGAAGCCGGCCTCGTACTTGCGGCCGAGCTGTTCGTGGATTTCGCGGTTTTCAAGGATTTCGGTGGCCATGGGGGCTGCCTACTCGTCATGCCAGGCGCAGGTCGATGCGCCGGGTTGGTGAATCGGGGGGCGGTGGCGGCGTGAGCATCTGCGCCAGGGTCACCCCGCGCAGTGCTTCGATCACCACGTCGTTGATGCGCCGCCAGTTGGCGCGCACGCCGCAGGACTGCTCGATGCCGCAATTGCCGGTGTGCACGCTGCATTCGGTCATGCCCAGCGGCCCTTCCATGGCCTCGACGATCTCGATCAGGCCGATGTCCTCGGCGGCGCGGGCCAGGCGGTATCCGCCGTTGGCGCCGCGGAAGCCTTCCACCAGCCCGGCCTGCGCCAGCGGCTTGAGCACCTTGGCCACCGTCGTGGCCTCCAGACCGGCACGCTCGGCCAGTTCCGACGCGCTGAGGACGCCTTCGGAGCCATGGGCCAGGACCGTCATGACGACGGTGGCGTAGTCGGTGAGCTTGGTGACGCGGAGCATCGGAACAGGGGGTGGGAGTTAATCCGTACCGGAATTGTACGGTTTATGGCCGGGCAGGCCAAGGGCCGCCATTCCGGCAGTGGTTCAGCTTCGAAGCGGCGGCCGCCCGGCGAAGGCGAGCCTGCACTCCGGCGCGCAGGTGACGGACTCGCGATGGCGATGTCGCACCGATCCGTACAGAATGTCTTTCTTTTCCTCGAACCGGATTCCTGCATGCCGCGCAAGATCGTCGCCCGTCGTTCCGCCATCCATGGCAACGGCGTTTTCGCCGTCGCACCGATCGCCAAGGGCGAACGCGTCATCGAGTACAAGGGCCGCCGCCGCACGCACGAGGCCGTGGACGCCGACACCACCGGCGATATCGATTCCGGCCATACCTTCCTGTTCACGCTCAACGACGAGTACGTGATCGACGCGAACCACCAGGGCAACACCGCGCGCTGGATCAACCACAGCTGCTCGCCCAATTGCGAGGCTGTGCTGGACGAGGACGATGGCGACGACCGCACCCGCGATCGCGTGTTCATCGAGGCGATCCGCGACATCAAGCCGGGCGAGGAGCTGTCGTACAACTACGGCATCACGCTCGACGAGAAGCACACGACCGAGCTGAAGAAGATCTGGGAATGCCGCTGCGGTTCGCGCAACTGCACCGGGACGATGCTGCAGCCGAAGAATCCGCCGAAGAAGAAGCCTGCCAAGGCGGCGAAGGCGAAGAAGGCCGGCGCGAAGAAGGGCACCAAGAAGGCGGCCAAGCGCTGAAGCCCGTTCCCCTCTCCCCTTGCGGGAGAGGGACAGGCCGCCATCGGCGGCCAGGGAGAGGGTAGGGCGCTGGCGCGCTTCGCGCGCTCCCCTCTTCCGGCGCTTTGCGCCACCTTCTCCCACAAGGGGAGAAGGGAAGAGGCAGACGGACATCTCCAACCCGTACCATCGGGCAATGGCGGTGTCACAGAGGCGCCGCCAGACTGCGCCCATGCGCGCCGGCAGGCGTGTCCAGTCCAAGCATCGGGAGTCACGCATGAGCACGCCGTCCAGCCCACGTCCGCTTGAAGGCAAGGTCGCCCTCGTCACTGGCGCCGCCAGCGGCATCGGCAAGGAGATCGCCTTCGAACTCGCGCGCGCCGGCGCGGCGGTGGTCATCGCCGACCTGAATGCCCAGGGCGCACAGGCGGTGGCGACGGAGATCGAGGGCATCGGCGCACGCGCGCTGGGCGTGGCGATGGACGTCACGGACGAAGGCGCGGTCCAGGCGGGCGTCGCGCTCGCGGCAGAGCGCTTCGGCGGCGTGGACATCCTGGTGTCGAACGCGGGCATCCAGATCGTCAACCCGATCGAGCAGTTCGCCTATGCCGACTGGAAGAAGATGCTGGCCATCCACCTGGACGGCGCATTCCTCACCACCAAGGCCGTCCTGCCGCACATGTACGGGCAAGGCGCGGACGGCAAGAGCCGCGGCGGCACGGTCATCTACATGGGTTCGGTGCACTCGCACCTGGCCTCGCCGCTCAAGTCCGCCTACGTCACCGCCAAGCACGGCCTGCTGGGGCTGTCGCGCACGCTGGCGAAGGAGGGGGCGAAGCATGGCGTGCGCAGCCATGTCGTGTGCCCCGGCTTCGTGCGCACGCCGCTGGTGGACAAGCAGATCCCGGAGCAGGCGAAGGAATTGGGCATCAGCGAGGACGAGGTCGTCAGCCGCGTCATGCTGGGCAACACGGTGGACGGCATCTTCACCACGGTGGAGGACGTGGCCCGCACGGTGCGCTTCCTTGCGGAATTCCCCACGGCCGCATTCACGGGGCAGAGCTTCGTCGTCAGCCACGGCTGGCACATGCAGTAGCCACGGGCATACCCTGCCACCTGCCTTCGATGCAGGTGGGTACGAAAGGGTTGCCATGACTTCCGCCAGTTCGGCCACGCGCCCGGGGCGACTAGGCTGCGCGTCGCCCGGGGTGCTTCGTTCCCGGGCCAGCTTCGACGCTGAAACACCTGCACGGACCGCCGGAACTGCGTGAAGACGCGCACCCACGACGCTCGTGCCGGCGACCATGGCCTGACGAGATCCTCCGCCCGCATGCGCGTTCCGTTGACCTTGGCCATCCTGGCCGCCCTGTCCGCCCCCGCTTACGCCGTGGAGGTCGATGGCCGCGTCGATCCGGCCGAATGGCAGGGGGCGCGCCACATCACCGACTTCCGCAAGGTACAGCCGCTGTCGCTGGATCCGGCCTCGTTGCCGACCGAAGCCTGGATCCTCGCCACGCCCGAGGGCCTGGCCATCGCCTTCCGCAACGAGCAGCCGGCCAGCGTGCCGCGCACGCGCCAGCGCGTGCAGCGCGACTTCGAAGAACAGGTGGACCGCGTCAACCTGATGATCGATTACGACGGCGACGGGCGCACCGGCTACAACTTCACCGTGTCGTCCACTGATGGCATCGCCGACGCGGTCATCACCAACGAAAGCCAGTTCAACGACGACTGGGACGGCAACTGGCGCCACGCCGTCAGCGAGGACGAGCAGAACTGGTACGTCGAAATGTTGATCCCCTGGTACATCGCGCCGATGCGCCAGGGCGACAACGGCATGCGCACGGTCAAGATCTACCTGGACCGCGTGATCGGCTCCACCGGCGAGCGCTCGGCCTGGCCGGGTGCCAGTTTCCAGCGTTCGCGGTTCCTGTCCGACTTCGCGCCGGTGGAGATGGCGCAGTACAGCCAGTCGCTGCTGGCGGTCACGCCGTACGTCTCCGGCCTGTACGACAACGTCAACCACTCCAGTGATTTCGATGGCGGCGTCGACCTGTTCTGGAAACCCAACGGCCAGTTCCAGCTGTCGGCCACGCTCAATCCGGACTTCGGCCAGGTGGAGAGCGACGACCTGGTCGTCAACTTCGACGCCACCGAGATCTTCATCAGCGACAAGCGCCCGTTCTTCACCGAAAACCAGGGCATCTTCGAATTCACCACGCCGTCGGACTACAGCCAGCTGCTGTACACGCGCCGCGTGGGCGGTCCCGCCGACGACGGCAACGGCGCCGGCGACATCACCGCGGCGGTGAAGCTCAACGGCAGCGTGGGTGGCACCAAGTACGGCGTGTTCGCTGCCGACGAAGCCGACGAGGTCGGCCGCACGTTCGGCGCGCTGCGCGTGGTGCGCGACCTGGACAAGCAGAACCTGGGCGCGATGGTGACCCATGTGGATCGCCCGTTCCTCGACCGCGACGCCACCGTACTGGGCGTGGACCACAACTGGCGCCCAACCCAGCGTTGGAACGTGCAGACCCGCCTGATCGGCAGCCAGGTCGACGAATCCGGCCGCACCACCGACGACACCGGCGCGACCATGTGGGTGAACTACGAAATGGACCACGGCTGGCGCCAGCGCTGGCTCGCGATGCATTTCGGCAACGAGCTGGAGATCAACGACTTCGGCTACCTGCAGCGCAACAGCACCAACTACCTCAACTACGAAGTGCTGCGCCGCTTCACCGACCTGCCGGAAACCTCGCGCTATTCCTCCAAGGACTGGCGCGGCCGCATCAGTGGTACCGACAACGACCACGGCGATCGCCTGCAGCGCCAGCTGCGCATCAGTCGCGAGGGCAACCTGCGCAACGGCAGCTACGAGTACGCGCAGATCAACATCAACAGTGCCGGCATCGATGACCTGATCACCCGTGGAAACGGCCTGGTCGACAAGCCGCCGAACTTCAATGCCTACTTCGAGTTCAACCGGCCGCGCAAGGGCGACTGGGCCTGGGAGTTCGAAGCGGACCTGTTCAGTGGTGGCCTGGCCGGCAACGACAAGATCGGCTACGACCTGCGCGTGCAGCCCACGTACTTCATCAGCGACGCCTTCAGCGTGTACCTGGGCGGTTACTACGAACGCATCCCCAGCTGGCTGGTGTGGCAGCAGGACAACCTCATCGGCGAGTTCGACGAGGAGCGCGTGCAGCTCGATGCAGGCATGGACTGGACCATCACCAACAAGCAGGAACTGCGCGTGAAGCTGCAGGCGATCGGCCTGAACGCGGATCTCGAACAGGCGTATCGCGTTGCGCAAAGTGGTGCGTCGATTCCCACCGCCGACGCGGTGGACGATTTCAGCGTGAGCAACCTGGGCTTCCAGATCCGCTACCGCTACGAGCTCGCACCGTTGTCGTACCTGTACGTGGTGTACGGCCGCGGTGGATTCGACCAGCAGCCGTTCGGCCAGGGCGCCGACCGTGCGCTGCGCGACAGCCTGGAGCTGCGCGACGACGAACAGCTGCTGGTGAAGTTGAGCTACCGGCTCGAGCTGTGATCAGGCATCAAGCCCCTCTCCCCACGGGAGAGGGCTTGGGGTGAGGGGGCGGAGACGTCACGACGGGCCAGATCGCCGGATCCGGCAACGCGCATGATCGTTCACGCAGTGCGGGAAGCCCACTGCGCAATCCACTGCGCCGGCGACAGGATCGCGAACCATTCCTCGCGCTGCATCCTCCGCGCCAGTTTCAGCAGCGCATCGTCGCGGCTGAGCAGCCAATGCGCTTCGCAGCGCGCCGCGAGTTCCAGGAACTTCTGGTCGTCCGGATCGGCGCACCGGGGCAGGGGATGCGGAACAGGCGCCATCGCGATGCATCGCAGAGCCGTGTCGTACGCGTGGGCGTGTCGGGCCTGCTCGGCTTCGTCCAGACGCAGCGCCGGGTAGGCCAGCACGCGCAGCCACTCCTCGCGGCAAGCGTCGTCCGTTACGCCGGCGACCGCGCCGGAATCCAGCGCCTCGCGCAGCGTCGCCACGACGGGGTCGCGAAACACGAACAGGTCGAGGCAGACGTTGGTGTCCAGCGCGATGCGCGGCGGCCCCGAGGGCCGCGGCGCGGGCGCGGTCATGGCGCGACTTCGCGCAGGTCCGCCGAGCCGATGCGCCAGGCGCGCTGTTCTGCCGTCGCCCCATCCACCACGGCGCGGCGCAGCGTGTAGGCACCGACGAAGCGTTGCTGGCGACCGTCGGTGTGCGTGGTCGTCAGTGCGACCGGCACTTCCACATAGCGCGAGCCCGCAGCGGCATCCACCTGTCCTGGCGCCATGATCTCGACCGACACGCCCTGCGTGTCGTCAAACCCGCCGGCGAACTGCTGTGCGCTCTGCCCGCTCGCGCGGCCGCCGTCGGACCACAGCGCATACGCTCGCGCGAAATCCCGGCGGTTGATCGCGGCGTAGTAGTCGCGCACGACCGCCACGGCGTCCTGCACGGTGGGTTCGGTCGCCGCATCCGGTGCAGGTGCATCGGTGCCGTTCGCAGCATCGGCGGGCGCGGACGCGGGATCGACCGCGGAAGCGTCCGGGAGGATCGGGTTGCCTTCTTCGTCCAGCGCCACCGTACCGGTCGCGACGGGGGGCGGCCCGATCTGCCCCGGGCCGGGCTTGTCGGGCATGCCGGTGACGCTGCCGCCATCGTTCTCCGGCGCCGGCAACGTTTCGGTGTCGCCGGCGCTGGCCGGGCCGCCGCTGGCGGCCTTGTCGCCGCACGCGCCCAGCAGGGCGCACAGCGCCAGCGCGGCGGCAAGGTGCATCGACTTCGTCATGCTCATTGATCCAGCTGCACCACCACCATGCCCTGCTCGATGACGGTGCTGCCGATGCGGCGCGAACCGAGCTTGTCGAGCAGGCTGTTGTCGAAGCGGTACACCGGCTCCTCGCGCGCGTACTCGCTCAGCCACGAGTTGAGCAGGGCGCGCGAACTGGCGTTCATCGCACCGCCCAGGCCGGGCACGTTCACTTCCTCGATGCGCGGCTCCTTCAGATGCAGCCCGCGCGTGCCCGTGTCGAAGCGCAGCGCGCTGGTCAGGGCGAAATGGCCCGACGGCCGGCTGCTGTCGCTGCCGAGCGCGCCCAGGCCGACGTCGAAGTCCAGGCGCAGGCGGTCGGAGCCCTGCGGGATCGACAGGCGCGGGTTCAGCAGCGTCATCGAGACGAGGCCGCCGAGCTTGTCGTAATGCTTGGGAAAGTTGCGGTCCAGCGAGCCCTGCAGCTGCATCGGCGTGAAGCGGACTTCGTTGCCGAGCAGAGCGCCCAGACCGTTGAGGGTCGAACAGGCGGCGAGGGACAGGCCAAGGACGGCGGCGATGAGGATTCGGTAAAAGCGGCGCGGGTACATCCGGGACTCCACGGGTTTGCCGGGACGATACCCGCGCCGCACGAACAAGAACAGGACCCTTCGTCCTTCGCCGCGCCAGAGTTCATCGCAGGGACGCGGCCGGCAAGACCGATGCTACCCCCCGGTCGCACCCGCGAAGGTCGTGGCCCGACCAGCGGCCGGGGCCTCGCCTCACGCGCGCTGCTGGAACGCCAGCCGCAGCCCCAGGCCGATGAACAGCGTGCCGGTCGCGCGCTGCATCCAGGGATTGGCGCGGCCGCGGTCCATCGCGCGCCGCCCGAATCGGCCCGCCGCGAAACTCAGCAGCACGTCATTGCACAGGCCCACCATCGCCAGCAGCGCGCCCAGCAGCAGGAACTGCAGCCACACCCAGCCGCGTTCGGGGTGAACGAACTGCGGCAGGAAGGCGAGGAAGAACAGCGCGACCTTGGGGTTCAGCACGCCGGTCACCACCGATCGCAGGTAAACGCCGCGCCCGGTCGTCGGCGCCGGTGTCGTCGATTCCGCGGGCGTGTCGCCACCGCGCCAGGCCTTGATGCCCAGCCACACCAGATAGGCCGCGCCGAGGTACTTGATGGCCTCGAAGGCCAGGGCCGAGGTCGCCAGCACCGCCGACAGCCCGAAGCCTGCCGCGAGCGCATGCAGCAGCGTCGCCGTCTCCAGCCCGAGGCCCGCCTGCAGCCCGCGCCGCACGCCACCGCCAAGGCTCTGCGCGACGATCCACGCCGTGCCGGGCCCGGGCAGGATCACCAGCACCACGGCCGCGGTGAGGTAGGCGAGCAGCGTCTGCGTGTCGAACAGGGACATGGCGCGCGGATACGTGAGGGTTGCATAGGCTACGCGGACCGCCGGCAATGCAGGCGGGATCACGCGCGATGCACCGTTCCATCAGGGCGTGGCGTCTTTCGCCGCGGGCTTGGATTTCTTGCCGCGGGCCTGCAGCGGTATCGGCGGTGGCGCACGGCGGCTGGCGGCGTAGCGTGCGTAGTCCCGGTAGAGCGTCTGCACGGTGGGCGTGCCATCGAGGTCGTGGGCCACCTTTCCGCCGCTGCGCGGCTTGAGCACCGCGAACCAGCGATGCGCGCCCACGATGTCCCGGTCGGTGAGCGGTCGGCCCTTCGCATCGGTGGCGATGATCGAGAGCGTCACCGCCTGGTTGACGTTGCCGCCGATGGCGAACAGGCGTCGGCGGTCGAGGTCGGTCTTCACCACCAGGTCGCAGTGCAGCGCGTTGGAGTCGCTGTTGCCGTTGCGCACGTCGGCGATGGAGGCGAAGGTGCTGTCGGCGCGCGCGGTGCACAGCAGATCGCCCGCTGCCGGCGTGGCCTCGCCGAGGTCGTAGGCGAGGAACAGTTGCGAACCGTCCTGTCCGTCGCGCGCACGCACGGCGGCGCGCACGTAGTCGATGTGGCCCCCGCTGCGCGCGAACTGCGACGTCGACAATCCCGCTTCGCAGGCGAGCCATGAGATGAAGGCGGCCGACCACGGCATCGCCCAACCGGCGCCGTCCCAGCCGAAGTTGACGATGCTCTGCACGCGCATCGCTTCCTCGCTGCCGGTGGCGGCCCAGTAGCCGGCGATGGTTCCGCTCACGGCGTCGTCGCTTTCCATCAGGCCCAGGCGCGGCGCCTGGCGCAGCACGCGGCTGCCAATCGACGCGTTGCGGTCAGGCGCGATGATGTCGACCACGCCGTCGGGCTGCGACACGCGCGGCACGATCGCCGACGGTTCCGCCGCCAGATCGAGCACCGGCAGGCCGAAGTAAGCCCATTCGGCGGCGGCCAGATCGATCATGCGCGTGCGCGGATCGCCACTCACCGGCCTCGACGGGCAACTGGTGATCCCGATGCGGTAGCCCGACGCGCGCACCGGCGTGTATCCGTTGCCCGCGCGACGGTACAGCGGCTCGAATGCGTTGGGCCCCACGCGCACCATCATCGGCGGTGCGTCCTCGCCACTCGAATAGGTGACGCGCCACGCGGGATCCGGGAAGCCGGGCGGGCGCGGGAAGGCGGGAATGCCCCGGCTCGAGCCAGGGGCCTGCTGCGCGCCGGCAGTGGCGCACAGCAGGGTCAACGAAAGCGCAATGGCGAAGCTCCACAGACCCGATCGCATATGCCGCTCCCGGTTGGCTGGAAGCAGCTTGCGGACCCCCGCGTGAAAGCGGCGCAGTCCTTGTCGCGCTCAGTCCTCGTCGGGATGTGGCTTGTAGGCCTCCACCAGCTTCTGCTGCACGTTGGCCGGGACGGGCTCGTAGTGGCTGAAATCCAGCGAATAGCGACCGCGTCCCGCTGTGACCGACTTGAGTTCGGCCGCGTAGCCTTCCAGCTCCGACAGCGGCACCTGCGCCTTCACCAGTATCTCGTTGCCGCGCACGCTGTCGGTGCCGCTGATGCGCGCGCGCTTGCTCGCCAGTCCGCCGCTGACATCGCCCATGTGCTGCTCCGGCGCGCTGACTTCCAGCTCGACGATGGGTTCAAGCACCTGCGGGCGCGCCTTGCCGATGGCGTCGAGGAAGGCCTTCTTGCCGGCCGAGACGAAGGCCACTTCCTTGCTGTCCACCGGATGGTGCTTGCCGTCGTAGACGATCACGCGCACGTCCTGGATGGGGTAACCGGCGACGGCGCCGCTGCGCAGCACCTGGCGCACGCCTTTCTCGACCGCGGGCATGAACTGTCCCGGGATGGTGCCGCCCTTCACCTCGTCCACGAACTCGAAGCCGCCGCCGCGCGGAAGCGGCTCGATGCGCAGGAAGACTTCACCGAACTGCCCCGCACCGCCGGTCTGCTTCTTGTGGCGGTGATGGCCCTCGGCCTTCCCGGCGACGGTCTCGCGGTACGCGATGCGCGGCGGTCTCGAGGTCACCTCGACGCCGTACCGGTCTTTCAAACGTTCCAGGTTGATGCGCAGGTGCAGGTCGGAAAGACCGCGGATGACGGTTTCGTTGGTTTCCGCCTCGTGCTCGACGATGAAGCAGGGGTCTTCCTCGGCCAGCTTGTGCAGCGCCGTGGAGAGTTTCTGTTCCTGTCCCTTGCTGGCCGCGTCGACCGCCAGGCCGAACATCGCGCGTGGGAAATCCAGCGGCGACAGGCGGATCTCGTCCTCGTCGTGGCTGTCGTGCAGCACCGCGTCGAAGTGCAGTTCGTCCACCTTCGCCACCGCGGCGATGTCGCCGGGAATGGCCTGCTCGATCTCGATGTGGTCCTTGCCCTTGAGCTTGAACAGGTGGCCGACCTTGAACGGTTTCTTGCCGTCGTCCACGAACAGCTGCGTGTCCTTCTTCACCGTGCCCTGGTAGACGCGGAAGATGCCGAGCTTGCCGACGAAGGGGTCGTTGACGATCTTGAACACGTCCGCCACCACGTGCGCCTTCGGGTCGGGAACGGCTTCGATGCGCTGGCGTTGCGCGCCCTTCTCGAACGGCGGTGCGTTGGCTTCGGCGGGGTTGGGAAGCCAGCGCTCGGCCACGTCCAGCAAGGCCGGAACGCCCACGCCCGTGCGCGCGGAGCAGAACAGCACCGGCACCAGGTGGCCTTCGCGCAGGCATTGCTCGAAGGCGTCGTGAAGTTCTTCGCCGGACAGGCCGTCCTCGCCCAGGTCCAGGTAATGCTCCATCACCGTTTCGTTGATCTCGACGATCTGGTCGATGATCTTCTGGTGCCAGTCCGCGACCGGTCCCAGATCGCTGTCGCCGCCGGGGTTGAGCAGGCAGTCGACCACGCGCTTGCCGCCATCGGCGGGCAGGTTGAGCGGCAGGCATTCGGCGCCGAAGGCTTCGCGCACGTCGGCGAGCACGCCTTCGACGGAGGCGCCTTCGTGGTCGATCTTGTTGATGACGATGGCGCGGCAGAGATTCCGCCCCTTCGCGTACTCCATCATCCGGCGTGTGCCGTATTCCACGCCGCTGGCGGCATCGACCACCACCAGCACCGTTTCCACGGCGGCTAGTGCGGAGAGCGCGGGGCCGCGGAAATCCGGATAGCCGGGCGTATCGATGAGGTTGACGTGGATGCCTGCGTGGTCGATGGAGGCGATGGCCGCGTCGATGGAATGGCCGCGCTGCTTCTCGATGGCATCGAAATCGGAAACGGTGCTGCCGCGTTCGATGCTGCCTGCCGTCTGGAGTGCGCCGCCGGCCTGCAGCAGGGCTTCGAACAGAGTGGTTTTGCCGGCGCCGGGGTGGCCTGCCAGGGCCACGTTGCGGATGGATTGTGTGCTGTAGGACATGAGCGGACTTCTCCCTTGGATGATCAGGGTCTGAAGGCCGTCATGGCTGTCCGCGGCGCCTGCGCGTGGGCGCTCCGGCGGGCGGTCATGGCGGAAAACTCCGGCGTAGCCGGGATCGCAAGCCTCGCGCAAGGGGGAGGGGTGGTCAAGCTCGCGATGTGGCGGAACGGACATCGCTGCGGATTCTTCGCAAGGCGTGAAGGCGCATGGGCGAAGACGAGGGCTGGGTCACGTGGGCCGCCATGCCGGGCTAACGGTTGCCGCGCTAGGCTGGCCGTCCTTCACAGCGACGGGAGTGGCACCATGGCCTTCAAGCGTTTCGCCGAAGCGGTCTGGCAGGGCGACCTGCAGAACGGCAAAGGCGCGATGAGCACGCCGCAGAGCGGCTTGTTCGCCGACCAGAACTATTCCTTCAAGACCCGCTTCGGCGACGAGAAGGGCACCAATCCGGAGGAACTGCTGGCCGCCGCCCACGCGGGCTGCTTCTCGATGGCGCTGTCGGCGGTGATGGGCAAGGCCGGCGTGACGCCCGAGCGCATCCAGACGCGCGCCGAGGTCACGATGGAACCGGGCGCCGACCCGGGCCCGACCGTCACCGGCGTGCACCTGATCGTGAACGGCAAGGCGCCGGGCATCGACCAGGCCCAGTTCCAGCAGTTCGTCGATGCCGCCAAGGCCGGCTGCGTGATCTCTCGCGCGCTGTCCGTGCCGGTGACCGCGACCGCAACGCTGGGCTGACCGGCGCCCATGGAGCCACGGGGGATCACGCGCGCCGTGCTGGTGCACGGCGCCGGTGGCGGCGGCTGGGAATGGAACGTATGGCAACGCGTGTTCGCCGCGCAGGGGATCGACGTCGCCGCGCCGGACCTGTGTCCGGTCGCCGCGGGATTGCCGGCGACCACCTTCAACGACTACCTGGCCCAGGTGCAGGATGCACTCGCGGCACAGCCGCGCCCGTGCGCGCTGGTGGGGGCCAGCCTCGGCGGCCTGCTCGCGATGGCCTGCGCCGAACGTGCCGACGCGCTGGTGCTGGTCAATCCGGTTCCGCCGACGCCGTGGGCATCGGCGATGCCCGCGCGCGATTGGCCGGACCGCGTGCCCTGGCAACGCGACGCGCGCCTGGCCTCGACCCGCCGCGCACTGCCGGAGGCCGATGACGCCACGGCGCTCCATGCATTCCGCCGATGGCGCGACGAATCCGGCGCCGTTTTGCGCCATGCCCATGGCGGAGTGGCCGTCCACGCGCCGTCGTGCCCCCTGCTGTGCCTGGCTTCGGACGGGGATGAAGATGTCCCGGCCGCGTTGACGCTGGCGCTCGCCACGGAATGGAAGGCCGACGCGATGCGGCTGTCCGGCTCGCACGTCGGGCCGCTGCTGGGACGGCAGGCGGCCGACGTCGCCGGGCGCGTCGCGGCGTGGCTGTCAGCGAGGTAAATGCCGCCGTCGCGGGGTCGCGCCTGAACGGCCGGGTTCAGCGGCCATTTTTCACGCCGGACCGACCATCGCCTCACGCCATTCCGGCGCGGGAGTCCCCCCATGAACCGCCTTCCTGTCGTTGCCCTCGCGCTGGCCCTGGCCGTCGCGGGCGGCACGGCATCCGCACAGTCCTACCCGCGTTACGGTTCGACCAGCAGCAGCGACTACGCGCGCGTGGTGCGCGTGGATCCCGTGTTCGATTCGTATGCCAGCTCGAACGGCCAGCGCTGCTACGAGCGTCCCACGTACGTCGGCGGCGATGACGACTATTACCGTCGTGACGAGGGCTACGACCCTTACGGCTCGCAGCGGGCCGGGACCGAAACCGGACGCAATGTGGCGACCGTGGTGGGTGGCATCGTCGGCGCCGCGGTGGGCAGCCAGGTCGGCGGTGGCAGTGCGCGCTACGCCACCTCGGCCATCGGCTCGATGATCGGCGGCATGGCCGGGCGCCAGATCTACGACCAGAGCCGGCGTGAACGCGTCGGCACGGTGCGCGTGTGCGACCCGGTCTACGAAGGCGACGGCTACTACTCGCGCGGACGCGGCGACGACCGCACGGTCAGCGCCTACGACGTCACCTACGAATACGCGGGCCGCACCTACACCACGCGCACGAACTACGACCCCGGCGACCGCATCCGCGTGCGGGTCGATGTCATCCCGGAATGACGCGCGGGCTCAGGGCCAGTCGATCGTGCCGCGGACCACGTTGCACACGCGGCCGCCGGACCACACCTCGCCGTCGGCGTCCACGCGCAGTTGCAGGCGCGCGTCGAAGCCGACTTCGCGGCCCTGGCTGACGGTGTAGCGGCGCGTGCCGTCCGCGTGCGGGCGGCCGGGCAGGGCTTGGTTGTGTGCCAGCCATGCGGCCAGCGTGGCATTCGCCGCACCGGAGGCGGCGTCCTCGAACCGTGCCGGCGCGCCGACGAACGCGCGCACGACCAGGTCGTAGTCGCGGCCGACATCGGCCCGCGCGAACGCACACAGGCCCATGGATTCGGTGGTTTCGGCCAGATGGGCGATGGCGTCCCAGTCGGGTTTGGCGTCGCGCAGCGCGGCCTCGTCGGCGAGTTCGGCCAGCCACCAGCGGCGGCCACCGTCCATCAGCGCCGTCGGTAGCCTGCCCGCAGGGAACCCGGCCAGAGCGGCGGACAGGCGCGCGTCGCCCGCTTCTGCCACTTCGACCACCCGCGCACGCGGCGTGCGCACGGCGATGCTGCGCGACGCGCCTTCGCCTTCCACCGACAGCGGTAGCGTGCCCACGACGCCTTCCTGCAGCAGGCGTCCGTTCACCGGCATGGCCAGCCCGGCCTCCAGCACGACATGCGCGGTGCCCACGCTGGGATGGCCGGCGAACGGCACCTCGCGGCGCGGACTGAACATGCGGATGCGGTAGCTCGCGTCGGGCCCGCTCGGCGCGAACACGAACGTGGTTTCCGGCAGCCGGGTCCAGCGGGCGATCGCCTGCATGCGCGCCTCGTCCAGGCCTTCGGCATCGAGTACGACAGCCAGCGGATTGCCGGCGCCGGGGCGATCGGCGAACACGTCCAGTTGCAAATAGCGGCGAAGCGTCATTCGGCGGGGGTCCGGGGGGATTATTCGACTAGAATTGCCGCCTTTATGGCCGCATTTCCGAGCCGGTGGGGGCGGAAGCGCGCCATTCTAGGTTCTGTGCGGGCCGCGCGCCCGCATGGTTGCAGGCGTAACAACCCGTTTGTTCCCGATTTTTCTCCCTGATATCTCACACACAACGACCATTACGAGGGCAATTGCGGTGGCGGAAGCGAATCGCTGGGTAGTACTCAAGTTCGGCGGCACATCGGTGTCTCGCCGGAACCGTTGGGACACCATCGGACGCCTCGCCGGAAAACGCATGTCCGAGGAAGGCGTACGTGTGCTGGTGGTGGTCTCCGCGCTGTCGGGCGTCACCAACGAGCTGCAGGCCATCGCCAACGGCGATGGCATCGAGGCACGCGTCGCCGCACTGGTCGAACGCCACCGCGCGTTCTGCGGCGAACTCGACCTGGATCCCGATGCCGTGCTCGGCCAACGTCTGGCCGCGCTGCAGGCGCTGGCGACGGAATCGCGTGCCGCATCGCGCCCGCTGGAGTGGCAGGCCGAAGTGCTGGCGCAAGGCGAGCTGCTGTCGTCCACGCTGGGCGCCGCGTACCTGCGCACGCAGGGCCATGACTTCGGCTGGTGCGATGCGCGCGAATGGCTCGATGCCGTTTCGCTGCCCAACGCCAGCCCGTGGTCGCAGCGCCTGTCGGTGAACTGCCGCCTGGACAGCGATGGCTTCGCGCAGCGTTTCTCCACGCAGGGCGCGCCGATGCTGATCACGCAGGGCTTCATCTCGCGCCATGGCGACGGCGGCACGGCGATCCTGGGGCGCGGCGGTTCCGACACGTCGGCCGCGTACTTCGGCGCGCTGCTGAAGGCGCAGCGCGTGGAGATCTGGACCGACGTGCCCGGCATGTTCAGCGCCAATCCGCGCGAGGTACCCGAAGCGCGGCTGCTCACACGGCTGCATTACGCCGAGGCGCAGGAAATCGCCACCACCGGCGCCAAGGTGCTGCACCCGCGCTCGATCGCGCCGTGCCGCGACGCCGGCGTGCCGATGGCCATCCTCGATACCGAACGCTCCGAGCTTCCCGGCACCCGCATTGACGCGACCGCGGCGACGGTGCCCGGCGTGAAGGCCATCAGCCGCCGCAACGGCATCGTGCTGGTGTCGATGGAAAGTATCGGCATGTGGCAGCAGGTGGGCTTCCTCGCCGACGTGTTCGAACGCTTCAAGCGCCACGGCCTGTCGATCGACCTCATCGGCTCGTCGGAAACCAACGTCACCGTGTCGCTGGATCCCAGCGAGAACCTGGTCACCACCAACGTGCTGGAAGCACTCAGCGCCGACCTGGCCGAAGTGTGCCGCGTGAAGGTGATCGCGCCGTGCGCGGCGATCACCCTGGTCGGCCGCGGCATGCGTTCGCTGCTGCACCGGCTCAGCGACATCTGGGCGACGTTCGGCCGCGAGCGCGTGCATCTGATCTCGCAGTCGTCCAACGACCTCAACCTCACCTTCGTCATCGACGAGACCGATGCCGACGGCCTGCTGCCGCACCTGCACGCGGAGCTGATCCGCTCGCGCGCGATGCCCGTGCGCGATGCGACGGTGTTCGGCCCGAGCTGGCGCGAGATCGCGCACGGCAAGGCGCAGCGTGCGCCGGCGTGGTGGATCGGTCGAAAGGATGCGCTGCTGCAACGGGCCGCGCAGGGCACGCCGCGTTACGTCTACGACCTGGCGACGGTGCGCGAGCGCGCCCGTTCGCTGATCGCGACGAACGCGGTGGACCGTTGCTTCTACGCAATCAAGGCCAACCCGCACCCGGCCATCCTGCGCACGCTGGTGGGCGAGGGCTTCGGTCTGGAATGCGTGTCGCAGGGCGAGTTCGAGCACGTGTTCGCCACGCTGCCCGACCTCGCGCCCGGACGCGTGCTGTTCACGCCGAGCTTCGCGCCGCGCCGCGAATACGAAGCCGCCTTCGAGCGCGGCATCATCGTCACGCTCGACAACATCGAGGCGCTGCAGCGTTGGCCCGAGGTGTTCCGCAATCGCACGATCTGGTTGCGCATCGACCTGGGCCATGGCGAAGGCCACCACGAGAAGGTGCGTACGGGCGGCGTCGCCGCCAAGTTCGGCCTGCCGATGACGCGTTTCGACGCCTTCGTCGAGGAAGCGCGCAAGCTGGGCGTGCGCATCAGCGGTCTGCACGCGCACCTGGGCAGCGGCATCGAGGATCCGCAGCACTGGCGTGGCGTGTACGCGCACCTGGCCGGTCTGGCCGACAGCGTGGGCACCATCGAGACCATCGACATCGGTGGCGGCCTGCCCATTCCCTATACGCCGGAAGCGCCGCAGTTCGACCTGCCGCTGTGGCGCGCCGGGCTGGAAGAAATCAAGTCGGCCTATCCGCGCTACGGACTGGTCATCGAGCCGGGTCGTTATCTCGTGGCCGAAAGCGGCGCGCTGCTGCTGCACGTGACGCAGACCATCGAGAAGGACGGCGTGCGGCGCGTCGGCTGCGACGGCGGCATGAACGCACTGATGCGCCCGGCGATGTACGAGGCCTACCACGGCATCTTCAACCTCAGTCGCCTGGGCGATGGCGAGAACGCCGTGTTCGACGTCGTCGGTCCGATCTGCGAAAGCAGCGACGTGATCGGCCGTGCCCGCACGCTGCCCGCCGACACGCGCGAAGACGACGTGATGCTGGTCGCCGATGCCGGCGCATACGGCATGGCGATGGCCAACACCTACAACCTGCGGGCCCTTCCGGCCGAGGACGTGATCGAATGAGTGAGTGGAAGTTCAACCGCGACGCGATCCGCGCGTTCCGTTTCGTGCGCTGCGGTTTCGATGCGGCCACCGGCGTGGCGCAACTCGTGTATGCCTTCGACGACGGTCCCGAGATGATCGAGACCGTCACCGTGCCCGGCGCGCCGTTCGTGCTGGACGATGCGCGAGCACAGGCGGCCGAGCGCGCGCTGCGCCTGCTGCACCTGATCGCCGGCGTGAGCTACTACAAGGCGGCGGTGCCGGAGGAAATCCGCATCGATTCGTATGCGATCGGTGCAGACACCGCGGCGTTGATCGAGCTGATCTACGTCAATGGTCTGGGCGAGTTCGCCTACCGCAACGGCCTGAACCTGCACGGGAAGATCCGCTTCCCGGTGGGGCAGGAGGCAGGCGCGAAAGCGCCGGCGCTGGGCCTGCGCGAGCACGCGCTGGTTGCCATCGGCGGCGGCAAGGATTCGCTGGTCAGCATCGAAGCGCTGCGCGCGCTGGGCGTGGAGCAGACGGTCACGTGGATCGGTGGCTCGCAGCTGATCCGCGCCTGCGCCGAACGCACCGGGCTGGCCACACTCAACCTGGGCCGCACGCTGGCGCCGCAGCTGTTCGACTACAACCGCGAAGGCGCATGGAACGGGCACATCCCGGTCACCGTGCTCAACTCCGCGATCATGGTCTTCGCCGCGGTGTTGCTGGGCGTGGACCAGGTGGTGTTCTCCAACGAGCGTTCGGCCAGCTACGGCAGCCTGATCGAAGGCACGGGCGAAGTGAACCACCAGTGGTCCAAGGGCTGGGCCTGCGAGCAGGCGTTCGGCGAGTACGTGCAGCGCGAGGTCGCCTCGGACCTGCATTACTACTCGTTGCTGCGCCCGCTCAGCGAGCTGGCCGTGGCGCGGCAGTTCGCGAAGACCGACCGCTACGATTCGCACTTCAGCAGCTGCAACCGCAATTTCCACATCCTCGGCGAACGCCCGGCCAGCCGCTGGTGCGGCGTGTGCCCGAAGTGCCACTTCGTGTTCCTGGCACTGGCGCCGTTCATGCCCAAGCCGCGCCTGATGGGCATCTTCGGCCGCAACCTGCTGGACGATCCGGCGCAGACCGGCGGTTACGACGCACTGCTGGAGTTCCAGGACCACAAGCCGTTCGAATGCGTCGGCGAAGGGCGCGAGTCGCGCGCCGCCATGGCCGCGCTGGCCGAACGCCCGGAGTGGCGCGAGGACGCACTGGTCAAGCGCTTCGCGCGCGAGATTCGCCCGCAGCTGGATGCAGCCGAACTGCGTATCGAGCCGCTGCTGGCCATCGACGACGAGCAGCGCATTCCACCTGCACTGTGGACCCGCCTGCGTGCGCATCTCGCAGCTTGAAGGTCGCAAGGTCGCGTTGTGGGGGTGGGGCCGCGAGGGCCGCGCCGCCTACCATGCGATCCGTACCCGCCTGCCGGCCCTGCCGCTGACGCTGTTCTGTTCGGCCGATGAGGCGCTCGAGGCCGAGTCGATGGGTGATGCGGCGCTGGTGACGGAAAGCGACGCGAACGCAGAACGTCTGTCCACCTTCGACGTCGTCGTGAAGTCGCCCGGGATCAGTCCGTACAAGCCCGAAGCGGTCGCCGCGGCAGGGCAGGGCACGCGTTTCATCGGAGGCACCGCGCTCTGGTTCGGCGAACATGCCGACGAGCACGGCACCGCCGTCAGTACGGTCTGCGTCACCGGGACCAAGGGCAAGAGCACGACGACCGCGCTGCTCGCGCACCTGTTGCGTGCGGGCGGCCATGTGACCGCGCTGGCCGGAAACATCGGTCTGCCGCTGCTGGAAGTGCTGGAACCGCGCGTGACGCCGGAGTTCTGGGCCATCGAGCTGTCGAGCTACCAGACCGGCGATGTCGCCGAAAGCGGCGTGCGGCCGCAGGTCGCAATTGCGCTCAACATCTTTCCGGAACACCTGGACTGGCACGGCTCGCACGAGCGTTACGTTGAGGACAAGCTGCGCCTGCTGACCGGTGCACGGCCGCGCATCGCGGTGCTCAACGCCAATGATGCGCGCCTGACCGCGATCGGCGCGCAGCTCATCGCACAGGGCGACGTGGACGTGCGCTGGTTTGGCCATGCCGCGGGCTGGCATCTGCGCGAAGACGATCTCCATCGTGGCGATACGTTCGTGATGGACACGCGCGCGTTGCCGCTGCCGGGCCGTCACAACCGCGGCAATTTGTGCGCCGTGCTCACGGCGATCGAAGCCTTGGGCCTGGACGCCACTGCGTTGGCGCCGAATGCGGCGAGCTTCCGCCCACTGCCGAACCGCCTGCAGACCGTGGGCACGCGCGACGGCGTCACCTTCGTCAACGATTCCATCAGCACCACGCCGCACGCCAGCCTCGCGGCGCTGGATTGCTTCCGTGAGCGCCGCGTCGCGATCCTCGTCGGTGGCCACGATCGCGGCCTGCCATGGGAGGACTTCGCGAACGCCATGCGTACGCACGCGCCGGTCGCCATCGTCACCATGGGCCAGAACGGGCCGCGCATCCACGCATTGCTGGAGCCGCTGGTGGCGCAGGCTGGTTTCGTGCTCGATGCCGCGACCGACCTCTCCGATGCGATGGCCAAGGCGCGTGCAGCGCTGGGCGGCGAGGGTGTCGTCCTGCTGTCGCCGGGCGCACCCAGTTTCGGCGCGTATCGCGACTACGTCGCGCGCGGGCGCCACTTCGCTGAACTCGCCGGCTTCGACCCGGACACGATCAGCGCAATTCCCGGTTTGGGTATCGCCTGACCCCACCAGCTGCGGGAATCACCGCAGCCGGACGGACGCCCTGATCGCGGCGACGCCGCGTGTCCGCGGCATCAATGCCAGAGAGCCTCCCGGGCAACTCCATGAAGCCGCAAATAGGCTGTAGCGGCGTGAACCGCCGCGGGCATGCATGCGCGTAGCCTTGGCCTCTGAATGCGTCGTGCAGCAGCCAACTGATCGCATGCTCCCACCGTGCCGCACCCGAGCGTCACGTGGCGAAACGTCACATGAATCGGCGTCCCCCGGGAAATTTGCTTCCCAGATTCGTCTGATGCCCGCAGGAGAACTCGAAACCTACGATGCCCCCCGTCGTTGGACGGTGGCGCGCATGTCTCCGCTGGTTCCATTGCGACGGTCCATCTCTCTGTCTCAATCAACCTCAGGATTCACAGTAATGAACAAGCTTCTTCTCTCCACCGCTCTGGTTGCAGTCCTGGCTGCTCCGTCGGCGTTCGCGTCCAGCGGCAAGATCACCATCACCGGCCTGATCGTCGATGGCACCTGCACCGTGGCCGCGGGCACCAACACCACCGGCACCGGCGGCGACCTGACCGTCGCTCTGGACACGGCCCACACGTCGGACCTGGCCGCCGCTGCCAGCTACGCCATGACGAAGGATTTCGACATCAAGGTCGGCGGCGGCGCCGGTGACACCTGCAACGGCAAGGTCTCGCAGCTGGTGTACGAAGACGTGGCCGGCGGTTCGATGATCAACGCTGACGGTTTCCTGGACAACACCGGCACCGCTACCAACGTGGGCGTCCGCCTGCTGAACGGTGTCAGCCGTGCTCCGATCAACCTGAAGACGGCGGCCAACAACCCGACGGCCACCCCGGCTGCCGGTACGCCGGGCGTCCTGAAGTATGCCGCCCAGTACTTCTCGAAGGCCGGCGGCGCCTCGGCCGGTACGGTCAACACCTACGTGAGCTACACCGTCGCGTACAACTGATGCAGACCAGGTGGTGCCGGCGTGGCCGGCACCACCGCACCTTTCGCGGTCCAGCTTTGCAGCGAGATTCCCCCATGAA